>DASVVX010000085.1:0-36690 GCA_036386295.1 Allosphingosinicella sp.
CCCAGCCTGCGCTGGGGCGACGGGAGCGACGTCATGACGTCATTCAAGACCCTCGACGACGTGGGCGACGTCCGCGGCAAGAAGGCGCTCGTCCGGGTCGACCTCAACGTGCCGATGGCCGATCTGGAGGTGACCGACGACACCAGGCTGCGCGCCACCCTGCCGACGGTGACCGAGCTGGCCGACAAGGGGGCGATCGTCCTCCTCCTCGCCCATTTCGGCCGGCCCAAGGTGCCGAGCCCGGAATTCTCCCTGTCGCTCGTCACCCGCGCCTATCAGGACGTGCTCGGCCGGCCGGTGCGCTACGTCGACTGGGAGGTGGCCGAGGAGAATGTCGCGATGCTCCGGCCGGGCGACGTCGCGATCCTCGAGAACACGCGCTTCTTCGGCGGCGAGGAGAGGAACGATCCCGCCGTCGCCGAGCGCTTCGCCCGGCTCGGCGACTTCTACGTCAACGACGCCTTCTCGGCGGCGCACCGCGCCCATGCCTCGACCGAGGCGATCGCCCATCTTCTCCCCGCTTATGCCGGGCGGGCGATGGAGGCCGAGCTGACCGCTCTCCAGAAGGCGCTCGGAGCGCCGGAGCGGCCGGTGGCGGCGGTGGTCGGCGGAGCCAAGGTCTCGACCAAGCTCGAGGTGCTGCGCCACCTCGTCGCCAAGGTCGACCATCTGATCATCGGCGGCGGCATGGCCAACACCTTCCTCGCCGCTCGCGGAGTCGGAGTCGGCAAGTCGCTGTGCGAGCACGACCTCAGGGACGTCGCGCTTGAGATACTCGATGCCGCGGAGCGGGCGGACTGCACCGTCCACCTGCCCTACGACGTCGTCGTGGCGAAGGAATTCGCCCCGAATCCGCCGAGCCTGAGGACCTGCAACGTCCACGAGGTCGCCGGCGACGAGATGATCCTCGACGTCGGCCCGGCTGCGGTCGAGGCTTTGGCGGACGCGCTCAAGACCTGCCGGACGCTGGTCTGGAACGGCCCGCTCGGAGCGTTCGAGACCCCGCCCTTCGACCGCGCCACGGTGCAGCTCGCCCAGACCGCGGCGGCGCTGACCCAGGCCGGCCAGCTCGTCTCCGTCGCCGGCGGCGGCGACACGGTGGCGGCGCTCAACCATGCCGGGGTCGCCGACGGCTTCAGCTTCGTCTCGACCGCCGGCGGAGCCTTCCTCGAATGGATGGAGGGCAAGGAATTGCCCGGAGTGAAGGCCCTGGAGGCGAGGTGATCGGGGCCGCGCCCCCGCCTTCGCCGGGGAACGGGAGATGGCCGGTTTGAACGCGGCGGCGGGCTGGGATAGGGCCGTTCGACTTTCCGCGAATCGAGGGACGAGAGCAGATGGACGAAGCGAAGATGACGGCGCAGATGGAGAAGGGCGAGGGGTTCATCGCCGCGCTCGACCAGAGCGGCGGATCGACGCCCAAGGCGCTCAAGGGCTACGGAATCGAGGAAGGCGCCTGGACTTCGGACGAGGAGATGTTCGGCCTCATCCACCAGATGCGCTCGAGGATCATCAAGTCGCCCGCCTTCAGCGGCGACAAGGTGCTCGGAGCGATATTGTTCGAGCGGACGATGGACGGCGAGATCGACGGGCGGCCGGTGCCCGAGGTGCTCAAGGCGCGCGGGGTCGTTCCGTTCATCAAGATCGACAAGGGGCTGGAGGCCGAGGCGAACGGCGTCCAGCTGATGAAGCCGATGCCCGATCTCGACTCCCTGCTCGCCCGCGCCAGGGCGCTCGGCGTGTTCGGCACCAAGGAGCGGTCGGTGATCAACCTGGCCGACCGCGAAGGCATCGCCGCCGTGGTCCGGCAGCAGTTCGAGGTCGGCCGGCAGGTGCTCGCCGCGGGCCTCGTCCCGATCCTCGAGCCGGAGGTCAACATCAAGAGCCCGGAGCGGGCCGAGGCCGACCGGATCCTGCTCGACGAGCTGCTCAACGGGCTCGAGGCGCTTCCGGGCGACGAGAGGGTGATGCTCAAGCTCAGCATTCCGGCCACTCCGGGCCTGTTCGATCCGCTCGTCGACCATCCCCGGGTGCTTCGGGTCGTCGCCCTCTCCGGCGGCTACAGCCGGCCCGAGGCCTGCGCGGAGCTCGCGAAGAATCGCGGCATGATCGCCAGCTTCAGCCGGGCTCTGCTCGAGGACCTCAGGCACCAGATGAGCGACGACGAGTTCGATTCGGCCCTCGGCGCGGCGATCGACGACATCCACCGGGCCTCGACCGAGAAAGTCGCGGCATAAGCATCCGCCGCTTCCTGGCGCGCCAGTTCGCGCGGCCTTCGGGCCTGATCGGGCGCTTCCTGATCGCGCCTTGGCTCGACCGGATCAGCCGCGGCATGAACGCGCTCGCTTTGTCCTGCCTGAAGCTCGAGCGGGACGACTGGGTGCTGGAAGTGGGCTTCGGCGGCGGCGCCCTGCTTCGCTCGCTTCTCCTCGGCACCCGCGGCGAGGTGTTCGCGGCCGACCTTTCCGGAATGCTGATCGCTCGGGCCCGGGCGCGGTTCGCCCGCGACGTGCGGCGCGGCCGGCTCCACCTTTACCAGGCCTCGGTCGAGGAGCTGCCGCTGCCGCCGGCGACGGTGACCAAGGCGGTCAGCGTCAACAGCCTCTATTTCTGGCCCGATCCCGCCGCCGCGCTCGCCGAGCTGGCGCGGGTGGTCAAGCCGGGCGGCCGGCTCGCCATCGCCTTCGAGCCGGCCGAGGAGCTTCGCAAATGGCCGGGCCACCGCTTCGGCTTCCGGCTGTTCGAGGTCGCCGAGGCGAAGGCGCTGATGGAAGCGGCCGGCTTCGGCTTCATCCAGGAGCAATGGGGCACCGGCCGCAAGCCGGCGCGCTTTTGCTGCTTGAGCGGAGAGCGGGTCGAGGCGAAGGTCTAGCCGATGGAAGACCCGCTCGATCCCGAATTCGCGCAATTGTTCGAGCCGTCGTCGCGGCCGCCGTGCCAGCTCTACCTGATCTCGCCCGCCGACGTCGGCGGCGACTTTCCGGGCCGGCTGGAGCAGGCGCTGGCCGGCGGCCCGGTCGCCGCCTTCCAGTTCCGGGTGAAGGGGATCGACCAGCATGAGGCGGCCCGGCTCGCCGAGCCGCTCCAGCGCCTCTGCGAGGACCGCGAGGTCGCCTTCATCGTCAACGACGACATGGCGCTGGCCAAAAGGATCGGCGCCGACGGAGTGCATCTCGGCCAGGGCGACGGCGACCCGCGCGACGCCCGGGCCCTGCTCGGCCCGGCCGCCCAGATCGGAGTGACCTGCCACGCCAGCCGCCACCTCGCCATGGCGGCGGGGGAGGCGGGCGCGGACTATATCGCCTTCGGCGCCTTCTTCCCGACCACGACCAAGGCGACCGAGCACCGGCCCGACCCGTCGATCCTGTCCTGGTGGTCGCGGCTTTTCGAGATACCGTGCGTCGCGATCGGCGGGATCACGCCCGGGAACGGCCGGGCGCTGGTCGAGGCGGGAGCGGATTTCCTCGCCGTGTGCAGCGCGGTGTGGGGGCATCCGGAGGGGCCGGGGGCGGCGGTCGCGGAGTTCCAGGGCGTGCTCGCGCGGTAGCGGGCCTGTCCGGAATCGGACGAAGTGGACGAAGTGGACTGGAGAGACGGTGTTCTACCCCCCTCTCCCTGGAGGGGAGAGGGACAGCCGCCGCGGAGCGGCGGCAGGGTGAGGGTATGGAAGAGCGCAAGCAGGCCCTCACCCTCCCAAAGCTTCGCTTTGGGCCCCTCCCTCTCCCCTCCAGGGAGAGGGATTGAAGGCACGGCGATGCCTCCGTTGCCGGATGGGAGAGCGGCCGGCGCGTCCTGCCACGGGCACCCGGGGCCGACGACTTTGTCGCTTTCGCTCCTGGGCGAAAGCCTTGGGTCTGGTGAAGAGCCGGCCGGTCCGTGGGTCCTCGTTGAAGGACCGTGGCGAAACGCCGTTTCAGGCGTCCCCTTCCGCCAGCGCCTCTTTCGAGACCTGGGCGGGTCCGGACCCGATACGCTCTTCGACGGTGCGAGCTCCTGTACTCCCGGATGTCTTCGCGCCGGCCGTTCGGCTTTGGGAGGCGAACCTCCTTCCGCCGCAATCCCTGCCTTCGCCGGGTGATCGGGCCGACTCGGGCAGGGTGCCGATATGGCATGAGTATCAGAACAAGTCAAGAACATTTTCTCAGAACTTTACCGCCGCCTCGATTCCGAACGTCCGGGGAGCGTTGAAATTGCCATAGTCGCCGAGGACCGCCCGGTTGGCCGGATCGCGGCGGTAGACATGGGCCTCGTTGAGCAGGTTGCGCGACCAGAGGGCCAGCTCCAGCCCGGCGCCGTCGCCGTCGAGGGCGATCCCGCCGAGCGCGAGCCGGCCGTTGACGATGAACGAGGAGTCGTTCTTCACCGCCGATTCCGCGAAGGTCTGGGTCGCCTGGGCGTAATTGGCGTCGAGGTGGAAGCGCAGCCGTGCGCCGAGGAAGGGGCGCTCGAAATCGACCGCGGCGCTGGCGGCGTTGCGCGGCGTGAAGACGATGAAGACCGGCTCGACGACGCCCTTGAAGGGGTTGACCGTGTCGGGGATCCTCGTGTCGGTATAGGCATAGGCGCCGGTCAGGGTCAGGCCGTCGGCGACGCGAAGCGTGGCGTCGATCTCGATCCCGCGGATTCGGGTCGTGCCGGGGGCGTTGATCGTCTCCAGCGTGTTGCGGGTCGAGCCGTTGGGCTGCGGAGTGACCAGGCTGAAATCGATCTGGCTGCCCTTGCGGTCCATCGCATAGGCGGCGAGGTTGAGCCTCAGGCGACGGTCGAACAGCTCGGTCTTGGCGCCGACTTCCCACGATTCCACGTCCTCGGGACCGAAGGACCGGTAGGTGAGCGAGCGCGAGCTGGCGCCGCCGGCGCGGTAGCCGGTCGCATATTTGGCGTAGAGGTGGACGTCCCGAGCGGCGTCGAAGGCGATGGTCACGAGCGGGTTGAAGCGGTCGTGCTTCTGCTCGAACGCGAAACCGGTCGGCGCGTTGTTGACGGTGGTGAGCCGGCCCGACTTGGAATCGTGGGTGAAGCGCCCGCCGAGCGTGACGTGGAGGGCGTCGAAGGCCGGCGGAGTCCAGGTCGCCTGGCCATAGGCGGCGTAGCTGCGGCTCTTCGCCCGGCTGGCCCGGTCGACGGTGCGGAAGCCGCGGATCGTCGGCCGGGGATCGTTGATCGTGTAGCCGGTGCCGTCGGCGTTCCAGCGGTTGGTGCTCGGGGTCGAGGCGTCGTCGCTCGCTTCCTCCTCGAAATAATAGAGGCCGGCGACGTAATCGAGGCTGTCGCCGAGGCTGCCCACCGCCTGGAATTCCTGGCTGAACTGGTGCTGCCACAGGCCGGCCAGGCTGTAGCGGCTGAAATTGCCGTTGGGGGCGAAGACGGGGAGGCGGTGGGCGCCGCCGCTATTGTCCCACTGCTCGACCTCGACCTCGCGCCAGGCCGATATGGAGCGAAGCTGGAGGTCGTCGGTGGCGTCCCAGCGCAGCGTCATGGCGGCGCCCATCGTCTTGTCGACGCTCGGCTGCTGGGGGACGCCGATGTCGGCGACCTTCATGCGCTCCGCGCCCTCGACCTCGACGATGGGGGGAAGCGGGCGGATGCCGCCGGCGGGCAGGGCGCCGCCGGCCGGGCCGACCTTGAGTCCGAGCGGGTTGTAGTTGAGGAGCTGGCTGTAGAAGGGGCTGTTCCCGTCCCGGCCGATATCGGCGGAAAGGTCCGCGGTGAATCGGGCGGAAGGCCGGAGCCGCGCCTTCACCTGAAGGCCGCGGCGGTCGAAATAATTCCAGCCGACGTTGCCGGGCAGCGGGTTCCTGGCGGTCGCGCCCTGATACTGGACGGCGCCGTCGATCTTGACGCTGAGCGGCCCGAGCGCCGGAAGATCGAGATGGGCGTCGGCATTGTAGGCGCCGAAATTGCCGAGGCCCGCGCGCATCCTCAGGCCGAACGCGCCGGTCGGGGCGCGGGTGACGATGCTGAGCGCGCCGCCCTCGGTGTTGCGGCCGAACAGGGTGCCCTGCGGCCCTTTCAGGACCTCGATCCGCTCGACGTCGAGAAGCGCCGCGCCGAGGCCGTGCTGACGCCCCAGATAGACTCCGTCGATATAGACTCCGACGCCCTGCTCGCGCGCCGGCTGGTTGGCGTCGAGCGGGACGATGCCGCGGATGCCGATGGTCAGGGCCGAGGTCCGCGCCTCGAAAGTGGCGACCCGAAGGCCCGGCACCGAGCCGTCGGCGAGGTCGCCCAAGCTCTGGACGTGGCGGTTGGCGATCGCCTCGGCGCCGAGCACCGAGATGGCGATCGGGGTGCGCTGGAGGTTGGTCTCGCGCTTGGTGGCGGTGACGACGATCTCCTCGAGATCCTCGTTGGCCGCGGCCGGCGCCGGCGCGGCATCGGCCGCGGCGTCGGTTTCGGCGAGGGTCGCCGCCAACGCGGGCGAGGCGATCGCCAAAGCGAGGATGGAAGCGAAGCCACGGGCCGGCGGAAACGGTGTTGAAAAGGGCATTCGACCTCTCGTCTGGATCAAGCGGCGAATCGACGCCGCCTTCTGCCTGATTCCTAGGAGAGGTATGTGATGCTATTGTTACAGCCGCGCGGAGAACTACTTGAGAGTATTATTCTATTCTTGAAATATAACTGTAACATTCCGGGCTTATTGAAAACAGTCTTGTTTCGCTGCTGCCGATTCGCCTCAACGCAGCGCCTGGCCGACCATCGCTCGGAGGGTGAGCGCGTCGTCGATGGCGTGGCCGTGGATGTCGTTGTTGAAATAGCACCAGACGTCGCGGCCCGAGCGCGCCTGGTCGACGATCCAGTCGGTCCAGCCGAGCAGCGTCTCGTCCGGATAGCGGCCGACATATTTGCCGGTGCCGCCGTGGAATCGGACGTAGGCGATCGGCCCCGCCGCCCAGCGCGGGGTGGCGAGGCCGGGCATGTCGTGGGCGCAGAAGGAGACGCGGCGGGCGTCGAGGAGGGCCAGCACCTCTTGCGTCAGCCAGCTCTTCTCGCGGAACTCGAAGACGTGGTCGAGGTCGCCCGGCAGGAGGGCGATGAATTCCTCCAGCCGCTCGCGGTTGAGCGCCCAGCGCGGCGGAAGCTGGTAGAGGATCGGGCCGATCGCGGCGCCGAGGTTGCGGGCCCGGCGCAGGAACTCGTCGACCGGCTCGGCGCAGTCCTTCAGCTTCTTCATGTGGGTGACGAAGCGCGGCGCCTTGACCGCGTAGCGGAAGCCGGCCGGCGCCTGGTCGCGCCACTTGGCGAAGCTCTCGGGCTTGGGCAGGTGGTAGAAGCTGGTGTTCAGCTCGACGGTCGAGAACGTCTCCGAATAATGCGCATACCAGAGGCGCTGGGGGAGCTTCGCCGGATAGAAGAGCTCCCGCCAGTGGCGGTAGATCCAGCCCGAGCAGCCGATATGGACGGTTCCGGTCATGAATCGGCCGAACGGAACGGGTGGGAAATAAGTTGCGTTGAGGGGGGATGGAACGGCTCAGAACCTTGTTCATCGTCCTCGTCACGGCGGTCGTCACGTGCCTTCTGACCAGCCTCTTCTGGATCATGGCGATGAGCGGCGGGCACCGGGCCGTGGCCCCGGCTCCCGCGCCTCCGACCGATTCGACGCCCCGCGCCGAGCTGGTGCTCGGGCCGACCGGGCTGGCGATCCCGGTCGCCGGCGTGAAGGCCGACCAGCTCCAGGACACCTACACCCAGTCCCGCTCGGGCGGCGCCCGGGTCCACAATGCGATCGACATCATGGCGCCGAACGGCACCCCGGTCGTCGCCGCGGCGCCGGGAACGGTCGAGAAATTGTTCTTCAGCAAGGGCGGCGGCGGGATCACCGCCTATGTGCGGTCCGGCGACGGCAAATGGATGTTCTATTACGCCCATCTCCAGGCCTATGCGCCGGGCCTCCACGAAGGGCAGGCGATCAGGCAGGGCGACGCCATCGGCACCGTCGGCTCGACCGGCAACGCCAACCCCGCCGGCCCCCATCTCCATTTCGCGATCAACCGGATGGCGGAGGGCGAGAAATGGTATGACGGGACTCCTATCAACCCCTATCCGCTGCTTGCCGGGACGAAGTGAGGGGCGCCTAAATTCCTCCCCTGCATTTGCAGGGGAGGGGGACCATGCGAAGCATGGTGGAGGGGCTTACTGACTCCGAAGAACCCCTCCACCGCGCTTCGCGCGGTCCCCCTCCCCGCGAAATCGCGGGGAGGAACTTAGGGGGCGCCGCCTCCCTTGCCCGATCACCCTCCTACCGCTAAGGCCCGGACCGGCTCTTTTTACCCTATCTCCCGAGAGACAGACATGAAGATCAGCGGCGTGGACATCCGTCCCGGCAACATCATCGAATATGAGGGCGGCATCTGGCGCGCCGTCAAGATCCAGCACACCCAGCCGGGCAAGGGCGGCGCCTACATGCAGGTCGAGATGAAGAACCTCATCGACGGCCGCAAGAACAACGTCCGCTTCCGCTCGGCCGAGACGGTGGAAAGGGTCAGGCTCGACACCAAGGACTTCCAGTTCCTGTTCCGCGACGGCGACCAGCTGACCTTCATGGACAAGGACAATTACGAGCAGATCACGCTCCCCACCGACCTTCTCGGCGACGCCGCCGCCTTTCTCCAGGACGGCATGGACGTGGTCATGGAGCTTTGGGAGGAGCGGCCGATCTCGGTCCAGCTGCCCGACACGATCGAAGCGACGATCGTCGAGGCGGACGCGGTGGTGAAGGGCCAGACGGCCTCGTCGAGCTACAAGCCGGCTTTGCTCGAGAACGGGGTGAGGGTGATGGTGCCGCCGCATATCGGAGCCGGCACGCGGATCGTCGTCGACGTCTACGAGCAGACCTATGTGAGGCGCGCGGATTAGGCCTTGCATCCCTCTCCCTGAAGGGGAGAGGGACCGCCGCGAAGCGGCAGGGTGAGGGCCTGTCCCGGCACCGCCCTCACCCTCCCAAAGCTTCGCTTTGGGCCCCTCCCTCTCCCCTGAAGGGAGAGGGGTTAGGAGAGAATATGGTTTCCCATTCCGGCCTGATCACCGTCATGCAGCGCGCCGCGCGCAAGGCGGCGCCGCGGCTGAGGCGCGACTATGGCGAGGTCGAGCAGCTCCAGGTCAGCCGCAAGGGGCCGGCCGACTTCGTCTCGATGGCCGACAAGCGGGCCGAGCAGACGATCGTCGAGGAGCTCCGCCACGCCCGCCCGGACTGGCGGCTGACGCTCGAGGAGGGCGGCTCGATCGACGGCGATCCGGACAAGCCGCGCTTCATCGTCGACCCGCTCGACGGCACCTCCAACTTCCTCCACGGCCTGCCCCATTTCGCCATCTCGATCGCGGTCGAGGATCCGCGCGGGGCGCAGGGGCGGCCGGAGATCACCCAGGCGCTGGTCTACCAGCCGCTCACCGACGAGAGCTTCTGGGCGGAGAAGGGACGGGGCGCCTGGCTCAACGAGCGGCGGCTTCGGGTCTCCGCCCGGCGCGACCTCGCCGACGCCCTGATCGCCACCGGAGTGCCGTGGAAGGGCCACGGCCATCTCGACCGCTTCCAGAAGATCCTGGACGCGGTCGGCCCCGAGGTCGCCGGGATCCGCCGCTTCGGCTCGGCGGCGCTCGACCTCGCCTGGGTGGCGGCTGGGCGGTTCGACGGCTTCTGGGAGGAGGACCTCCAGCTGTGGGACGTCGCCGCGGGCATCTTGCTGGTCCGCGAGGCGGGGGGCTTCGTCACCGACTTCCGGGGCGCCGATTCGGCGCTCGCCAAGGGGCAGGTGCTTGCCGCGAACGACCAGCTCCATTCGAAGCTCCACAAGCTGGTCGCGGGGGCCTTGCGCTCTTAATTCCTCCCCGAGATTTCTCGGGGAGGGGGACCGCGCGGAGCGCGGTGGAGGGGTTCTTTCCCGAGTCAGGAGGGCCCCTCCACCATGCTTCGCATGGTCCCCCTCCCCTGCAAATGCAGGGGAGGAATTTTCTACTTCCGGTACCCGATATGCTTCTCGAAATTGCCGAGGACGCTGGCCCAGAATTCGATATTGTCGACGAACAGCAGCTCGGAGACCCCGCCGTCGTCGAGGTCGACGTCCATCTCGAGGATCGGGTCGTTCTCCTTGTCGAGATAGGCGCGGCCGAAGCGCTGGCTGCGGTTCCATTCGTTGATCCGCTCGAGGCCGACCGGATCGCTCAGGTCGTAGCCGGAGTGGAACTGGACCGTGGCGCAGGCCTTGTGGTCGGTGCAATTGTAGAAGAAGATCTGGAAGGTGGTGCCGGAGACCCCGCTGGTCACCATCGGGTCGCCGACCTTGTCGGTGCCGAGCCTGGCGGCGTAGCCGGCCTTCTGCAGGGCGCGGACGACGGTTCCGGGATCCTGGGCTCGGACCATCTCGGATTGCGCCGGAACCGCCCAGGCGCCGGCGAGGGCCGCGACGGCAAGCCACTTGGATTTCATCTTTATCCCCCTTCTTCCCGGCCGCAGACTGTTCCGCGGGCCGGGCTCTGTCAATGGCCCCAAAGCGGTTGCGATGGCCGGAGCGCTGCCCTAGAAGCCGCGCAGCTTCGCGTCCCCTACGGAGAGTCTCGATGGCGCCCGCCGCCGCCGGTTACCTGCCCATCCTGCTGTTCCTCGCCGTGGCGCTGTCGCTGTCGCTGTCGTTCGTCGTGCTTCCGATGATGGTCTCAAAGCTGACCGGGGCGGCCAATCCCTATCCGGACAAGCTCGCCGAATATGAATGCGGCTTCCCCGCCTTCGAGGACAGCCGGGCCCAGTTCGACGTCCGCTTCTACCTGGTCGCGATCCTGTTCATCGTCTTCGACCTCGAGGCGGCCTTCCTCTTCCCCTGGGCGGTGACCCTGGGCTTCATCGGAATCGCCGGCTGGGCGGCGATGATGGTCTTCCTCGTCGAGCTCACCCTCGGCTTCGCCTACGCCTGGAAGAAAGGGGCGCTCGAATGGGAGTGATCCTCGATCCCCGGCACGAGAACGAGCGCCCCGCCGACCTCCAGGCGCCCGATCCCGCCTTCTTCCGCGACCTCCAGTCGGAGGTCACCGACAAGGGCTTCCTGGTGACCTCGACCGAGGACCTGTTCCAGTGGGCCCGGACCGGAAGCCTGTGGTGGATGACCTTCGGCCTCGCCTGCTGCGCGGTCGAGATGATCCACGCCAACATGCCGCGCTACGATCTCGAGCGGTTCGGAGTGGCGCCTCGGGCGTCCCCGCGCCAGTCGGACGTGATGATCGTCGCCGGCACCTTGTGCAACAAGATGGCCCCGGCGCTGAGGCGGGTCTACGACCAGATGAGCGAGCCGCGCTACGTCATCTCGATGGGCAGCTGCGCCAACGGCGGCGGCTATTATCATTACAGCTATTCGGTGGTGCGCGGCTGCGACCGGATCGTTCCGGTCGACATCTACATCCCGGGCTGCCCGCCGACGGCGGAGGCCTTGCTCTACGGGGTGATGCAATTGCAGCGGAAGATCCGGCGGGTGGGGACGATCGAGAGATAAGATGCCGGCGGTGGACACAATTCCGTTCGCCCCGAGCGAAGTCGAGGGGCCCTGCCGAGCGCAGCCGAGGCCTTTCATTCTCGGCTTCGCTCGAAGGGGTGTCTCGACTTCGCTCGACACGAACGGAGATGGGGGGCGCCGTGGCGAATAATTCCGCCCCCCGGATCGCGCCTCGCGAAGGCCTGATCGACGAGGTCGGGGCCGCGCTCGGCGACGCCCTGATCGAGGCGAAGGACGCGGTCGGCGAGGTGTCGCTGACGGTGCGGCGCGAGAGCATCGTCGACGTCTGCCGGACGCTTCGCGACCGCTTCGAATATCAGCAGCTGATGGAGATCGCCGGAGTCGACTATCCGCAGCGGCCGGAGCGGTTCGAAGTGGTCTACCATCTGCTTTCGCTGACGAGGAACCACCGGATCCGGGTGCGGGTCTCGACCGACGAGGACGTTCCGGTTCCGTCCGTGACCTCGCTCTGGCCGGTGGCCGGCTGGCTCGAGCGGGAGGTGTTCGACCTCTACGGCGTGATCTTCGACGGCAATGACGACCTCAGGCGGATCCTGACCGACTACGGCTTCCAGGGCTTCCCCTTCCGAAAGGACTTCCCGCTCTCGGGATATGTCGAGCTGCGCTACTCCGAGGAGCAGAAACGAGTCGTCTACGAGCCGGTGCGGCTCGCCCAGGACTTCCGCCCGTTCGACTTCCTCAGCCCCTGGGAAGGGGCGGCCTACATATTGCCCGGCGACGAGAAGGCCCCCGAGGCCCCCGGAGCGCCGACTCCGCTGAAGGCCGGGGAGATCAAGAAGTGAGCGCCTTCCTCGTCGTCCCGGCGAAGGCCGGGACCCCAGCGGGTGAAGAACACCTGCGCTCTTCACCCCCCGGGGCCCCAGCCTTCGCTGGGGCGACGCGCCTTACACCCCCTGGGGCCCCAGCCTTCGCTGCGGCGACGGTGATCCAATGACCCTCGCCACCCAGGACATGTCCCACGAGGAGCAGGTCGCCCGTTCCGGCGCGACCGAATCCGAGATCGCCAACTACACGATCAACTTCGGACCCCAGCATCCGGCCGCGCACGGCGTGCTGCGCCTGATCCTCGAGCTCGACGGCGAGATCGTCGAGCGCGTCGACCCGCATGTCGGCCTCCTCCACCGCGGCACCGAGAAGCTCTGCGAGTACAAGACCTACATCCAGTCGGTCCCCTACATGGACCGGCTCGACTACGTCTCGCCGATGTGCATGGAGCATAGCTACGTCCTCGCCATCGAGAAATTGCTCGGGCTCGAGGTTCCGCTCCGCGCCCAGTATCTGCGGGTCTTCTTCGCCGAGCTGACCCGGATCTCGAACCACCTGCTCAACATCGGCAGCCACATCATGGACGTCGGGGCAATGACTCCGAACCTGTGGCTGTTCGAGCCGCGCGAAGACATAATGAACTTCTACGAGCGGGTGTCGGGCGCGCGAATGCACGCCAATTACTTCCGCCCCGGCGGAGTCCATCAGGACGTTCCGGCCGGCCTGCTCGACGATATCGGCGAGTGGCTGGACACCCGGCTCCACCGCCTGTTCGAGGATTCGATCAGCCTCGTCGCCGACAACCGCATCTTCAAGCAGCGCAACGTCGACATCTCGGTCGTCTCGAAGGAGGACGCCATCGCCTGGGGCTTTTCGGGGCCGATGATCCGGGCCGCCGGAGTGCCCTGGGACATCCGCAAGTCGCAGCCCTACGACGTCTACGACCGGGTCGAGTTCGACGTTCCGGTCGGGACCAAGGGCGATTGCTACGACCGGATGATGGTGCGGGTCGAGGAGGTCCGCCAGTCGGTCCGGATCATGAAGCAGTGCCTCGACCAGATGCCGCAAGGCCCGATCGCATCGCTCGACCGCAAGGTGGTGCCGCCCAAGCGCGCCGAGATGAAGCAGTCGATGGAAGCGCTCATCCACCACTTCAAGCTCTACACCGAGGGCTTCCACGTTCCCGAGGGCGAGGTCTATGTCGCCACCGAGAGCCCCAAGGGCGAGTTCGGGATCTATCTCGTCGCAGACGGCACCAACAAGCCCTACCGGGTCAAGATCCGGCCGACCGGCTTCAGCCACCTCCAGGCGATGGACTTCATGACCCGCGGCCACATGCTCGCCGACGTCACCGCGATCCTCGGCTCCCTCGACATCGTCTTCGGGGAGATCGACCGGTGACCCGGCAGAGGCTGCGGGTGTTCGCGGTCGCGGCGGCGCTGCTGATCGCGGCGGGGGTGATGCTTTACCTGAAGTGGAGCTCCGATCCCGCCCCCGGCGAGGGCGGCGGGACGGGAAACGTCGTCGGCACCTCCGGCGCCCTCATCGTCCTGCTCCTGCTCGCCGGGGCGAGCGCCCGGCGCCGCAACAAGGGCAAAGGGGGCGACAGGAATGGCTGACATCCTTCCCACCTCGATCGATCTCGACGAGGTCCGCGCCCGCTGGGGTTCGTTCGCCTTCACCGCGGAGAACGACAGGCAGGCGAAGGTGATCGTCGGCCGCTACCCGCCCGGCCGGCAGCAGAGCGCCGTCATCCCCTTGCTCGACCTCGCCCAGCGGCAGGTGGGGGCGGAGACGAACACCCAGGGCTGGCTTCCCATCCCGGTGATCGAATATGTCGCCGCCTATCTCTCCATGCCCTACATCCGCGCCTACGAGGTCGCGACCTTCTACACGATGTTCAACCTGAGGCCGGTCGGGCGGTACCACGTCCAGGTCTGCGGGACGACGCCGTGCATGCTGCGCGGCTCGGACGACGTCTTCGCCGCCTGCAAGGCCAAGGGGATGACGAAGGGCCAGACCACCGGGGACGGCCTGTTCACTTTGTCCGAGGTCGAGTGCCTCGGCGCCTGCGCCAACGCGCCGATGGTCCAGATCAACGACGACAATTACGAGGACCTCACCTTCGAGACCACGACCGCGCTGCTCGAGGCGCTCGCCCGCGGCGAGACCCCGAAGCCGGGGCCGCAGGGCGTGAACCGGCGGACCAGCGAGCCCGAGGGCGGGGTGACGAGCCTTCCGGAGATGGTCACGGAGAATTACGACTATCGCCCGCGCTGGGCGTCGAAGGAGACGCAGGCATGACCCGGATCGTCATCCCGGCGAAGGCCGGGATCCATGAACATCCCGCTGCGCGGGCTTGTCCGGGCTTTCGTTCCTGGGTCCCGG
The DNA here is from genome assembly GCA_036386295.1 of Allosphingosinicella sp. Classification (GTDB taxonomy): domain Bacteria; phylum Pseudomonadota; class Alphaproteobacteria; order Sphingomonadales; family Sphingomonadaceae; genus Allosphingosinicella. The sequence goes on from DASVVX010000085.1 coordinate 14,649, forward strand.
CTTTCGCCGGGATGACGGTGTCCGCATGAAGTCGCTCGGATCGCTCGCCGTCTCGGTTGTCGTCGGCATTATCGTCCTGTGGCTGCTGGTGAAGCTCGTCTTCTTCACGTTCAAGCTGGCCGGCATCGCCATCGCCGTGGCCGTCGCGGCCGGCGTCTTCTTCGCCGTCCGCAAAAAGATCGAGGGTCCGCGCTGATGCTCGACGACAAGGACCGGATCTTCACCAACCTCTACGGCTTCCAGGACTGGGGGCTGAAAGGCGCTCAGGCGCGGGGCGACTGGGACGATACCAAGGCGCTGATGGCGATCGGCGAGGACGCCATCATCGACGAGATCAAGAACAGCGGGCTCCGCGGGCGCGGCGGCGCCGGCTTCCCCACCGGCATGAAGTGGAGCTTCATGCCCAAGGCGCCGACTCCCGGGCGGCCCAACTTCCTCGTCATCAACGCCGACGAATCCGAGCCCGGATCGTGCAAGGACCGGGAGATCATCCGCCACGATCCGCACAAATTGATCGAGGGCGCGCTGATCGCCGGCTTCGCGATGCGCGCCCGCGCCGGCTACATCTACATCCGCGGCGAGTTCATCCGCGAGGCGCAGGTGCTCGAGGCGGCCGTCCAACAGGCTTATGACGCCGGCCTGCTCGGCAGGAACGCGGCCAAGTCGGGCTACGATTTCGATCTTTTCGTCCATCGCGGCGCCGGAGCCTATATTTGCGGCGAAGAGACGGCGATGCTCGAGAGCCTCGAGGGCAAGAAGGGCATGCCCCGGCTCAAGCCGCCGTTCCCGGCGGGGGCGGGCCTCTACGGCTGCCCGACCACGGTCAACAACGTCGAATCGATCGCCGTCGTGCCGACCATTCTTCGCCGCGGCGCGGCGTGGTTCAAGGGCATCGGCCGCGAGAAGAACGAGGGCACCAAGCTCTTCCAGATCTCCGGCCACGTGAACAGGCCGTGCGTCGTCGAGGACGCCATGTCGGTGCCGTTCCGCGAGCTGATCGAGCGCCACGCCGGCGGCATCCGGGGCGGCTGGGACAATCTCCTCGCCGTCATCCCCGGCGGCTCGTCGGTGCCGCTGGTGCCGGCCGAGCAGATCATCGACGCGCCGATGGATTTCGACGGCCTCAAGGACCTCGGCTCGGGCCTCGGCACCGCGGCGGTGATCGTCATGGACAACTCGACCGATGTCGTGAAGGCGATCGCGCGAATCTCCTATTTCTACAAGCACGAGAGCTGCGGCCAGTGCACGCCGTGCCGCGAGGGCACCGGCTGGATGTGGCGGGTGATGGAGCGGCTGGTCGAGGGCAATGCCGAATTGCACGAGATCGACATGCTGTGGGACGTCACCAAGCAGGTCGAGGGCCACACCATCTGCGCGCTCGGCGACGCCGCCGCCTGGCCGATCCAGGGCCTGATCCGCCATTTCCGGCCGGAGCTCGAGCGGCGGATTGTCGAGCGCCAGGGCCGGACCCTGGAGGCGGCGGAATGAGGCGCTGGCTGATCGCTTTGTCGCTGGCCGTGATCGCGCTTCCCGGCCCGGCGGCCGCGAAGCCGGCCCCGGCCGCGTCCGCGGTCGACATCCGGACCCTGCACCTGTTCGCCGCCTGCATGGCGGACCGGTACCGGCCCGGACTGCGCAAGCTGCTGGCGCTGGACTATCGAAGCCGCGGCTACGACCATCTGCTGCGCACGCTGACCGACGAGGGCGCGCGCTGCCTGCCCTTCGCCTTCGGCAAACTGGGTTCGGCGGACGTGCTTCTGGCGGGCGCCTTCGCGGAGCAATTGCTGCCGTCGGCGCTGGACGGCTCGCCTCTGGCCAAGCGAGTCGCCTACAACCCGTCGAGGCCGCCGGTCGCGGCCCGGGACGAGGGCGAGTATCTCGCCCTGTGCGCGGTGCGCACCATGCCGGATGACGTCGCCGCGCTGCTCGCGACCAAGCCGGCGAGCGAGGCGGAGCGCCTCGCCATCGCCGCGCTCAGCTCCCGGCTGGGGCCATGCCTTCGCGCCGGGGCGGCGGCTCGGGTCAATGCCGCCGGGCTTCGGGCGATCCTCGCGCTCGCCGCCTATCGGCTGACGTCGTCGCCGGAGCCGGCGGCTCGGCCGTCCGGCGGAGGGGATCGAAGCTGATGCGTGTGGCCCCATTCCGCTGCCTGACGGCCTCGGCCTGCGTTGCGTTCCTCGTCCCCGGAGTGGGCGGTGCCCTCGCGGCGGCCGGACCCGGGAAGAAGGCCGAGGTCGACGTCACCGGCATGGGCGTGAACTACACGACGATCGGGGCGGGATCGGCCTATACCGGGCCCAAGGCCTACGGGCGGCTCGTCGAGACCGCCCGCTGCCTCGTCCGGCGCGCCCATGGCGCCGCCGAGAAGCTGCTCGAGACCACGCCCGAGTCGCTCGCCGAGTCGAACATCCGGTGGGGGCCGATCCGGTCGCGGCTCGATCAATGCTCGCAAATGTACATGGGCGCCACCGGCGTCGTCCTGCGCGGGGCGATCGCCCAGGTGCTCTACGAGGAGAAGTTCGGCGCTCGGCCGCCCGCGCCGAGTCCGACCGCCGTTCCACTGGCCTACGACTGGCCGGCGACGGGACAGACCGCGGCGCAGCTCGCGACGATCTACAGCTTCGCCGACTGCTTCGTGGCGGCCCAGCCCGCCGGCGTGAGGCAGCTCGTCCTCACCGCGCCCGGCTCCGCCGAGGAAAGCGCCGCCCTTCGAGCGCTTCGACCGCATTTCGCGTCGTGCCTGGTGAAGGACGTCACGTTCAATACCAACCGCGAGACGATGCGGGCCGTGCTCACCGAATCGCTCCACCGCTGGTCGCTCGCCCAGGCGAAGGCGGCGCCCGCGCCGGGAGGTTCGATATGACTTGGTGGGCCGCTGCAATGTCCGGAAAGACGGTGTCCGATGCCTAAGGTCAGGGTCGACGGAATCGAGATCGAGGTCCCGCAGGGCGCCACCGTCCTTCAGGCGTGCGAGCTGGCGGGGAAGGAGATTCCTCGTTTCTGCTACCACGAGCGGCTGAGCATCGCCGGGAATTGCCGGATGTGCCTCGTGGACGTGAAGCCCGGGCCGCCCAAGCCGCAGGCGAGCTGCGCGCTTCCGGCCCAGGACGGCCAGGAACTCTCGACGATGAGCCCGACCGTCAAGAAGGCGCGCGAGGGGGTGATGGAGTTCCTGCTCATCAACCACCCGCTCGACTGCCCGATCTGCGACCAGGGCGGCGAGTGCGACCTCCAGGACCAGGCCATGGCCTACGGCCGCGGCCACAGCCGCTTCGCCGAGAACAAAAGGGCGGTGACCGAGAAATATATGGGCCCGGTCGTCAAGACGATTATGACCCGCTGCATCCAGTGCACACGCTGCGTGCGCTTCGCCGAGGAAGTGGCCGGGGTCGAGGAGATCGGGGCGATCGGCCGGGGCGAGAATATGGAGATCACCTCCTATCTCGAGGGCGCGGTCACCTCCGAGCTTTCCGGCAACGTCGTCGACCTCTGCCCGGTCGGGGCGCTCGTCTCCAAGCCCTACAGCTTCGAGGCGCGCCCCTGGGAGCTGAGGAAGGTGCCGGGCATCGACGTCATGGACGCGGTCGGAACCAACATCCGGATCGACCACCGCTTCCGCGAGGTGATGCGGGCGCTTCCCCGCCTCAACGAGGACGTCAACGAAGAGTGGGCGCACGACAAGACCCGCCACTGCGTCGACGGCCTGGTCCGCAACCGGCTCGACCGGCCGTGGGTCCGGCGGGACGGCAAGCTCCAGCCGGCGAGCTGGGACGAGGCCTTCGCGGCGATCGCGGAGGCGGTCCGCGGCGCTTCGGGCGACCAGGTCGCGGCCCTCGCCGGCGACCTCCAGGACGTCGAATCGATGTTCGCCCTGAAGTCGCTTCTGAACGCCCTCGGCTCGACCCTCCACGAGTGCCGGACCGACGGCGCCCGCTTCGACGTCTCGAGCCCGGCGGCCTACCGCTTCAACCCGACCATCGCCGGGATCGAGGCGGCGCCGGCGATCCTCCTCGTCGGGACCAACCCGCGCTGGGAGGCGCCGCTGGTCAACACCCGCATCCGCAAGGCGGTCAAGGCCGGTGCCAAGGTCTTCCGGATCGGCCCGGCGGTCGACCTCACCTATCCGGTGACCGAGCTGGGCAACGATCTCGCAATCCTCGGCGACCTCCCCGGCGCCGTCCGGGAGGCATTCGCCGGCGGGGAGAATGCGGCGGTCGTCGTCGGCATGGGGGCGCTCCGCGTCGAGGGCGCCTATGGCGCCGCTCGCGCCGCCGCCGCCCTGCTCGGAGCCTCGTTCGGGCTGCTCCACACCGCCGCCTCGCGGGTCGGCGCGCTCGACATCGGCTTCGTCGCCGACGGCGGGCTCGAGGCGGTCCTCGGCCGGGCGGCGAGCCTCAAGGCGCTGTTCCTGCTCGGGGCGGACGAGATCGACACGGGCGCCTTCGCCGACACCTTCACGATCTATATCGGCACCCACGGCGACCGCGGCGTCCGCCATGCCGACGTCATCCTGCCGGCCGCCGCCTATACCGAGAAGCACGGCACCTACGTCAACCTGGAGGGGAGGGTGCAGCTTTCCGAGATGGCGGTCCATCCGCCCGGCCAGGCCCGCGAGGACTGGACGATCATCCGGGCGCTCTCCGACGTGCTCGGCAAGACCCTTCCGTTCGACGATCTCGGCCAGCTCCGGCGGGCGATCGCCGCGCAGGTGCCGAGGCTCGGAACGGTCGGCCTCACCCCGGTCGATCCGCTCGGCGCCGCCGGTGCCGTGCGGCCGGTCGCCGGCGCGATCGTCTATCCGATCGAGGATTTCTACCTGACCAACCCCATCGCCCGGGCCTCGCCGACGCTCCAGCGCTGCTCGGCCGAGATCCTCCACGGCCAGAGCTTCCAGGAGGCGGCGGAATGAGTATTCCTCCCAAATCCTCCCCGGGACGGGGAGGGGGACCGCGCGAAGCGCGGTGGAGGGGGCCCTGTGCCTCGCTCCAGCCCCCCTCCACCACGCCGCTACGCGTCGCGGTCCCCCTCCCCGTTCCGGGGAGGATCGCATGACCGCCTGGTTCCAATCGACCTGGCTGGGCGAGGGCTTCGGCTGGTTCGCCTCGACCCTGATCCTGATCCTCCTCATCGCTTTGCCGCTGATGCTGGCGGTGGCGATGATCATCTACGCCGACCGCAAGATCTGGGCGGCGATGGCGCTGAGGCGCGGACCCAACGTCGTCGGGCCGCTCGGGCTTCTGCAGAGCTTCGCCGACGGGCTCAAGGTCTTCCTCAAGGAGACCATCATCCCGTCGAGCGCCAACCGGGGACTGTTCATCATCGCCCCGATCCTGACCTTCACGGTGGCGCTGGTCGGCTGGGCGGTGGTCCCGTTCGGGCCGGGCATGGTGCTCGCCAACATCAACGTCGGCCTCCTCTACCTGCTCGCCATCTCCTCGCTCGGGGTCTATGGCGTGATCATCGCCGGCTGGGCGTCCAACTCCAAATATCCCTTCTATTCGGCGCTCCGGGCGGCGGCGCAGATGGTCAGCTACGAGGTCTCGGTCGGCTTCGTGCTCGTCCCGGTGATCCTCTGGGCGGAGACGTTCAACCTGTCCGGGATCATCGAGGCGCAGCGCAGCCACGTCTGGATCCTGAACGGCTTCGGCTTCAACCCCTTGCTGTTCCCGCTGGCGATCATCTTCCTCATCTCGGCGATGGCCGAAACCGCCCGCGCCCCGTTCGACCTCACCGAGGCGGAGAGCGAGCTCGTCGCCGGCTACCAGACCGAATACAGCTCGATGAGCTTCGCGCTCTTCTGGCTTGGCGAGTACGGCAACGTCCTCCTCATGTGCGGAATGACCGCCGTTCTGTTCTGGGGCGGATGGCTCCCCCCGGTGGACTGGGCGCCGCTCTACTACGTCCCCGGCATCTTCTGGTTCTTCGCCAAGATCCTGCTGTTCTTCTTCGTCTTCTCGTGGGTCAAGGCGACCGTGCCGCGCTTCCGCTACGACCAGCTGATGAGGCTCGGCTGGAAGATCTTCCTGCCCATCTCACTGCTCTGGGTCTTCCTGGTCTCGGGCTGGCTGATGGCGACGCGCTACAATTGCGCCGACGGCGCGAATTATTCCCCGCGCGCGGCGGGCACCCAAAGCTGCAAAGGCGAACCGGCGACCGCGGCGGCCGTTACAAGGAATTCTTGATGCTCTTATCGCTCTTCGCCGCGCTCGCCGCGCAAGGCCAGGCTCCGCCGGCGGCGCCCCCGGGCCGGCGCGTGGATTTTTATTGCAAGGCGATCCCCGTCGACGGCGCGGCCTTCGCTTTCTCGGGACGCCAGGCGGGCGGCGTCGTGACCCTGGCGGATGTCGCCGGCACGCCGCTCGAGGGCTTCCACTACCTCCAAATCGGCAACGGCCAGCCCGGAACGCTGATGTTTTACGGCCGGGTCAAGAACGAGCACCACATGGTCCATATCGATCTCGACCCCTGGTCGTCCCAGACCCCGACGGTGAAGATAACGCGCTCGGGCTGGTTGCACGATTCGCGGACCCCGACCTCGGTCGCGACCGGATTTTGCGCCGTGCGAGTGAACGGCAAGGAGGACATGGGCGCGAAAGCGCGCGTGCGCCGGCCATGATCGCGCACTGGATCAAATCCTTCTTCCTCTGGGAATTCGTGAAGGCGCACTGGCTGACCCTGAAATATTTCTTCAAGGCCAAGGCGACGATCAACTATCCGTTCGAGAAGAACCCGATCAGCCCGCGCTTCCGCGGCGAGCACGCGCTGAGGCGCTATCCGAACGGCGAGGAGCGCTGCATCGCCTGCAAGCTGTGCGAGGCGGTGTGCCCGGCGCTCGCCATCACCATCGAGGCGGAGCCGCGCGAGGACGGCAGCCGGCGGACCACCCGCTACGACATCGACATGGTCAAGTGCATCTATTGCGGGCTGTGCCAGGAAGCCTGCCCGGTCGACGCGATCGTCGAGGGGCCGAACTTCGAATATGCCACCGAGACTCGGGAGGAACTGCTCTACGACAAGGCGAAGCTGCTCGCCAACGGCGACCAATGGGAGCGGCTGCTCGCCGCCAACCTTGCCGCCGATGCCCCCTACCGCTAAGCGCCGGGCCGTCTTCCGATGAGCATCTCCCGATTCACCACCACTTTGATCCTCCCCGGGACGGGGAGGGGGACCGCGCGCAGCGCGGTGGAGGGGGGTCCGTGCCTCGCTCCAGCCCCCCTCCACCATGCTTCGCATGGTCCCCCTCCCCGTTCCGGGGAGGAGCGCGCATGATCGGCGCCTTCGCCTTCTACCTGTTCGCCGCGCTGGTCATCGCCAGCGGGGTGATGACGATCGTGTCGCGCAACCCGGTCCATTCGGTACTCTGGCTGATCCTCGCCTTCTTCAATGCCGCCGGCCTGTTCCTGATCCTCGGCGCCGAGTTCATCGCGATGCTGCTGGTCCTCGTCTACGTCGGCGCGGTCGCGGTGCTGTTCCTGTTCGTGGTGATGATGCTCGACGTCGATTTCGCCGAGCTTCGAGCCGGGGTCGCCCGCTACTGGCCCTTCGGGCTCGGCCTCGCCCTCGTCCTGTTCGCCGAGATCTTCTTCGCCCTGATGGCGTGGAACGCGGGGACGCTGAGCGGCGCGGTCAGGGGCGCCCCGACCGCGCAGGGCGTGCCGAACATCGAGGCGCTCGGGCGGGTGCTCTACACCCGCTACCTCTACATCTTCGAGGCCGCGGGCCTCGTCCTGCTCGTCGCGATGATCGGCGCGATCGTGCTCACCCACCGCACCCGCAGCGGCCTCAGGCCGCAGAACGTCTCCGACCAGGTCCGCCGCCGCCCGGGCGACGCGGTGGTCAACATGCAGCCCGGCGTCGGGGAGGGGATGACGCTGTGATCGGGTTCCAGAAATCCTCCCCGGGACGGGGAGGGGGACCAGCCGAAGGCTGGTGGTGGGGGCCCAGCGCCTCGCTCCGGGCCCCCTCCACCACGCCGCTTCGCGTCGCGGTCCCCCTCCCCGTTCCGGGGAGGAGCAAATGATCGGCCTGGGCCATTATCTCGCCGTCGGCGCGGTGCTGTTCGTGCTCGGCGTGTTCGGCATCTTCCTCAACCGCAAGAACGTCATCGTCATCCTGATGGCGATCGAGCTGATCCTCCTGAGCGTCAACATCAACCTCGTCGCCTTCTCCGCCTTCCTCGGCGACATGGTCGGCCAGGTCTTCGCCATGTTCGTCCTCACCGTCGCCGCCGGCGAGGCGGCGATCGGCCTCGCCATCCTCGTCATCTACTTCCGCCGCCGCGGCACGATCGCGGTCGACGACATCAACCAGATGAAGGGGTGACCGCTTTGCCGCCGTCATTGCGAGGAGCGTCAGCGACGAAGCAACCCAGCGAGCGGATGCGCCGCACTGGATTGCTTCGCTTCGCTCGCAATGACGGGGAGGGGGCGACGTCATGACCGTCCAGCTCATCGTCTTCCTGCCGCTGCTCGCGGCGATCGTCGCCGGGCTCGGCAACCGGATGCTCGGCAACACGATCGCCAAGCTGATCACCACCGGCGCCCTGTTCGCGGCGATGGTGCTGAGCTGGCCGATCTTCCTCGGCTTCATCGCCGGCACCGAGCACAGCCAGCTCCACCCGGTGCTCGACTGGATCCATTCCGACAAGCTTCGGGTCGACTGGGCGCTCCGAGTCGACGCGCTCACCTCGGTGATGCTGGTGGTGGTGACCACCGTCTCGGCGCTCGTCCACCTCTACAGCTGGGGCTATATGGCGGAGGACGACAGCCAGCCCCGCTTCTTCGCCTACCTCAGCCTCTTCACCTTCGCGATGCTGATGCTGGTGACGGCGGACAATCTTGTCCAGATGTTCTTCGGCTGGGAGGGGGTCGGCCTCGCGTCGTACCTGCTGATCGGCTTCTGGTACCACAAGCCCTCGGCCAACGCCGCGGCGCTCAAGGCCTTCATCGTCAACCGGGTCGGCGACTTCGGCTTCTCGCTCGGGATCTTCGCCACCTTCCTCGTCTTCGGAACCGTCTCGATCCCCGAGATCCTCGCCGCGGCTCCCGGCCAGGCGGGCTCGACCATCGGCTTCCTGGGCCACCGCCTCGACACGATGACCCTGATCTGCATCCTCCTGTTCATCGGGGCGATGGGCAAGTCGGCGCAGCTCGGCCTCCACACCTGGCTGCCCGACGCCATGGAGGGCCCGACCCCGGTCTCCGCGCTGATCCACGCCGCGACGATGGTGACCGCGGGCGTGTTCATGGTCTGCCGGCTGTCGCCGATGTTCGAGACCAGCCAGACGGCGCTCACCTTCGTCACCGTGATCGGCGCCGCGACGGCCATCTTCGCCGCGACCGTCGGAACGGTGCAGAACGACATCAAGCGGGTGATCGCTTACTCGACCTGCTCGCAGCTCGGCTACATGTTCTTCGCCGCCGGGGTGGGCGCCTATGGCGCGGCGATGTTCCACCTCTTCACCCACGCCTTCTTCAAGGCCTTGCTCTTCCTCGGCGCGGGCTCGGTGATCCACGCCATGCACCACGAGCAGGACATGCGATTCTACGGAGCGCTTCGGAAGGAGATCCCGCTGACCTTCTGGGCGATGACGATCGGCACCCTCGCCATCACCGGAGTCGGGATCATCCAGGTCGCCGGCTGGTCGGGCTTTGGCTTCGCCGGCTTCTATTCGAAGGACGCGATCATCGAGAGCGCCTTCGCCAGCGGTACCGGAGTCGGCGGCTTCGCCTTCGCGATCGGAATCACCGCCGCGCTTCTGACCAGCTTCTACAGCTGGCGCCTCGTCTTCCTGACCTTCTTCGGCAAGGCGCGCTGGGCCCAGTCGGAGCATATCCGGCACGCCCTTCACGGCGACCATCACGACCACCCGGACGAAGAGGATGCCGGCCACGACACGAGGCCTCACGAGGCTTCCGCCGACCAGGTCGCCGAGGGCACCGGCGGCTACCATCCCCACGAAAGCCCGTGGACGATGCTGGTGCCGCTCGGAATCCTGTCGCTCGGCGCGGTGTTCGCCGGCCTGGTCTTCCACGAGCCTTTCATCGGCGCCGAAGCCGGCGAGCATTTCTGGCACGGAAGCGTCGCCTTCGACGAGCATCTCGCCCACGCCATCCACGAAGTGCCGCTCTGGGTGAAGCTCGCCCCCGGGACGGTGATGATCGTCGGTTTCCTGATCGCCCTCCAGGCCTATGTCCGGCGCACCGACATCCCCTCCCGCTTCACCGGCCAGTGGGGCGTGCTCTACCATTTCCTCTACAACAAATGGTATTTCGACGAGATCTACGAGGTCGTCTTCATCCGGCCGTCGCTGTGGCTCGGCCGGCTGTTCTGGAAGCGCGGCGACGAGAAGACGATCGACCGCTTCGGCCCGGACGGCGCCGCCGCCGCGGTCCGGGTCGGCAACCTCCTCACCGCCCGGCTCCAGTCCGGCTATCTCTACACCTATGCGCTGGTGATGCTGCTCGGCCTCGCCGCCGCCGCCACCTGGGCGATGGCGCGATGAGGGCGGCCTTCATCGTCGCCCCAGCGAAGGCTGGGGCCCCGGGGGGTGAAAACCGCCCGCGCCTTTCACCCGCCGGGGTCCCGGCCTTCGCCGGGATGACGGTGAGGCGATGAACGAGCTCAGGTTCACCGTCGAATATGCCTTTCCGATCCTTTCGGAGATGCTGGTCATTCCGCTGGCAGCGGCGATCGCCTGCCTGTGCGTCTCGGCGAGCAGCGCCCGCTGGATCGCCTTGTTCGCCACCCTCGTCGATCTTGCGCTCGGCGTCCTTTTGTGGCGCGAGTACAGCCTGACCGGCGACCAGTGGCAGTTCCAGGAGCTGGCGCCGCTGTTCGGGCGCTTCTTCTACGCGCTCGGCGTCGACGGCATCGCCGTCATGCTGATCATGCTCTCGGTCTTCCTGATGCCGATCTGCATCCTCGCCAGCTGGAAAACGATCGAGCGGCGGGTCCCGGAATATATGGCCGCCTTCCTGATCATGGAGACGATGATGCTCGGCGTCTTCATGGCGCAGGACATCTTCCTCTTCTACATCTTCTTCGAGGCCGGCCTCATCCCGATGTTCCTGATCATCGGCATCTGGGGCGGGGCCGAGCGGATCTACGCCAGCTACAAATTCTTCCTCTACACCCTGCTCGGCTCGGTGCTGATGCTGGTCGCGATGCTGTGGATGGTGAATTACGCCGGCACCACCGCCATCCCCAAGCTGCTCGTCACCAACTTCCCGGCCGAGGCGCAGACCTGGCTGTGGCTCGCCTTCTTCGCCAGCTTCGCGGTCAAGATGCCGATGTGGCCGGTCCATACCTGGCTTCCCGACGCCCACGTCCAGGCGCCGACGGCCGGCTCCGTCATCCTCGCCGGGGTGCTCCTCAAGCTCGGCGGCTACGGCTTCATCCGCTTCTCGCTGCCGATGTTCCCGGAAGCCTCGGCTCAGCTGGTCTGGATCATCTACGCGCTGAGCCTGATCGCCATCGTCTACACCTCGCTGGTCGCGCTGGTGCAGCGCGACATGAAGAAGCTGATCGCCTATTCCTCGGTCGCCCACATGGCCTTCGTCACCATCGGAATCTTCGCCTGGAACCGGCAGGGGCTCGAGGGCGCGATCATCGTCATGCTCAGCCACGGCCTGGTCTCGGGCGCCCTCTTCCTGTGCGTCGGAGTGATCTACGACCGCCTGCACACGCGCGAGATCGACCGCTACGGCGGCCTCTCCAACAACATGCCGCGCTACGCCTTGCTGTTCATGCTGTTCACCATGGCCTCGGTCGGGCTGCCGGGGACGAGCGGCTTCGTCGGCGAGTTCCTCGCCTTGGTGGGAGCCTATGAGGCTTCGAGCCTGGTCGCGGCGATCGCCACCACCGGAATCATCCTCGGCGCGGCCTACATGCTCTGGCTCTACTGGCGCGTCGCCTACGGGACGAGCCGCAATGCCGACGCGGCGGCGATGCCGGACCTCGACGGGCGGGAGCTGGCGTCGCTCGGAGCGATCGCCGCCGTGGTGCTGTGGATGGGCGTCTATCCGGAGAGCTTCCTGTCGACGGTCCGGCGCGACGTCGGCTTCCTCCTCGCCCGGGTCGAGCGCGCCAGGCCGCTCGGCGATTCGGGCCTGTCGAAGCCCAAAGCGCCGGCCGCCACGCCCGAGGCCCATGGGGCCGCGCCGGCCGGGCACCACGATGCGCCCGGAGCCGCGCCGCATGGGCATGGCCCGGAGGCGGCCCCGGCGCCTGCCCCCGAAGCGGCGCCCCACGAGCATGCGCCCGGGGAGGAGCATTGATGGACGGGCTCGTCATGCCAGCGAGGGCTGGCATCCCAGCGGGTGAAAAGCGCCCGCGTCCTTCACCCATTGGGGCCCCAGCCTGCGCTGGGGCGACGGATTGTCGATGACCGCGTCCCTGCTCCTCACCCTGCCCGAGATCGTCCTCTCCCTCGCCGCGATGGCGCTGATGCTGGCGGCCGCCTGGATGGGCGACCGAAGCGCCCGGCTTCTGACCTGGCTCGCCATCGCCGCCCTCGCCGCCGCGTCCTTCGCGGTGCCGGGGGTGCGGGACTCCGGCGGAATCGCCTTCGACGGACTGTTCGTCGCCGACCGCTTCGCCGCCTTCGCCAAGATCCTCATCTACATCGCCACGGCGGCGTCGCTGGTGGCCGCGGCGGGCTGGTTCAGCCGCGACGGCGACTATCGCGCCGAATATCCGGTCCTCGTCCTGCTCTCGGCGGTCGGAATGGGGATGATGGTCTCGGCCGGCGACCTGCTCACCCTCTACGTCGGGCTCGAGCTGCAGAGCCTCGCCGCCTACGTCCTCGCCTCCTTCCAGCGGCGCGACGACCGCTCGGCCGAGGCCGGCCTCAAATATTTCGTGCTCGGAGCGCTCGCCAGCGGAATCCTGCTCTACGGCGTCTCACTGCTCTACGGGTTCACCGGATCGACCCTGTTCGGCGAGGTCGGGGCCGCTCTCGGCCGCGACGGGATCTCGACCGGCGAGCTGTTCGGGATCGTCTTCGTCCTCGCCGGAATCGCCTTCAAGGTCTCGGCGGTGCCGTTCCACATGTGGACCCCCGACGTCTACGAAGGCGCGCCGACTCCGGTCACCGCCTTCTTCGCCTCGGCCCCCAAGGTCGCCGCCATGGCGCTGCTCACCCGGGTCGCGGTCGAGGGGATGGGGCCGGCCTCGTTCGAATGGCGCCAGATCGTCATCTTCATGGCGCTGGCCTCGACCATCCTCGGCGGGGTCGCCGCGATCGGCCAGCCCAACATCAAGCGGCTGCTCGCCTACAGCTCGATCAACAACGTCGGCTTCGCCCTGATCGGCCTCGCCGCCGCCACGAAGGACGGGGTCGCGTCGGTGCTGTTCTACATGGCGGTCTATATCGTCATGACCTTGGGAGCGTTCCTCGTCGTGTTGAGGATGCGCGACGTCCAGGGGCGGCCGGTCGAGGGCATCGCAAGCCTGTCCGGCCTCTCGACGACCCGGCCCTGGCTCGCGGCGGGAATGGCGATCTTCATGTTCAGCCTCGCCGGGGTGCCGCCGCTGTTCGGCTTCTGGCCCAAGTTCCTGGTCTTCGACGCGGCGGTGAGGGCGGACCTCACCTGGCTCGCCGCCGTCGGAATCGCCACCTCGGTGATCAGCGCCTTCTATTATCTCAAGATCGTCAAGACGATGTATTTCGACGATCCGGCCCCGGCCTACGCGCCCACCCACGACGTTCCACAGGCGGCCCTGATCGTGCTCGCGGCGATCTTCGTCTCGCCGCTCGGCTACCTCGCCATCCGCCCCCTCGGCGCCGCCGCGGCCAACGCCGCGAGCGCGCTCTTCTGAGCCTAAGGAAGACTGGACCGGCGAAGCGGGAATCGCCGGCCCAGCCCCTACTGCAGGGTTACAAACCGACCGGAGGGCTGCCGCCCCCCGCGGCCGCCTCATCGTGCGCTCGCGCGCGCGCCGCTCCTATGTCGCAAAAATACCTATGCGCGCGGCGGCGAAGAGGGGATATCCTCCCCCCACGGTCCACAGGCTTGAGCGGCCGATGTCTGGCCCGATGTGGACGAGGACGGAGCAGCACATGGAGGAAAGGCGCGCCTACATCGTCGACGACGAGCGGCTCCTGAGGAGCCTGATCAGGCAGTCGCTGGCCGGAAGCTGCAGCCATGTGGAGGAATTCGCCTCGGCCGAATCCTTCCTGGAAGGGCATTCGGCGCGTCCGCCCGGCTGCATCATCGTCGACATCGGCCTGCCGGGAATCGACGGGCTCGACCTGCTCGAGCTGATCGCCCGGCGGCGGGGCGCCTTCCCGGTCGTCGTCGTATCGGCGCAGGGCGACGTGCCCCACGCGCTTCGCGCCGGGCGGCTCGGAGTCGTCGATTTCATCGAGAAGCCGTTCCGGGTCGATTCCCTCATCGCCGCGGTCGAGAAGGGTTTCGAGCTTCTGCGCAGCAACCGCTTCTCGCGCACCCATGCGCTGGAGACACTGACCCGGCGGGAGAAGGAGGTGCTCGTCGCCTTCGTCGACGGCGCCCCGAACAAGGTCGTCGCCCATTCGCTCGGCCTCAGCGTCCGGACCGTCGAGCTCCACCGCGCCAACATGATGAAGAAGCTCGGCGTGAGGAGCCTGAGCCAGGCCCTGCTCATCGCCAAGGACGGCGGCTACGTTTGAAATTTGCTCCGATCCTCCGGGAGGCCTATTCGAATTGCCGATGAGGCCACAAAAATGAATGCGACGAGCGCCCTGCGCACCGTCCCTGAGACCGGCTCGACCAACGACGACCTCGCCGCCAGCGCCCGCGACGGCGCGCCCGAGGGCCTCTGGCTGCGCGCCGAGCGGCAGACCGGCGGCCGCGGCCGGCAGGGGCGCGAATGGCATTCGCCGCCCGGCAACCTCTACGCCAGCACCCTCGTCAGGCTTCGTCCCGGCGATCCCCCCGCCCCGACCCTCGCCCTGGTCGCGGCGGTCGCCCTGCACGAAGTCGCGACCGCCTTCGCCGGCGGGGCGGCGATCGAGATCAAATGGCCGAACGACCTGATGGCGTCGGGGGCCAAGCTGTCGGGCATTCTACTCGAGCGGCTCGAGGATGCCGTGATCGTCGGCTTCGGGGTCAACCTCGCCGACCATCCCGACCAGACCGCCCGGCCCGCCACCAGCCTCGCCGCGCTGGGCGGCGCGCCCGAGCCGGGCCGGTTCCTCGAAGCCCTGGCGACGAGCTTCGCGCGCTGGCTGTCGGTGTGGCGCAGCGAGGGACTCGCGCCGGTGCGACTGCGCTGGCTGGCCGCCGCCCACCGACCCGGCACCGCCTTGTCCACCCACACCGCCAGCGGCGCCTGGGTGGAAGGGGTGTTCGACGGGCTCGACGAAAGCGGCGCGCTTCGCCTGCGCCTGGCCGACGGGTCCGCCCAGGTCATCCACGCCGGCGACGTGTTCTTGAAATAGCTTCCCGTCGCCCCAGCGAAGGCTGGGGCCCCAGGGGTGAAGACCGCCGCGCCTTTCACCCCCTGGGATCCCAGCCTTCGCTGGGATGACGGCCGCGCCCCCTCGCTAATCGTTCCGCCCCCGGCTAGAGAGCCCGAATGCTGCTCGCCGTCGACGCCGGGAACACCAACATCGTCTTCGCCCTGCTCGAGGAGGGCGTGATCCGCGCCCGCTGGCGGATCGCCACCGATCCGCGGCGCACGGCCGACCAATATGCGGTGTGGCTCCACCAGCTGATCGAACTGGAAGGCCTGCCGCGCGACGTGGTCGATGCGGTCATCCTCGGCACCGTCGTGCCCCGGGCGACCCACAATCTGGAGGTGCTCGCCCAGAAATATTTCAAGGTCGAGCCGCTGGTGGCCGGGCAGGGCGCGGCGGAATGGGGGATCGAGCTCGACGTCGCCGAGCCGAGGACGGTCGGCGCCGACCGGGTGCTCAACGCGATCGCTGCCCACTCGCTTCATGAGGGCGACCTGATCGTCATCGACTTCGGCACCGCCACCACCTTCGACGTGGTCGATTATTCGGGCGCCTACAAGGGCGGGATCATCGCGCCCGGGATCAACCTCTCGCTCGACGCCCTCGTCACCGCCGCCGCCAAGCTTCCGAGGATCGCCATCGAGGCGCCCGACGGCAATCTGTCGGTGATCGGCCGGACCACCGAGGACCAGATGCATATCGGCATCTACTGGGGCTATGTGGCGATGATGGAAGGGCTGGTGGCGCGGATGAAGGCGGAGATCGGCCGTCCCGCCAGGGTAGTCGCGACGGGCGGGCTGGCGACCCTGTTCGACCGGCACACGACCATCTTCGACGAGATCGAGCCGGACCTCACCGTCCAGGGCCTCGGACTGTTGTATCGGCGGAGCCAAAGCGCCACTTGATCGTCATGCCAGCGCGGGCTGGCATCCCGGCGAGTGAAAGGCGCCTGCATTCATCACCCCCCGGGGCCCCAGCCTTCGCTGGGGCGACGAAAAGGAAAGACATGAAACCCGGCAAAGAACTGCTCTTCCTCGCGCTCGGCGGCTCGGGCGAGATCGGCATGAACGTCAACCTCTACGGCGCCGACGGCAAATGGGTGATGGTCGATCTCGGGATGACCTTCGGCGACGTCGCCTATCCGGGAGTCGAGCTCGTCCTTCCCGATCTCACCTTCATCGAGGAGAATCGCGACGACCTGCTCGGGATCGTCCTCACCCACGGTCATGAGGACCATATCGGCGCCATCCCCTATCTCGCCACGGACCTCGGAGTCCCGCTCTACGCGACGCCGTTCACCGCGGGGCTGATCGCCGGCAAGCTCGAGGAAGAGGGGCTGACCAAGCAGGTCAAGGTCAACATCGTCGAGATGGAGGGCGAGTTCCGCCTCGGCCCGTTCGCCTTCCGCTACATCCCGCTCGCCCATTCGATTCCGGAGGGCAACGCCCTGCTCATCGACACGCCCTACGGCCGGGTCTTCCATACCGGCGACTGGAAGCTCGACGACGCGCCGCAGCTCGGCGATCCGAGCACCGAGGCGGAGCTTCGGGCGATCGGCGACGAAGGCGTGCTCGCCTTGGTCTGCGATTCGACCAACGTCTTCCAGGAGCTTGCCTCGGGCTCGGAAGCGACGGTTCGCGAAGGTCTCGACCGGGTCATCGGCGAGGCCGAGGGGAGGGTGCTCGTCACCACCTTCGCGTCGAACGCCGCGCGTTTGAAGACGCTCGGCCACGTCGCCGACGACACCGGCCGCCGGGTGTGCGTCGCCGGCCGCTCGCTCGACCGGATCCTTCGGGTCGCCAAGAGCGTCGGCTATCTGACCGATTTCCCCGAGACGATCGACTTCGACACGGCGATGAAGCTGCCCGCGCGCGACGTCATGATCATCGCCACCGGCGGCCAGGGCGAGAGCCGCGCCGCACTCGCCCGGATCGCCTTCGGACAGCACAAGCTGAGCGTCTCGGAGGGCGATCTCGTCGTCTTCTCGTCCAAGCAGATCCCCGGCAACGAGATCGCCATCGGCCGGATCCAGAACGAGCTGGCGGCGCGCGGCGTCAGGATGATCACCGACCGCCAGGCGGAGGTCCACGTCTCGGGCCATCCCGGCCGGCCCGAGCTCGCCGCCATGTACCAGTGGATCCGACCGCAGATCATCGTCCCGGTCCACGGCGAGATGCGCCACATGTCCGAGCATGAGCGCTTCGCCCGGGCCAACGGCGTTCCGCGCGGAATCGTCCAGAAGAACGGCGACGTCGTCCGGCTCGCGCCCGACGGTCCGAGGAAGCTCGGCGAGGAGAGGGTCGGCCGGCTGATCCTCGACGGCGACGTCATCCTCCCCGCCGACGGGACGACGATGAACGAGCGCCGCAAGATCGCGAGCTTCGGGGTCATCTCGGTCGCTCTGGCGCTGAACGCCCAGGACCGGCTCGTCGGCGACGTCGAGATCGCGCTCGAGGGCATCCCGGTCGAGGAGGATCGCGACGCGTTCATCGAGGAGGCGCGCGACTCGGCGTCCGAGGCGGCGCTCAAGGGCGCGGCGAACGAGGAGAAGCTGCGCGAGGCCGTCCGCCTCGCCGTGCGCCGCTGCGCCACCGAATGGACCGGCAAGAAACCGGTGGTCGACGTCCTCCTCGTCCGGGTGTGAGGATGCGCGCCGTCATTGCGAGGAGCGTAGCGACGAAGCAATCCAGCTTCAGGCCTTGGAGCCGCTGGATTGCTTCGCTTCGCTCGCAATGACGGTAAGGGGGGCCGATGAAGTTCCAGTCGATCCTGGCGATCTACATCCTGTTCTGGACGATGAGCCTGTTCGTCGTCCTGCCCTTTGGGGTGCGTACGCCGGAGGAGGAGGGGGTGGAGACTCCGGCGGGCCATGCGCCGAGCGCGCCCCACCGCTTCAGCTTCGGCCGGGCGGCGTTGCGGGCGACGATCGTGTCGGCGGTCGCGTTCGGGCTGTTCTACGCCAATTATCTCCACGGCTGGGTGACGATCGAGATGCTGGATTGGACGAGGTGACGTAAATTCCTCCCCTGCATTTGCAGGGGAGGGGGACCATGCGAAGCATGGTGGAGGGGCCTTGCTGACTCGCGAAGAACCCCTCCACCGCGCGTCGCGCGGTCCCCCTCCCCGCGAAATCGCGGGGAGGAATTTTATCCCTACCTTATCCGCTCGATCGCCTGGGCGAGGGCGACGTAGAGCTTGCCCATGTCGCTGGAGAGGATGGTGACTCCGAGCGGCGAGCCGTCGCGGTCGGCGAAGATCCGGCGGAGCATCGCCTCGAAATCGTGGATGTAGCGGTTCACCTGCTCGCGGAACTCGGGCTCCTCCTCGTAATGGCGGGCGATCTCGCGGGCGTCGTTGCGGTCGAGGAGGCGGACCGCGCGCCGGGTGAACACGCCTCGGTCGCCCTTGAGATAGGCGGTCCAGGCGCTGTCGGTGACCTCGTTGGAGAGGATCTTGGTGACGTCGATCGCCGTCGAGTTGAGCGATTCGATGAGCAGCGCGACGCGGCGGGAGAAGTTCTCGCTGTCCTTCTCCTCGCGCTCGGCGCGCTCCTGGTCGATCCGCGCCTCGATCGCCGCCGCCGTCTCGCCGAGCGACAGCATCTGGCGGGTCAGCCGCTCGGAGGCGCGGCGGGCGGTCTCGATGGCGCGCTCCGACACCGCCGACAATTCGGCCATCTGCCGCTCGACCGTCTCGCTGACCGCCTGCTGAAGCGCCTCGCGACTCGCCTCGCCGAGCGCGGCGGCGCTGGCCGGGATCGCGGCGGAGATCGCCTCGCGGGCGCGCTCGGACGCCTGGCCGGCCGCCTCGCGGACCCGGAGAAGCGCCTCGATCAGTTCCGGGCCGGTCTCGGCGGCGATCCTCTGGGCGCTGGCCCGGGCCTCCTCCGCGGCGGCGCCGAGCGCGCTCAGCTGCTCGCCCGCGGTCGCCGACCCTTCGCCGATCCGGGCGAGGAGCGCCTCGATCGCGTCCTGCTGGCGCGACAGGCTGGCCTCGCTCTCGCCGAGCCGGACCGCTGCGCCGTCGGTCATCGAGGCGATGTCGCCGACCAGCGGCACGATCGCCTCGGCCGCCTCGCGGGTCCGGCCGGCCTGCTCCTCGACCGTCCTCAGCGCCGCCGGAAGGGTCTCGGAAAGCTCGCCGGAGATGCCGCGAAGCGCGCTGGCGAGCTCGCCCGCGCTCTCGATCAGCCCGTCGGCCTGGCGCTGGCCGGTGCCGAGCTCGTCGACCAGGGCGGCGGCCGCGGTCCGGGCCTCCGCTACCGATTCGCCGGTCTCGGCCGCGATCCTCTGCCCGGCCGCCCGAGCTTCCTCGGCCGCCGCGCCGAGCGCCCGGAGCTGCTCCCCGGCCTCGGCCGAACCCTCGGCGACTCGCCCGAGCAGAGCCTCGACCGCCTCGCGGCTGCGGCCGACGGCCCGCTCGCTCTCCCCGAGGCCGGCCGCCGCCGCCTCGGCCGTCTTCGCCACTTCGCCGACCAGCGGAACGATCGCCGCCGCCGCCTCGCGGGTCCGCCCGGCCTGCTCCTCCACCTCCCTCAGCGCGGCGGGGATCTGCTCGCGAAGCTCGCCGCCGATGCCGGCGAGCGCGGTGCCGAGGTCGCCCGCGCTTTCGATCAGGCCGCTGGCCTGCTGCTGCCCGGCGCCGAGCTCCTGCAGCAGCTGGGCGGCGCTCGCTCGAACCGCCGCGACCGAGGCGCCGAGCCGCTCGCTCTGGGCCCCGCCGGTTCGGGCGAGCTGCTCGAACCAGCTGTCGAGCTCGGCCAGCTCCTTGCCGAGGCCGGTGACTAGGGCGTGGCTGGCGGCGTCCTGGGCGGCGATGTGGCCGGCCATGGCCTCGATCTTGCCGCTGATCGTCTCGATCCGCTGGGCGAGGTTGCGCGCCGAATCCTCGCCGGCCTTGTCGAGCGCCGCCCGGCTCTGCTCGATCGCCGCCAGGGTCGTCGAGCCCTGAAGCTCGAGCGCCGCCCGCGCCTGCTCGACCGCCTCCGCCGCCCGGCTCATCGCGCCGTCGACCGCCGCCGTCATCTTGGCGGACGATTCGTCCAGGCTCGCCGCGGCCGCGGCGCTTCCGCTCTCGATCCGGGCGACATGGGCCGACATTCGCTGCGCCGCCCCGCCGAGCACTTCGTCGGCGTCTCGGCCGCGCGCGGCGAGCGAGGCGAGCTGGGCCTCCAGCGCGCTGGCCTGGCCGTGGGCGTTGAGGCCGGCCTGCTTCATCGCCTCGGCGACGGCGCGCGCCTGCTCCTCGGCGCGCGGCAGATCGTGGAGGAGGACCCCGATGTCGACCTTGGCGGCGGCCGCGGCGGAGTCGAGGGCGGCGGCTTTCTGGTCGAGGGTCGCGGTCTCCTTGGACAGATAATAGGTGACCCGGCCGAGCCGGTCGGACGCCTCGTCGCCGAGCGACATCAGCCGTTCCGCCTCGCCGCGCAGGCGGCCGTGATTGTCCTCGATCCGGCCGGCGACGATCTCGAGCACGCTCTCCAGCGCCCGGCTCTCGGCCGCCATCGTCTCGACCGCCTGGCGGAACCGCTCCGCCTCGCGCCTCGATGTCCGGCCGAACAGCAGCCAGGCGAGGGCGAGGAGGGCGAGCGGGCCCGCCAGGGTCGCAGTCCAGGCTATGCCGTTGCCGAGCGTGACCGGTGGCCGGGTCTGCCACAGCCAGTAGCCGACGGCCGCGACCCAGCCGAGCGCGAGGAGGATGAGAAGGGCCCCAAGCAGCCCGGCTCGGGCCGGGCGTCTCGCCCGTTCCGGCTCGCTCGCCGGCTCCGGTGCCTGGAGATCGACGGGCGCTCCCAGCCAGTCGTTCGCGGCCTCGCCCGTGGCGCCCGTTTCGGGCTCCGTCTGTGCTCGTTCTGCCCCCGTCATAACAGGTTGTTTACCATGATTCGGGGCGCTTGAAAGCTCGCAAGGTTACGGGGCGTTAACGGCCCGGCCCTAGGGAGGGCCGATGGTCTACGATCCCGGAGCCCTCAACGCCTCGCTCGCCGCCGCCGTCGGCAGCGACCCCGAGCTGATGCGCGAGCTTCGCTCCGCCTTCCTCGAGAGCGCCTCGCGCCAGGCCGACCTGATGGGCCGGGCGCGCTGCGACGCCAATTGGCAGATCGCGGCGTCCCGCCTCAAGAGCGTCGCGGCGAGCTTCGGCGCGGTCGGCCTCGTCGCCCTCGCCGACGAGGCGCTCGATGGCGCGCCGGGCGATCCGGTGGTGCTCCGCAAGCTCGCCGCCGCCATCGACGACTTCGCTACCGGCTGACGTCACCTGCGGACATCGCCCCAGGACCGTCATGCTGAACTCGTTTCAGCATCCAGCGACGAGCCGCCGCACGGGCGGAGAACCGGACCCTGAAACAAGTTCAGGGTGACGACGGGGGATTGCGAGGCTTTACCTGCGACGCTCCCGACCTCTATCCCATCAGATGATGGGGAGAGACTTTTGACTCTGGCCGCACTGATCGCCGCCTATCACGAGGCCGACGACGCCGGCGGCGGGCTGCGCGCGACCCTTCCGATCGCCGGCCGGACCCTGATCGAGCGCCAGGTCCGGCTCGCCGCCGCCGCCGGCGCCGAGCCGGTGGTGGTCGTCGTCGAACGGGTCACCGCCGCG
>DASVVX010000086.1:0-5934 GCA_036386295.1 Allosphingosinicella sp.
AACGGGCTTGCTGATGGGATCGAGCTACGAGCTTTCCCCGAAGAACTTCAGGGGCGATCTCTTCGCCCTCGCCGCCGGTCTGCTCTACACCGGCTACCTCATCGCGGTGGACCGGGCGCGCAGGACGATGGCGCCGATGCCGGTGCTCGCCATCGCCACCGCCGCGGGCGCCCTCCCCCTCCTTCTGCTCTCGCTCGCGCTAGGCCAGAAGGTGATGCCGGACGACTGGACCTCCTTGCTCATCCTCTCGTTCGGAAGCCAGGTGGTCGGTCAGGGGCTGCTCGTCTATGCGGTCGGCTATCTCTCCCCCGTCGTCATCGGCCTCGGCCTGCTCGCCCAGCCTGCCGCCGGAGCCGTGATCGGTCGATTCGCCTATGGCGAGACGTTCAGCCTCGCCGACGCGGGCGGAGCGGTGCTGATCGCGGTGGCGCTGGTCCTGATAAGGTTGCCGGAGAAGGGGCGGGAATAATCCGTTGTCCCAGCGCAGGCTGGGACCCGGTGGGGTGAAGATCGCGGAGCCTTTCACTCCCCGGGGGCCAGCCTTCGCTGGGGCGACGACTCGCCCTTGCATCCTTCTCCCCGGAGGATCATTGAATCGCCATGCCCGAAATCGCCCCGAACGAGATGACTCTCGACGAGCTGCGCATGGCGCTCGGTCCCCTCATCCCGGGAAACGCCGTGTTCGACGGCTGGAGCGACAAGGCGCTGGCCATGGCCGCCGCCGAGCTCGGCGTGCCGGCGCCGCGGGCGAGGCTCGCCTTTCCGGGCGGGGCGACCGACATGATCGACGCGTGGTTCGACGCGGTTGACCGGGGCATGGCGACCGCTTTCCCGCTCGAGAAGATCGAGACGATGAAAATCCGCGAGCGGATCGCGGGCCTGGTCATGTACCGGCTCGAGGTGATCAACCCGCACAAGGAGGCGCTCCGCCGGGCGCTCGCCATCCTAGCCCAGCCTCAGAACCTGCCGCTTGCCGGCCGGCTGGGCTGGCGCGCCGCCGACCGGATGTGGCGGATCGCCGGCGACAAGGCGACCGACTTCAACCATTATTCGAAGCGCGCCATCCTGATGGGGGTCTACGGCTCGACCAGCCTCGTCTATCTCGACGACGACAGCGAGGGGCTGACCGCGACCCGCGCCTTCCTGGCCCGGCGAATCGACGACGTCATGAAGTTCGAGAAGGTCAAGGCGCAGTGGCGCGGCAACCGCGACCGGCTCCCCTCGCTCAGCCGCTTCCTCGGCCGGCTGCGCTATCCGCAGGCCTGAGCGGTGGTGCGCCGGATCGCCGAGATCGCGAGCTACCACGCCCATATCTATTTCGATCCGGACCGGCAGCGGGCCGACGCGATGGCGATCCGGGAGGCGGCGGCCGAGCGATTCGCGGTGCGGCTCGGCACGGTCCGGGACGGGCCGGTCGGCCCGCACAGCAAGGCGATGTACCAGATCGCCTTCGAGCCCGCGCTGTTCGGGACCCTGGTCCCCTGGCTGATGCTCAACAACCGCCGGCTCAGCATCCTCATCCATCCGAACACGACGAACCAGAAGCGCGATCATCTGCTCGACGCGGTGTGGATCGGGACTCCGCTGGAGCTTCATGGCGAGGTGCTGCCCGAGGAGGGCGACGCCGAGCTTGCGGGGCCGGTCAATACGGACCCGACGATCGCGCCATGATATCCCCTCTCCCTCCAGGGGAGAGGGACAGGGGAGCGAAGCTCGCCAGGGTGAGGGCAACGGACCTCGGTAACGGCCCTCACCCTCCCGCCGCTTCGCGGCGGGCCCCTCCCTCTCCCCTACAGGGAGAGGGGTTTCATGGGCTGGGCGAATCCATTGTCTCGATCGTGGCGTTGAGCGGCGGCTCGGCCTTCATTGCAGCCGCGACGGCCTCGACCCGCTCCATCACCCTGAGGACGTTGCCGCCGGCGAGCTTGGCGAGATCGGCGTCGCTCCACCCCCGCCGGGCGAGCTCCGCGAGGAGGGCCGGATAGGTCTCGACGCCCTCGAGGCCCTTGGGCGCCGTGCCGTCGATACCGTCGAAGTCGGAGCCGATCCCGACATGGTCGATTCCGGCGATCCGGCGGACATGCTCGATATGGTCGGCGACTTCGGCGAGCGTGGCCTCGACCGCCGGATGGGCCGAATCCCAGGCGTCGAGCGCGGCCTTTCGGCGCTCCGGCTGGCCGGAATAAAGGTTCGCGAGCCGCGCCTCCTCGGCGCTTCGCTCCGCCATCCGGCCGCGGTAGGCCGGCGAGAGGAAGCCCGGGTAGAAATTGACCATCACCACGCCGCCGTTCGCGGGCAGGAGCTTCAGCACCTCGTCGGGGACGTTGCGGGCATGGTCCATCAGGGCGCGCGCGCCGGAGTGGGAGAAGATGACCGGCGCCCGGGTCTCGGCGAGCGCGTCGCGCATCGTCTTGGGCGAGACGTGGCTGAGATCGACGATCATGCCGAGCCGGTTCATCTCGCGGACGATCGCCCGCCCGAACGGGGTGAGCCCCTCGTGCACCGGATCGTCGGTCGCCGAATCGGCCCAGTCGTTGTTCTTGCTGTGGGTGAGGGTCATGTAGCGCGCGCCGAGCGCGTGGAACTGGCGCAGGGCGGCGGGCGAGTTGCCAATCTGGTGGCCGCCCTCGATCCCGATCAGCGAGGCGATCCGTCCGGCCTTCTCGATCCGGCGGACGTCGGCGGCGGTCGAGGCCATCTCCAGCCGCGCCGGGTAGCGCGCGACCATGCGATGGACGATGTCGATCTGCTCGAGCGTCACTCGGACGGCCTCGTCGCCCTTCCGCTCGTTGGGGATCCAGACCGACCAGAATTGGGCGCCCATGCCGCCGCGCTTCATCCGCGGCAGGTCCGTCTGGAGCGGGGCCTCGAGCCGCGACGTGTCCGAATCGAGGTCGAGCGGCTTGCGCCAGAAATCATATCTGTCGCGAATCTCCCAGGGCAGGTCGTTGTGGCCGTCGATCACCGGGGTGCGACTCAGGACGCGCTCGACCCGCCGGTCGACGTCGGGCTGTGGGGCGGCGGCGACCAGGAGAGGGAGGGCAAGCGCCGCGATCATCGTCTTCATGAAGATTTCCCTGCCGATCGAAAACTGCGAGCGGCGGCGCAAGAGGTGACAAAGTCGAAGCGCCGCCACGCGAATCGCGTTGCACCTGTCACTTCTCGAAGCTCGCACCAACCCCCTACCCGCTGATGACACCGAAAGTTGGACTCCGTCCATGGTGAGTTTGGAACATGTCAAGAACAGAGTGTCAAGCCGATTCCGATACGGGCACGCTATCGTTATTGATAATCACTTGCATTTAGGTTAGCCCTCACCCGTGACCCGTCTTCTCGCGCTCCTCATCCTCTGTCTTCTCGCGATCGTCGGAGCGGCCGCGCCGGCCGCCGCCCACAATGCCGAGGTGCAGACGACGTGGCGGCTGCTCGACTATGTCGCGGTCGATTATCGAGAAGCGGTGCGCGACGGCCGGGTCGTTAACGACGCCGAATATAGCGAGATGTCCGAGTTCACCGCGTCAGTCCGCGAGCGGCTGGCGGCGCTTCCCGACAAGCCGGCCAAAGCGAAGCTGGTCGCGGACGCCGCGGCCCTTCAGGCGGCGGTCGGGCGCAAGGCCGCGTCCCGGGAGGTCGACGCCCTGGCGCGCAAGCTCGCCGCCGAGCTGATCGCGGCCTATCCGGTGCCGCTGGCGCCCCGGCGGATGCCGGATCCGGCGCGCGGCCAGGCCCTCTACGCGCAGAATTGCGCGAGCTGCCATGGCGCCGCCGGGGACGCGAAGACTCCGCTGGCCGCCACTTTGGATCCTCCCCCGATCGCTTTTGCCGACCGCGAGCGGGCGCGGGAGCGAAGCCTGTTCGCGCTCTACCAGGTGATCGATCAGGGCCTCGAGGGCACGGCGATGACCAGCTTCGGCCATCTGCCGGAGGAGGACAAATGGGCTCTGGCCCTCGCCGCCGGACGTTTCGCCTATCCGGCCGAGCTGGCCGCGCGGGGACGGCGGATCTGGGAGTCGGACTCCGGCTTGCGGCGGCTGGTGCCCGACCCGGCGGCCCTGACCGGGCTCAGCGAGGCGGCGCTGGCCGCCCGCATCGGTCCTGACAAGGCGCCGGCGGTGATCGCCTATCTGCGGAGCAACCCGAACGCGGCGATTCCCTCGGGTGGCTCGACCCTCGCCCTGGCGCGCGGGCGCCTCCGCCAGAGCCTCGCGGCCTATGAGTCGGGCGATCGCAAGGGCGCGACCGAGCTCGCCCTTTCCGCCTATCTCGACGGCTTCGAGCCGGTCGAGCCGATGCTCGCCGCTCGCGACGCCGCCCTGATGGCCCGGGTCGAGCGCGCCATGGGCGAGCTTCGCGCCGCCATCGGCGGCGGCCGCGACTCGGCCGAGGTGCGCGAGCGAGTCGCCGCGCTCGACGCCCTGTTCGACGAGACCGAGCGGGCGCTGGCCCCCGAGCAGGGCAGCGACGCCGCCACCTTCCTCGGCGCTTTCACCATCCTGCTCCGCGAAGGGCTGGAGGCCTTGCTGATCGTCGTCGCGATGCTCGCCTTTCTTCGCAAGGCGGACCGGGCGGAGATGGTGAGGCCGGTCCATCTCGGCTGGATCGCGGCGCTCGCCGGCGGCATCGCCACATGGTGGGCGGCGACCCATCTCGTCTCGGTCAGCGGCGCCAGCCGCGAGCTGACCGAGGGCTTCGGCTCGATCCTGGCCGCGGTCATCCTGCTCTTCGTCGGCATCTGGATGCACGGCAAGGCGCAGGCCGACGAATGGCAGCGCTACATTCACGAGAAGGTCGGCCAGGCCTTGTCGCGAAAATCCGCCTGGTTCCTCTTCCTGCTCTCGTTCATCGCCGTCTATCGCGAAGTGTTCGAGACGATCCTGTTCTTCACCGCCCTCTCGGCGGAGGGGCGGCTGGCGTCGCTGCTCGGCGGCGCGGCGGCGGCCGCGGCGCTGCTCGCCGGGATCGCGATCGTCATGTTCCGGTTCAGCCGAAAGCTTCCGATCGCCAAATTCTTCGCCTACAGCTCGGCCCTGATCGCCGTCCTGGCGGTAGTCCTCGCCGGCAAGGGGGTGGCGGCGCTCCAGGAAGCGGGGATGATCGGCGTGACCCCGATCGATTGGGCGCCGCGGGTCGAGATATTGGGGCTTTATCCCACGCTGGAAGGATTGGTCGCGCAGGCGGCGACCCTGGCCATCCTGCTCGCGGGCTTCGGCCGCAACCGCCGCGGATCGGGAAAGCTGGCGACGGCCTGAAGCCCTGTCCGTCATCGCGGCGAAGGCCGGGACCCAGGAACACGGTCCCATGGAAATAGCGTCGCGCGGTGTCCTTGGGTCCCGGCTTTCGCCGGGATGACGAATTGCAGCGGTGCGCGGCCAAAATAGTAGCGCCCACAGGCCGCCTCCCCTATCGTCCGCGAGAACCCGAAACGTACGGAAGGACGAGTCATGGCGGGCGTCAACAAGGTCATTTTGGTCGGCAATCTCGGCGACGACCCCGAGAGCCGCTCGCTCAACAACGGCGGCGAGGTGGTCAACCTCCGAGTCGCGACGTCCGAGAACTGGAAGGACAAGGACGGCAACCGCCAGGAGCGGACCGAGTGGCACCGGGTGGTGATCTTCAACGAGAATCTGGGCCGGGTCGCGAAATCCTATCTGCGCAAGGGCTCAAAGGTCTATCTCGAGGGACAGCTGCAGACCCGCAAATGGACCGACCAGTCGGGGGCCGACCGCTATTCGACCGAGGTCGTCCTGCAGCGCTTCCGCGGGGAGCTGGTCCTGCTCGACAGCCGCGGCGGCGGAGGCGGCGGCGGGGGCGGGGGCGACGAATATGGCGGCGGCTATGAGAGCGGCGGCGGAAGCTCCGGCTTCGGCGGCGGCGGCGGATCGCGCCCCCAGTCCCGGCCCCAGCCCGCCTTCGACAGCGACCTCGTCGACGACG
>DASVVX010000087.1:0-32118 GCA_036386295.1 Allosphingosinicella sp.
ATTGGTAATAATGCTGGAGCCGGTTCGGATTCTCGCCGTAGCGGCCGTCGGTCGGGCGGCGGCAGGGCTGGACGTAGGCGGCCTTCCAGGGATCGGGGCCGAGCGAGCGAAGCGCCGTGGCCGGGTGGAAGGTGCCGGCGCCCATCTCGACGTCGTAGGGCTGGAGGATCAGGCAGCCGTGACGGCTCCAGTAAGCGTGGAGGGTGAGGATCAGCGACTGGAAGCTGGGCGGCCGGTCCAAAGTCTTCGCACCTGCGGGCAAGGAAAGGCGCTCGCTCTGGCGCAGGAGCGGGGCGCGGGTCAAGCCGAGCCATGCGATTGACCGGCCGGGGCAAAAGCCGCACTAGGGGAGCGACGCGGGCGAACGGCCGGGTGGGCGTGACATGGGCTTTGAATCTCTGGGCTTTTCGAGGGGAATAGCGCTTCTGGCGGTGGCCGCGCTGGGCGCGCCGCCGGCCGCGGCGGCGCCGGTCGGCAAGGAGACCCTCGCCAAGGCCGAGCGTGGCGGGGCGGAAGCGCCGGCCGGCCAGCCCGAGCCTCGGCCCGCCTTGTGGCTGCTCGCCGACGAGGACACGAAGATCTACATGCTCGGCACGATCCACGTGCTTCCGCCGGGCTTCAGATGGCGCTCGGCGGCGGTCGACAAGGCGGTCGGCGAGGCGGCGGAGCTGGTCGTCGAGACCTACGAGCCGCCGGGGACCGCGACCGACGGCGGGCTGGAGGCGGTGGCGGGCTTCTTCGCCGAGAAGCCGGTGCCGATCCTGAAGCGCGTGCCGAAGAGCAAGCGGGCGCCGCTCAAGGCGGCGATCCAGGCCTCCGGCCTGCCGCTTCCGGTGCTCGACCGGATGCACAGCTGGGCCGCGGCGATGACCCTGGGAATCGCCCAGATGCTCGGCGAATATGGAGTCGACGATCCGGCCGAGGCGCCCGGCGTCGAGGACGTGCTCGAGGCCCAGTTCCGCGACGCCGGCAAGCCGATCTCCAGCGTCGAGGACGGCAAGGCGGTGTTCGCCTCGCTGAGCTCGCTGCCCGAGACGGTGCAGACCCAGCTCCTGCTCGAGGCGATCGAGCCGCTGCCGGCGGACCTTCCCGCCGAGCCGGCGACGGCGGGCGAGCTGGAATGGGTCGCCGGCAACGATTCGGCGATGAGCCTGGAGGGCGAGGCGGGGTTCCCGCCGGCCCTGTTCGACGTCCTGGTGAGGCGCCGCAATGCCGCCTGGACGCAGTGGCTCGAGACCCGGCTGAAAGAGCCGGGCACCCTTCTTTTCGCGGTCGGCGCCGGCCATCTCGCCGGCCGGGAATCGGTCCAGGCGATGCTGGCCCAGCGCGGCCTGCGCGTGAAGCGCGTCGATTGAGCCGCGCCGTGCCGCCGAAAATCGGTGTTGGACACCGAATTTTGTCGGGGCTCGCGCTCGCGGTCCTGCTGCCGCTCGCCGCCTGCGCCGGCGCCGCGGAGCCCGCCAAGGCGGAGGCCAAGCATCCGGCCCTGTGGAAGCTGGCCGATTCAGACACCCAGATCTGGCTGTTCGGGACCATCCACCTGCTGCCCGAGGGCCAGAGCTGGCGCACCCCGGCGCTCGAGGCGGCGCTGGGCGCTTCCGAGGAGCTTGTGCTCGAGGTCGCCGACGTCGACGACATGATGGCGAGCGCCCGGGCGATGCAGAAGCTCGGGACGTCGCCCGGCCTGCCGCTGATCGTCGAGCGGGTGCCGGAGGGCAAGAGGGCGGCGCTTCGGGCGATGATCGCCGAGAGCGGCTATCCCGAAGCGGTGTTCGACCGGCTCGAGACCTGGGCCGCCGCTCTGCCCCTGCTCGGGGTGAGCTTCAAGCGGCTCGGCCTCGATCCCAAGCTCGGGGTCGAGCGGCAGA
This sequence comes from Allosphingosinicella sp., assembly GCA_036386295.1. Lineage (GTDB taxonomy): Bacteria > Pseudomonadota > Alphaproteobacteria > Sphingomonadales > Sphingomonadaceae > Allosphingosinicella. Next base: position 1,869 of record DASVVX010000087.1, read on the forward strand.
TCGGGGCGCCGTTCCGGGCCGCCGGCAAGCGGGTCCTCGGGCTCGAGACGATCGAGCAGCAATTCGCCTTCTTCGACACGCTGTCGGAGGGCGCTCAGCGGGCGCTCCTGCTGGCCGTGGTCGAGGACAGCGAGGACACCCGCGCCCAGTTCCGCTCGATGCTCGACGCCTGGGCGCGCGGCGACCTCGCCGGGATCGCCCGGACCTTCGACGACGAGACCCAGATGTCGCCGGAGCTCAAGGACGCCCTGATGCGCAAGCGCAACGCGCGCTGGGCGGAATGGCTGGCGCGGCGTCTCGACCGGCCCGGCACGGTGTTCGTGGCGGTCGGCGCGGGGCACCTCGCGGGCGAGGATTCGGTCCAGAGGATGCTGAAGGCGAAGGGGCTCAAGGCGAAGAGGGTGCAGTAACGCTCCCCTCCCTGCACGCAGGGAGGGGGATCCCACCCTTCCCTTGCCTTCGGCGCCCCTCTGAGCTAGAGGCCCCCCTCCCCCGTTCATGGTCATCCCTGGAGGCGTGAGCGCGGGCATTTTGCAATCACGATTTCGAAAGGCATGCATATGAGCGAACAGCTTACGCTGTCGGCCGAGACGCGCGAGCGGGCGGGCAAGGGAGCCTCCCGCGCAATGCGTCGCGAAGGCCGAGTCCCAGCCGTCGTCTACGGCAACAAGGAAGAGCCCCTCGCCGTCCACGTCGAGGAAAAGGCGCTGATGAAGATGCTCAGCACCGGCCACTTCATGAACTCGGTCGTCATGGTCGAGGTCGCCGGCGGAACCACCGCCCGGACCCTGCCCAAGGACGTCCAGTTCCACCCGGTGACCGACCGCCCGCTGCATGTCGACTTCCTTCGCATCTCCGAGCATTCGAAGGTGCACGTCAACGTCCCGATCCGCTTCACCGAGGAGGAGCGCTCGCGCGGCCTCAAGCGCGGGGGAGTTCTCAACGCGGTTCGCCACGAGCTCGAGCTGGTCTGCGACGCGGCCGAGATCCCCGACGAGATCGAGATCAGCCTCGCCGGGCTCGACATCGGCGATTCGCTGCACATCTCGGCGGTGAAGCTTCCCGACGGGGTCGAGAGCGCGATCACCGACCGCGACTTCACCATCGCCACCATCGTTCCGCCCTCGGGCCTCAAGATGGACGCCGAGGACGCGCAGGCGGCCGAGGCCGAGCCCGGTTCGGCGGAAGTGCCGCTGGTCGGCGAGGACGAGGCCGAAGGCGAGGCCGAAGAAGGCTGATGGCGACTCCCTCCCCTTCAGGGGAGGGTGGGGAGGGGCAGTCGTAGGTGCGTGGCTCATACGTCACCCCCTCCCCCTGCCCCCTCCCCTGAAGGGGAGGGGAAGGTGCAGATCTGGGTCGGACTCGGCAATCCCGGAGCGCAATATGCCATGCACCGGCACAATGTCGGCTTCATGGCCGTGGACTCGATCGCCGCGAGCCACGGCTTCGAGCCTCCGAAGAAGGCGTTCCACGGCTGGGCCCGGCAGGGCCGGATCGGCGGGGAGCGGATCCTGCTCCTCAAGCCCGCCACCTTCATGAACGACAGCGGCCGGGCGGTTCGAGCGGCGATGGACTTCTTCAAGAAGGCGCCGGGCGACGTCACCGCCTTCCATGACGAGCTCGACCTCGCGCCGTTCAAGGTCAAGGTGAAGGTCGGCGGCGGAACCGCCGGCCACAACGGCCTGCGCTCGACCGAGGCCCATATCGGCAACGCCTTCCGCCGGGTCCGGATCGGAATCGGCCATCCCGGCCACAAGGACAAGGTGACCGGCCACGTGCTCGGCAATTACGCCAAGGCCGAGCAGGACCGGCTCGCCGACCTGCTGGGCGCGATCGCCGCCGAGGCGGAGTGGCTCGCCAAGGGCGACGACTCGAGGTTCATGAACGAGGTCGCCCTGCGGCTCAAGGATTGACTGGCCCGCCCGATCGAACAGGTCGAAATTAGATCGTCCGCAACGCCGCTTGTACCGCATTAATGGCCGAGACGAGTTCCGACTCGCTGATAACCTGAGACCCCTGAGTATCCTGAAGGTTGTTGATGATGGCCGGGATCGCGGTCCCCGTCTGCAGGACCACATTTTTATGATTGAGCCACGCAGAGACGATTACGGCAGTGGCTTGGTTGACCAACAATGCGCTCTGATCGTCGCGAGTCATCCCCGAAGAGGCAAGCGTTGGAAGAGTAAAAGCAACGGTTTCCATTCTGGTTTCTCCTGATTGGAAGTGGGATAATTACTAACTCTTAGAAGAAGATTTATTCCAGGAACAGAGCACGGTGGTGGTAGCCCATGAATCTAGGCGATAGTTACAAGACGGTGTAGCCGCTATTTCCGACGGTACCATTCATGCTTCTCGCCGCCTTTTCGAACACGGCTCGCCTCGGCTTGAGGCCTGGATCGTCGAGATTCCCCGCTTCGCCCCGCATGTCAGGGCTTGGCGCGAGCGCGGTGCCTCGCGAAAGGCCGAACGCAGTTGCCGCCAACGCCGGGGCGGGTTAACCTGCCAAGGCGGGGAGCCGACCATGAAAAGACATGGACTCAAGCTTATAGCGGCGATCGGATTGGGCGTGCCCGCCGCGGCGGCGGCCGAGCCGGTCTATTTCCACAAGCCCAATGTCGAGCGCGACGCGTTCGAGGCCGACCTTTCGGAATGCGTCGAGCTGGCCGACGGGGTCCAGGTCCGGCGCCAGGACGTCCCCTACACGCCCAATATCTACGCGGCGGCCGCCGGCGCCTTCCTGGCCGGCTTCATGGCCTCCAAGGAGCGCCGCCAGATGACCAGGAATGTGCTTCGAACCTGCATGACCGCCAAGGGCTATCGCCGGATCGAGGCGACCGACGCGGTCTCGGACGAGCTCAGGAAGCTCGACAAGGCGGAGCGGGCCGAGCGGCTGTTCACCCTCGCCGCCGCCCCCCAGCCCCAGGGAAGGATGCTGCCGCAATGAGATGGATCCCGATCGCCGCGGCCGCGCTCGCCGCCGCCTCGCCCGCCGCCGCAGCGACCCTCAAGCAGGTGCCGGCGGCGCTCGACCCGGCCAAGGCCTATGTCCTCGTCGAATACCGGCTCCTGAAGAATCCCTATGGGGGCGGCATGCCCGGCTCGCGCAAGACGATGCCGCTCAAGGCCGGACTCGTCTTCGCCCGCTACGACCCGGCGCTCGGCGACATTCGCGGGATGGGCAAGGCGAGCGCCAATCCGGTCGAGCGCGGCCAGCAGGCCGGCGAGGGGTTCCGCTCGAAGCCGATCGCCAGCGGACCGGGCTCGCGGCTGTTCCTGCTCGAGGTCGAGCCGGACCTGTGGGTCGTCCAAGGCTTCGGCAACACCAGCTTCTCGCTCGGCTCCTACACGTTCGAGCTCGCCCCCGGCACGGTGACCGACCTCGGAGTCGTCGAGGCCGAGCCCGACTGGGCGGAAGGCCAGAAGCGGCCGAGCATGGGCCGGCTGCTCGGCTCGGCCATGGCCGGCCCGTTCGGCAAGTCGCCCGACATCGCGCCGATGCGCGCGACCTTCCGGCCGCGGACGGCCGGGGACATTCCGGTCCCGGCCGGAATTCCCGCCGGGAAGCTTCGGCCGGTGGCGTTCACGCCCGGAGCGAAGTTCGGCAATTATCTGGGCGGCCTCGTCAACCGGATCGAGGGGGTGAATGCCCTCCTCAAGGCCGGCGGGACGACGCCCTGAGGGTCGACGCCGTTCCGAGCCGGCGGGACTGACGGGCCGAACGGGTGCGCCGGCTGCTCTATCTCGGCCTCGGCTTCGCCTCGGTGGCCCTTGGAGCGCTGGGAGTCGTCCTGCCGCTTCTGCCCACCGTGCCCTTCATGCTGCTCGCCGCCTTCTTCTTCGCCCGGAGCTCGCCGCGCCTGGAGGCGTGGATCGTCGGGCATCGCCGCTTCGGACCGCACGTCAGGGCCTGGCGCGAGCGGGGCGCGATCAGCCGGACCGGCAAGCGCGGCGCCTTCGCCGCCTTCGCGCTCAGCGCCGCGCTCGGGCTGGCGCTGCTCCCCTTCCCATGGCTGCTCGCGCCGCTCGGCGCCGCTCTGATCGGCGGAAGCTGGATCGCGACCCGGCCGGAGGCTTGAATTCAGCGCGGCTCGCTCTCGTCCTCCTTCCCGGCCGTCCCGGGCTCGGCCTGCCGGCGGCGTTGCGCTCCCAACGCGCGAGTGCCGACGCCGCTTCGCCGCCCCGTCCGTTTGTCGCGGCCCGCCGCATTGGCTATCGATGGAGGATGCCGAGCAGAGCCCTCTTCGCCACCCTTTTCTACGAAGCGGGGCTCGAGGACCCGGCCCTGCTCGGCGAGCTGGAGGCGGCGTGCCGCGCGCTGGCGGAGGAGGACGGCGCCGGGCGCCGCTGGTCGCGCGATCACGGCTACCGGGGCTACACTTCCTATGCGTCGCTGAACGACCTGCCGAGGCGCGATCCGCGCTTCGCCGAGCTGGTCCGCCATCTCAACCGTCACGCCGCCGCCTTCGCCGCCGACTGCGCCTTCGACCTCGGCGGACGGCGGCTGAAGCTCGACAGCCTGTGGGTCAACGTCCTTCGGCCGGGGGGCAGCCATTCGGGGCACATCCACCCGCACAGCGCCGTCTCGGGCACCCTCTACGTCGCCGTCCCGCCCGGCTCCGGACGGCTGAAGCTGGAGGATCCGCGGCTGCCGATGCTGATGGCGGCCCCGCCGCGCCGGCCCGACTGCGCCGAGGCGCTTCGCAGCTTCGTCTATGCGGAGCCCGCGCCGGGGCGGCTGTTCCTGTGGGAGAGCTGGCTGCGCCACGAGGTCGTGCCGGGGGCGTGGAAAGGGGAGCGGATCAGCATCAGCTTCAACTACCGGCTCTGACGATGGAGCGGGTGCTGGTCATCGGATCCCCAGGCGCCGGCAAGTCGACGCTCGCGGCCGCGATCGCCCGGCGCACCGGGCTTCCCCTCGTCCACCTCGACCAGCATTACTGGCGGGCCGGGTGGGCCGAGCCCGACCAGGCGGAGTGGACGCGGCAGGTCGAGTCGCTCGCCGCCGCGCCGCGATGGGTGATGGACGGCAATTACAGCGGGACCCTGCCGCTGCGCCTCGGGTCCGCGGACATCGTCCTGTGGCTCGATTTCCCGGTCTGGCTGTGCCTCGCCCGGATCGTTCTGCGCGCGATCCGGTACCGCGGCCGGGTCCGGCCGGACATGGCGCCCGGATGCCTTGAGCAGCTCACCGCCGAGTTCATCGGCTACACCGCCGCCTTCCCCTGGCGCGGACGGCGGCGGGTCGAGACGCATCTGGCGGGTTATCGCGGAACGCTTCGCCGCCTGAGGAGCCGAGCCGAGGTCGAGTCTTTCCTCGAGTCGCTGCCGCCGGCCGGCGGAACCCCGGAGCCCGGTAGATGAACGGACCGATCGCCGGCCCGCGCGTCGCCGCGCTCGCCGAGGGCGCCGCCGCACGGCCGGGCCCGAGCCAGAGGTGGACGCTGGTCGCCTCGATCCTCGCGTCCAGCCTCTCCTTCGTCGACGGATCCGCACTCCGAAGTCGGCCTGAACCCGTTTCCCGGCGAAGGCCGGGATCCAGCTCTTCGTCCGTTCCGCTGGGCCCCGGCCTTCGCCGGGGATCAGCCTGTCGGCAGCCACGGATATTCCCAGCGCCAGGGCAGGCCGGTGTCGCCAAGCATCGTCTCGACCAGGCGGGGGAAAGCGGCCTCGGCGCGAACGTCGTTGGCGAGGAGCACGGCGCAGCGCCGGCGGCGCTCGAGGCAGACCCACATGTTGGCGGTGCTGTCGTTGTGGCCGCCCTTGAAGAAGCCGGGGCCCTGCGGGCCGGTGAAGGCGACGATCCCGAGCCCGGCGGCGAGGCCCTTCCATTGCTGGTCCGGCCGCACCTCGGGACCGAGGGTGGGAAACTGGCTTGCGGTCCGGATCGCAAGCCCGCCGCGAAGCATCGCGGCCCGGGTGCTCCGCTTGAGCCCCTCGCCGCGCATGAACCCGGCCGCGAAGCGGGCGAAGTCGGCGATCGTCGTGTCCATCGAGCCGGCGGCGCGGACCCGGCCGCGCTCGTCATGGGGCTCGGCGCTTCCGTCCTCCTTCCAGCCGTCGGCGAGATTGCCGGCGAAGTCGGGCCTCCAGACGAGGCTCGTCCGGGCCATTCCGAAGCGGTCGAACACCCGGCGCTTCATCTCCGCGCGGAGATCGAGGCCGAGGCCCTTCTCGATGACGAACTGGAGGAGGATGATCCCCTCGCCCGAATAAGCGTAGCGGGCGCCGGGCTCGAAATGGAATTTGAGCTTCCCGTCCGGCTCCATGAAGGAGAAATTGGCCCAGCCGGTGCTGTGGGTGAGAACGTGCCGGGCCGTCACCCGCCGCCAGCGCTCGTCGCCGGCGAGGTCGCCCCAATTGCCGTAAGCGTCGAGGTTGCCATAGTCGGGCAGCGGCCTGGGCAGATAGGCGGCGAGCGGCCGGTCGAGGTCGAGCTTCCCCTCCTCGACCAGCTGCATGACGGCGAAGGCGAAGACCGCCTTGGTCAGCGAGGCGCCGTACATGATCGTGTCGGCCCGGAGCGGGTCCCCGGAGGCGTTGCGGTGGCCCCAGGCTCGAACGAAGACGACCCGGCCGTCCTCGATCACCGCGACCGCGAGGCCTCGAGCCCCGGTCCGGCGCATCGCGTCGAGCGCCTCGGCCTCGATCCTTTCGGCGGGAGGGCCCGCCTTGCCGGCAGCGGCGACCATCGCCAATCCTATCCCGAGGGCCAAAGCCCTGCGCTTTGCGCTCATGGTTCAAACGCGGCGGGCATGAGGCAGGCCTAGGGCCGGCCGCCCTCGCCCGGGCCGCCCTTCACGTCGACGACCCGGTCCCGCTCGTAAGCGAGCACTCCGGCCACGGCCGGAAGGCGATCGATTTCGATTCCGAAGTAATTGGGCAGCTTGTTCGCGGCGCGCAGGTCCGCGGGGACCACGGGAAGGCCGGCGAGGCGCGCCGGCCGCGGCTGCGCGGCGTCCGGCGGGACGAGACGGTGCGAGGGGCGGCTTCTGACCTTGCCTTCGAGATCGGCCTTGGCCGCCTCCACGCGCGGATATTCTATTTCGCCGATGTCGACGATCTTGCCGGCCGGAGCGGCGAACTTGACGCTGCCCATGCACAGGCAGGTGCCGATAGGCCCGTTCTCGGTATCGGTGATCTGGCCGTAGAGGATGTAGGTCCCCGGCTCGACCGCGATCAGGTAGCTGGAACCCTCCTCCCCTTCCGAGAAGCGCGTGCCGCCCTTCACCATCAGCCAATTGTCGGCCTCGGGCGGGGGATAGTCGAACGTCTCCGGGGTGAGAGCAACGGGCCTCGGCAGGCGCTCGATGCGGTGCCGGGCGGTGGGCTCCGAGTCCCGCCATTGCGCTTCCGACTTGCGCCATTGCGCCAGCTTCTTCGTATATTTGGCATAGGCCTTCTCATAGGCCGCGGCGCGTTCCTGGTCGTAGGCGGCGCGCTCCTGCGCATCGACCTCGCGAAGGAAGCGCACCGGCGCCTTGCGCGCCCGGAAGAAGATGTACGACCGGGCCGGGTCGACGACGACCGGGGTCTTGGCGTCGAACTGGTCCTTGGCGGCCGAAGCGGGGGCCGCAAGCAGCACGGCGGCGAGCGCGGCGGCGAACAGGCGGGCGCGGGTCATTCGACGATCTCCCCCTGGGGCGCGGCGGGCGCCGAGGCGATCCTGGCGTGGGTGCGAAGCAGCAGCAGCCGTTTCTCCTCCCCTTCGGCGTCGTCGTCGCTGAAGGCGTAGGCCTTCCACGCCGCCTCGCTCACTTCGAACCGCGTATATTCCTTGAAGCCCATGCAGGTGCGCATGTTGCGCCGGCGCAGCTTGCGCCGCTCGGCCGCTCCGAAGATCGCGTCGGCGAGAACGGAGCCGATCGCCCCGCCGACCGCGCCGGCGACGGTGCCCGCATAGGGATAGGGAACCGGGCCGCCGCCGAGATGGTAGCTGATGCCGCGCGCATAGCCGTCGCATTCCTGGACGTCGGCGAGGGCGGTGTCGAAATCGGTGCCGGCACGGTGGAACACCGTCTTGTCATTGTCCTTGTCCGCCTTCTCCGCCGGTGCCGGCTTTGCGGCGTCGCTCTTCTGCGCCGCCAGCGGCTGGGCGGCGAGGACGGCGGCTGCGAGGCTCAGGCCCCAACGGGCCGCGGATGATTTTCGGACCATGTGCTTCCCCCCGGAAGCCTTCAGACTAGGCATAAAATCGGGAACGGCAACAGCGATTCGGATGCGAGCCGCCATCCGGCTCTGGCGCCGGCCCCGGCAAGCGGGTAGGCGCCCTCGAAACATTTGTGAAACGGCGGATTCGATGGGTTTTCGTTGCGGTATCGTCGGCCTGCCCAATGTCGGCAAGTCGACCCTGTTCAATGCCCTGACCGAGACGGCGGCGGCGCAGGCGGCCAATTATCCCTTCTGCACGATCGAGCCGAACGTCGGCCGGGTGGCGGTGCCTGATCCGCGGCTCGACGAGATCGCCCGGGTCGCCAGATCGGCGCAGGAGATCGAGACGCAGCTCGAGTTCGTCGACATCGCGGGGCTGGTGCGCGGCGCCTCCAAGGGCGAAGGGCTGGGCAACCAGTTCCTCGGCAACATCCGCGAGGTCGACGCCATCGTCCACGTCCTGCGCTGCTTCGAGGGCGGCGACGTCACTCATGTCGAAGGGCGGGTCGATCCGGTCGCCGACGCCGACACGGTCGAGACCGAGCTGATGCTGGCTGACCTGGAAAGCCTCGAGAAGCGGGTGCCCGCCGCCGCCAAGAAGGCGCAGCAGGGCGACAAGGAGGCGAAGGTGCAGGCCTCGGTGCTCGGCCAGGCGCTCGACCTGCTGCGCGATTCGAGGCCGGCGCGGCTGACCGAGCCGAGGGACGCCGAGGAGAAGCTGGCACTGGAGCGGGCGCAGCTGCTGACCGCCAAGCCGGTCCTCTACGTGTGCAACGTCGACGAGGGCGCCGCCGCCTCGGGCAATGGCCACAGCGCGCGGGTCTTCGAGAAGGCCAGGGCCGAAGGCGCCGGAGCGGTGGTCATCTCGGCCGCCATCGAGGCCGAGATCGCGACGATGGACGCCGCCGACCGCCCGGAGTTCCTCAAGGACCTCGGCCTCGAGGAGACCGGCCTCAGCCAGGTCATCCGCGCCGGCTACGATCTCCTCCACCTCATCACCTTCTTCACCGCCGGCCCCAAGGAGGCCCGCGCCTGGACCGTCGAGAAGGGCTCGAAGGCGCCGCAGGCCGCGGGAGTCATCCATACCGACTTCGAGCGGGGCTTCATCCGCGCGGAGACCATCGCCTACGAGGATTTCGTCAGGTTCGGCGGCGAGGCGGGCGCCAGGGAAGCGGGCAAGATGCGCTCCGAGGGGAAAGACTATGTCGTCCAGGACGGCGACGTAATGCTGTTCCGGTTCAACGTGTGAGGATGGAGAAAAGGCTGCTCCAGCTGGTCGTGGGGCTGGCCTGCCTCGTCCCGCTGGCGGCCGGAGCGGTCGGGATCATGCACGGACCGGAAATGATCCATGGAGTCGGCGACGACGCGCCGGCCGACCTCGACAGCCACTTCCGCTACCTCTCCGGGCTGCTCCTGGGCGTGGGCATCGCCTTCGCGGCCTGCATCCCTGGGATCGAGGGCAAGACGATGCCCTTCCGGCTGCTCGCCTTCCTCGTCTTCGTCGGCGGGCTCGGCCGGCTCCATTCGCTGGTTTCGGCCGGAGTGCCGGGCGCCGGCCACCTGTTCGGCCTGGCCATGGAATTGGGCGCGGTTCCCCTGCTCGTCCTCTGGCAGGCCCGGGTCGCGAGCCGGGCGTGAACCTCTACGCCCTGATCCGCTCCCGCTGCCCCGCCGACCCCGGCGCGCCTTTCCTGGTCCGTCCGGACGGCTCGGTGCTCAGCTACGCGGGGCTGGAGGAGAGCAGCGGCCGGCTCGCCGCCCGGCTGGTCGCGCTGGGCGTGGCGCCCGGCGACCGGGTCGCGGTGCAGGCGGAGAAGAGCGTTGAGGGCCTCCTCCTCTACCTCGCCACGCTCCGAGCCGGAGCCGTCCATCTGCCGCTCAACCCCGCCTATACGGCCGCGGAGGTGCGCTATTTCCTGGAGGATTCCGAGCCGGCCCTGTTCGTCGGATCGGCGGAACGGGGCGCGGGCGCTCGGCGGATCCTCGGCCTCGACGAACTGGCCGCTTCGGCGGACGGCCCGCCCGGCTTCGACGACGTGCGCCGGGAGCCCGGCGACCTCGCCGCAATCCTCTACACCTCGGGCACCACCGGCCGGTCCAAGGGCGCGATGCTGACCCACTCCAACCTCGCCTCGAACGCCGAGACCCTTCGCGAGGCCTGGCGGTTCACGGCCGCGGACCGCCTGCTCCACGCGCTTCCCATCTTCCACACCCACGGCCTGTTCGTCGCGACCAACGTCACGCTTCTCGCCGGCGGCGCGATGATCTTCCTTCCAAGCTTCGACCTCGACGAGATCGTCCGCCTGCTGCCGGACTCGACGGCGATGATGGGCGTTCCGACCTTCTACACCCGGCTGCTCTCACGGCCGGATCTCAGCCGCGATCTCGTCGCCCACATGCGCCTGTTCGTCTCCGGCTCGGCCCCCCTGTCGGCCGAAACCCATCGCGAGTTCGAGGCGCGCACCGGCCACGCCATCCTCGAGCGCTACGGCATGACCGAGACCAACATGAACACCTCCAACCCCTATGAGGGGCCGCGCGTCGCGGGAACGGTGGGGCCGCCCCTCGCCGGGGTCGAGATCCGGATCGCCGCGCCGGCGAACGGCGCCGCGCTGCCGCGGGGCGAGATCGGGATGATCGAGATTCGCGGGCCCAACGTGTGCAAGGGCTATTGGCGCCAGCCCGGCAAGACCGCGGAGGCGTTCCGCGACGACGGCTTCTTCATCTCGGGCGACCTCGGCTTCCTCGACGAGGCCGGCTATCTGCGCATCGTCGGCCGCGACAAGGACCTCGTCATCACCGGCGGCCTCAACGTCTATCCGGCCGAGGTGGAGGCCGCGATCGAGGCGCTTCCGGGCGTCGCCGAATGCGCGGTGATCGGAGTGCCCCATCCCGACTTCGGCGAGGCCGTCGTCGCGATGGTGGTCGCGAGGCCCGGGATCGGGCTCGACGAGGCCGCGATCGGAGCCGGGCTGGCCGCCGGCCTCGCCGCCTACAAGCGTCCCAAGCGGATCCTGCTCGTCGACGCCCTGCCGCGCAACGCGATGGGCAAGGTGCAGAAAAGCCTGCTTCGGGAGCGTTTCGCCGGGCTCTTCGAGGGCCCCGCCGCCTAGCTTCGCCCGCCGCTCAGGCCATATCCTCGCGGTAATAGATGTCGCCTTGGAGGACCTCGCACTCGAAGCGGCCTTCCGGAGCTTTGATGCGGTTGAGGAAGGTGTGGACGTAGGGGAAGAAATGGACGTGGAGGTTGAACGGATAGCGGCTTTCGCGCTCGCGCGGGACGACCAGGATGAGGCGCCGCCGGGCGATCCGCCTCAGATCGGCAACGGCGCCCTCGAGGTCCAGCACATGTTCGAGCGTGTGGGTGCAGACGACGGTGTCGAACGATTTGTCGGCGAAGGGCAGCCGGCCCAGCCAGCCTTCGACGAAGCTCAGGTTCGCCTCGGCCGGCGACGCCGGCGGCGCGAGGTCCGCGCCGACCACCGTCGCGGCCGGGTCGGCGCGCGCGATCAAGGCGGCGAGGTGCCCGCGTCCGCAGCCGGCGTCGAGCACGCTTGGTCCTTCGACCTCCGCGAGGATCCGCTCGATGCAGGCGCGATTGAGGTCGCACTCGCCCGAGATCGGCCTCAGCGCGGCGTAGAAGGAGGCATATTCCTCCGCGCCCATCGTCCTCACCCGGTCGCGGAATGCGATGAACTGCGGCGCCTTGCGGCCCCAGGCGAGGTACATGAGCGGCAGGAACAAGGGGGAATCGCGCAGGGCCGGAGGCAGCAGGTCCTCCAGCATGTAGCGGACGGCGTTGACCGTCCTGCGGCCGACCTTCATGGTCCGCCCGTCAGGACAGCGCCTTCCTGAGCAGCTCGTTGACGACGCCCGGATTGGCCTTGCCCTGCATCGCCTTCATCACCTGGCCGACGAAGAAGCCGAAGAGCTTGTCCTTGCCGCCGCGATATTCGGCGACCTTGTCGGGGTTGGCGGCGAGGACGCCGGCGATGGCGGCGTCGATCGCTCCGGTGTCGCTGGTCTGCCTGAGGCCGCGCTCGTCGACGATGACGCCGGGATCCTGGCCCGTCTCGAGCATGATCTCGAACACCTGCTTGGCGAGGGTGCCGGAGAGGGTGCCGTCGGCGGTGAGGCGGAGCAATTCGGCGGCCTGGGTCGGGGTGACGGGGCTGTCCTCGATGCTCCGGCCGAGCCGGTTCAGGGCGCCGAACAAGTCCGACGTTACCCAGTTGCTCGCCCGCTGGGCATGCTCGTCCCCGAGCTTCTCGAGCAAGGCTTCGAACCAGCGCGCCGTCGTGACGTCGGCGGTCAGCACCGACGCATTGTAGGGGGTCAGGCCGAGCGCGTCTTCGTAGCGGCGGCGCTTGGCGTCGGGGAGCTCGGGGAGGCTGGCTCGGCACTGCTCGAGGAAATCGTCCGACAGCTCGACCGGGAGCAGGTCCGGATCGGGGAAATAGCGGTAATCGTGCGCTTCCTCCTTGGAGCGCAGGCTCCGGGTTTCGGCCTTGTCCGGATCCCAGAGCCGGGTCTCCTGGACGATGCTTCCGCCGCTCTCGAGCACGTCGACCTGGCGGCTCGCCTCATGCTCGATCGCGGCCATGATGAAGCGGACCGAGTTGACGTTCTTGGTCTCGGTGCGGGTGCCGAGTTCGCCGCCCGGCCGGCGCACGCTGACGTTGACGTCGGCGCGCATCGAGCCCTGCTCCATATTGCCGTCGCAGCTTCCGACATAGCGCAGGATCGCTCTCAGCTTCCGGATGTAAGCTCCTGCTTCATCGGGGCTTCTCATGTCCGGCTTGGAGACGATCTCCATCAAAGCGACGCCCGAGCGGTTGAGGTCGACATAGGACATGGACGGATGCTGGTCGTGCATCAGCTTGCCGGCGTCCTGCTCGAGATGGATGCGCTCGACCCCGATCCTCTTCGCGGTGGCTTCGTCCTTGTCGTCGAGCAATATCTCGATCTCGCCTTCGCCGACGATCGGGTGGTAGAGCTGGCTGATCTGGTAGCCCTGCGGCAAATCGGCGTAGAAATAATTCTTCCGGTCGAAGCGCGACCAGGGGTTGATCCTCGCTTCCAGCGCCATCCCGGTCCGAACCGCCTGCCGGATGCATTCGGCGTTTGGCACGGGGAGCATTCCGGGCATCGCGGCGTCGACGAGGCTGACCTGGCTGTTCGGCTCCGCCCCGAACTCGGTCGAAGCACCCGAGAAGAGCTTGGCGTTGGAGGTGACCTGGGCATGGACCTCGAGCCCGATCACAACTTCCCATTCACCCGTGGCGCCGTGGATCCGATAATCAGACATCGGCTACCTCTACCGTCATTGCGAGCGGAGCGAAGCAATCCAGCTCGGTCTCGGAGGCGCGCTGGATTGCCGCGTCGCTGCGCTCCTCGCAATGACGGACCCGGGTCACCACCACGCCTCCGGGCGAGCGGTGAAGCCGGCGCGTTCCTCCAGAGCCAGCGCGGCGTTGAGGACCCCCTGCTCGTCCAGCGCGCGGCCGACCAGCTGGAGGCCGAGCGGGAGGCCCTGGTCGTCGAGGTCGCCGGGGACGCTGATCGCCGGCAGGCCGGCGAGGCTGGCGGGGACGGCGAAGACGTCGTTCAGGTACATGGCGATCGGGTCCGCGCTCTTCTCGCCGAGCGCGAAGGCGGCCGAGGGCGCGGTCGGGGTAAGGATGAGGTCGCACTCACCCCAGACGCGCTCGAAATCGCGGGCGATCAGCGCCCTCACCTTCTGGGCGCGGTTGAAATAGGCGTCGTAGAAGCCGGCCGAGAGGACGTAGGTGCCGATCATGATCCGGCGCTTGACCTCGGGCCCGAAGCCCTCGGAGCGGGTCGCCTCGTACATGTCGGTGAGGTTGCCGTTCTCCGGCAGCGCGCGGCGGCCGTAGCGGACCCCGTCGTAGCGGGCGAGGTTGGACGACGCCTCGGCCGGGGCGATGATGTAATAGGTCGGAAGAGCGTATCGGGTGTGCGGAAGCGAGACCTGGACGATCTCGGCGCCGGCGTCGCGCATCAGCTCGATGCCCTTTTCCCAGACCCGGTCGATCTCGGCCGGGACCCCGTCGATCCGATATTCCTTCGGGATTCCGATCCGCTTGCCGCGCACGTCCGAATTCAGCGCCGCCTCCCAGTTCGGCACCGGCAGCTCGAGCGAGGTCGAATCCTTCGGGTCGAAGCCGGCCATCGCCTCGAGCAGGATCGCGCAGTCGCGCACGTCGCGGGCCATCGGCCCGGCCTGGTCGAGGCTCGAGGCGAAGGCGACGACGCCCCAGCGCGAGCAGCGGCCGTAGGTCGGCTTGATCCCGGTGATCCCGACGAAGGCCGCGGGCTGGCGGATCGAGCCGCCCGTGTCCGTGCCCGTCACTCCGGGGGCGAGCCTCGCTGCCACCGCCGAGGCCGAGCCGCCCGAGCTTCCGCCCGGGGTCAGCGCCGCATTGCCGCCGTCTCTCCGCCGCCAGGGCGAGAGGACGGGGCCCCAGGCGCTGGTCTCGTTGGACGAGCCCATCGCGAACTCGTCCATGTTGAGCTTGCCGAGCATCCCGGCGCCGGCGGCGAACAGATTGGCCGAGACCGTCGATTCGTACCGCGGCTTGAAGCCTTCGAGGATCCGGCTGCCGGCGGTCGTCGCCACGCCGTAGGTGGCGAACAGGTCCTTGATCCCGAGCGGGACTCCCGAGAGCGGCTTCAGAGCGCCCGAAGCCCGGGCCTCGTCGGCGGCGGCCGCCGCGGCGAGGGCGTGGTCGGGAGTCTCGACGGTGAAGGCGTTGAGGCCCCTGCCCCGCTCGACCGAGGCGTTGTACGCCTCCGCGATCTCCCGCGCCGAGAAGGCGCCGTCGCGGACTCCGTCGCGGATCGCGGCGATGCCGAGGTCGGTGAGATCGGTCATGACGTCATCCCGGCGAAGGCTGGGATCCCAGTGGGTGAAAGGCGCAGGCTCCCTTCACCCGCCGGGGCCCCAGCCTTCGCTGGGGCGACGAGAAGGCCGCCCATCACTCGATCACCTTGGGCACGGCGAAGAAGCCGTGCTCCGCCGCCGGCGCGTTGGCGAGGACGTCGTCGCGCTTGCCGCCGTCGGTGACCGAGTCGTCGCGCAGGCGAAGCCTGTTCGGGATCACCGCGGTCATCGGCTCCACGCCTTCGACGTCGACCTCCTGGAGCTGCTCGACCCAGCCGAGGATGTTGTTCAGCTCCGGCGCGAGCGCCTCGACCTCGGCGTCGGAGACGGCGATCCGGGCGAGCTTGGCGATGTGGCGCACGGTGGCGGCGTCGACGGACATGAATCTCTCAATGGCGGGTCGTGAACGACCCTGGGCCGCTAGCACCCACGCTGCAACGCGGCAAGGAGCCCTATTCGAACGGCTCCCCCGCCGGGCGGCCGTCGACGAACAGCTGCCGGCGTTCGACCTTGCGGACCTCGACCCGGCCCGCGGCGGTATCGCGCGTCGGCGCCGTGGCCGCCGTCGCGATCGGCGGCGTGGGAAGCCGCTGCACCCATGTCCCGTCCGGCTGGGCGTCGAACAGGTAGACGACGCAGCCCGGGCAGTCGGGGCGAAGCACCGCCGCCCGTTTCGGCTCGACGAAGACGACCCGGCAGACCGAGTCATGGCATTGGCCGGCGCGGCCAATGAGGTCGGCGAGCGTCGGCGGGACCGCCACTCCGCCGTCGGAACGGAGCCTGACCGGCGCCGGCTTCGACCGCTTGGGCGAGCTTCGCTCGTCCGGCCCCATCGCCCAGCGGGTGGAGGCGCGCAGCGCTTCGCGGGCGCGCTGGCGGACGATGAGATCCGGGCTCGCGGCGAGCCGCTCGAGCGCCCGTCGCCCGGAGGGGCCGAAGTCGAAGCGCATCGCCGCCCAGTCGAAGCGGTCCGGCGCCACCCGCCCGGATTCGAGCCGGGCGAGCTGGTCGCGGGTCGAGATCGCTCCGAAGCTGACGATAGGAAGGGCGAGGAACAGGGCGAGCAGGCACAGTCCGGCGGCGAGCAGGATGTTGGCGCCGCGCAGAGCCTCCGGCCACCGCCGGCGGGCGCGGAGCAGGGCGAGGAGATAGCCGAGCGCGAAAGCGGCGGCGGTCAGGACGAAGACGCAGGCCCAGAGCCGGTCCGGAGTGAGGCCGTACTGGCCGATACGCTTGGCGGTCGAGATCGACGCGACGAAGGCGAGGGGGACCATTACCAGCACGAGGCCGACGGCGGCGAAGCGGAGCACCGGCGAGCGCGCCTCCTCGTCGGCGGCATTGCCGATCACGGCGTTGGCGAGGATGACCGCTCCGACGATGCAGGCGAGCAGGATGGGCGTGGTCGCCTGGGTCTGGTCCCAGAGCGGCCTCAGGCCGGTGAAGGGCAGCGCCAGCACGAACAGGGCGAGGCCGAGCGCCAGGATCGGCGCGAGCACCGAGAGCACCGATCTCGCCACCGTCTGGAGCGTGCCGAGCACCGGGTCGCGATCGCGGAGCAGGCCGACGGCCCCGCCGAAGGCGGCGCAGGCCAGCGGCCACATGAACCAGCCCTTCTCCATCAGGTCCTGAAGGAAATCGATCCCGATCAGGTGGAACAGGGCGCCGAGAAGCAGGGTGAGGAGGATCGTCGCGACGACGAAGGCGCAGGCGGCGCCCCACAGAATGAGGTTGGTCCAGACATGGGCGTGGACCACCGCGGAGTCGGGCCGGCGCCGGCCGCCGTCGCGGATCGACTGGAAGAGCGGCACCGCGATCGCGACGGCGAGGAGGCCGGAGAAGAATTGCCACCCCTCCCCCGCCCCCCAATCGCCGGGCGCTCCGTTCCAGGCGGCGACGAAGCCGGCGACGAGCCCGCCGGCCCCGGCGAAGGCGACCGACCAGTGCCAGCGGAGCCGCTCGAGCGAGAAAGCGAAGGCGATCCCCGAGACCGCCACGAAGGCGGCGGCGCCGGCGCGGAGCGCGCTCGCGTCGAACGCGGAGGTATCGGGAGCTCCGGTCAGCTCGTGGAAGGCCAGGCCGAAGCCGGCGCCGAGCGCGGCGAGAATCGCCGCCCGCAAGGGCCAGGCGGGATGATCGATCCGGCTCCGCTCGTCCATCCACTGCCTCCTTCGCCATCCTAACGCTTGCATCGCCTTGTGCCATCCGCTTGTGCAGCGGCGATGCAGGTCGGGAGGATTTGAATGCTGGCGCGGCGGTTCCTGTGGGTGGTGGCGGGGCTGACCGTGCTCGTTCTGGCCGGAGCTTTGCTCTACCGGTTGTTCGGGGCCGAGCTGATCCGGTTCACCATGGTGCCGACCGCCGAGTTCGAAGGCGGCCCTCCCCCCGGCCCCTATGCAGACCAGAGCCGGTGGATCGCTCGGCCCGACATGGCGGCCAGCCCGGCGCTGTGGCTTCCGGCCGGAATGAAGCGGGACGGCAATCCGAGCGCTTCGGTCTTCTTCATCCACCCGACCTCCTATCTCAAGGCGTCGCACTGGAACGCGCCGCTCGACGACGAGGAATCGCAGTGGCGGGCGAAATTGTTCGTCCAGAGCCAGGCGAGCGTGTTCAACGGAGTCGCCCGGATCTGGGCGCCCAAATACCGGCAGGCCACGTTCGGCGCTTTCCTGACCACCAAGGCTGAGGCGCAAAAGGCGCTCGACTTCGCCTATCGCGACGTCGCCGCCGCCTTCGACGAGTTCCTCAGCGAGGCCCCAGAGGACCGCCCGATCATCCTCGCCGGCCACAGCCAGGGCAGCCTGCACCTGATTCGGCTGCTCGCCGAGCGGATCGCCGGCAAGCCCGAGGCGAAGCGCGTCGCCGCCGCCTATGCGATCGGCTGGCCGGTCTCGATCTCCGCCGATCTCCCCTCGCTGGGCCTGCCGCCCTGCGAGCGCCGCGAGCAGTCGGGCTGCGTGGTGAGCTGGCAGAGCTTCGCCGAGCCCGCCGACGCCGGGATGGTCACCGACGTCTACGACAAGTCCGTCGGGCGCACCGGCATCGCCCGCGCCGGCTCGCCGATGCTGTGCACCAACCCCCTGACCGGAGGCCGGGGCGGCGAGGCGCCCGCGGCAGCCAATCCGGGCACCCTGGTCCCCAACGCCGAGCTGACCGAAGGGCGGCTGCAGACGCCCGGCGTCCCGGCCCGCTGCGACGTCCGCGGCTTCCTGCTGATCGGCGCGGAGGCGCCCGATCTCGGCCCCTACGTGCTGCCCGGCAACAATTACCACGTCTACGATTACGCTCTGTTCTGGTCGGCCCTGCGGGGCGACGCGGCGGCGCGGGTCGCGGCCTGGGAGAAAAGATGATCACGTCCTCCGCCGCCGCATATCGAGACGCCCTGCCGGAGGGCGGCCGGCTGCTCGGGCTCGACGTCGGAACGAAGACGATAGGCCTCGCGCTGTGCGATTCCGACTGGACGATCGCCACTCCCGCCGAGTTCCTGCAGCGCGGCAAGTTCGGCAAGGATCTCGAGAAGCTGCGCAGCCTCGCCGAAGCCCAGCGGGTGGTCGGCCTCGTCCTCGGCCTTCCCCTCAACCTCGACGGAAGCGACAGCCCGCGCACCCAGTCGGTCCGCGCCTTCGCCCGCAATCTCGAACCGCTCGGACTGCCGATCCTGCTGTGGGACGAGCGCTGGTCGACGCAGGCGGTGACCCGCACCCTCCTCGCCGCCGACGCCAGCCGCGCCCGCCGCGCCGAGCTGGTCGACAAGATGGCCGCCGCCTACATCCTCCAGGGCGCGATCGACGCCCTGACGATGGCCTGATCAGGGGCAGTTGGCGTAGGGCGGTGGACCGTCCGGCCCGATCGAGCGGTTCTGGAGGGCGAGCCGGTAGACCCCGAGATAATAATTGGTCTGGGTGAAGCCGGGATCGGTCGCCCCCCAAAGGTAATCAGTCCAGGGAGTATAGGTCAGAGTCGCGCTAGGGTCCCCCTGTACCGCTTTCCAGGCGGCGACGGTGACGGGCGTGGTGAACAGCGACGGATCGATGACCATCGTTGTCCCCGACCACCAGAACGGCCACCACTGGCGAGCCCGCACGCACAGCACCGGTGCGACGTGCCAGGCCCAATTGACGAAGCAATTGTGATTGTTCCGGGTCGGCGTGTGCAGGCTGCCGGAGATCCAGACCTTGCGGGGCGTGACTCCGAGGCCGATCATCAACCGCGCCATCTCGTGCGCCCGGGCCCAGCAGCCGTCGTCCGGGTACATGAACGGGATGCAGGGCGGCGGCACGGTCAGAGGGTTGCAGGTCGTGGCGCTCATCGCGTCGAATATCTGCTGCGCCTGCCGCGGCGACAGGCAGCGGTAATAGAACCAGCGCCACGGCCAGAAGGGCCAGAGCAGGAAGCGCTCGATCCACGACGTTTTCGGCGGCTGTCGGACCGGCCCGTCGTCCGGGCCGGGCTCAAAAAAACGAAGGTCGACGATCCTTTGCGAATCGTCTGCCGTGAGGATCACCCCGGTCTTGCCGGAGACGGCCTCGCGCAGGGTCCGCTCGGCCTCCGCATAGTCCGGATCGTCGCGGCTCAGCAGGTGCCGGGCGTGCGATTTCTCGAGCACCACCTCGAGCCCGCCGTCGACCTCGCGCACCGAGTCGACGGGGCCGGTTTTCGGCACCAGCAGACGCGAGACGGCGCCGGTCCCCTCGTCGAGCTCCAGATAGACGGGATGGCCCAGCTCGGCGAGCCCGGCGAGGACCCGGGCCAGTCCGGCGGAGCGCGGATTTTGCGGGTCGAGGCGGACCCTCCGGCCGCCCTCCAGCTCGAATTCCGAGGCGCCCCTCGCGGCGAGATTGGCCTCGTCCGACTGAACGAGGCGAACGTAGCGCGATACGACGGCGTTCGGATTGGCCATGGCCCCATCTCCCGGCTTGCCGCGCTTTTTTAACACAGGTTGGTGCAGGAGTCGCGGCCTTGGCCGCCTTATTGTATCCGATCCGGATCAGGCCGCCCGCCACCGACACGGGTCAGGGCTTGGCGCATGGCCGCCCGGAAATCGGGCCGGTGGTAGATGTCGTTGTGGCCGGCGCCAGGCAGGGTCCGGTCGTAGACGAGCTGGCCGACGGCGCGGCGAAGGCCCTCGGTCCGCGGCGGCGGGATCAAAGTGTCGCGGCTGCCCGCGATCAGGGCGACCGGGACCGTCGACCCGCGCAGCCAGTTCGCCGGCGTCATTTCGTGGCGGAACAGCCAGCGCACCGGCAGCCAGCGGAAATGGCCCGCCGCCACCTTCCGCATCGAATCGAACGGGGTGACCAGGATCAGCCCGTCGAGCGGACGGCGGGTCGCCAGGCTGGCCGCGACTCCGCTGCCGATGCTGAAGCCGACGGCGACGGTGCGGCCGGGGCGAAGGCGGCGGACGGCGAGATCATGGACGAGCAGCGCATCGTCGATCAGCGCTCGAGCGCCCGGGCTGCCGGTCGACGGCCGGTAACCGCGATAATGGAAGGCGACCACGTCGGCCTCGGGGTAGAGGTCATGCAGGTAGGCGGCCGCGGCCTCGGCGTTCCAGCCATTGCCCCCGAAGCCGAGGATCAGGGTGCCCGAAGGCGGCGCCGAGGGGGGCAGATGGACGCCGTGGAGGCGATCGCCGCCCGGCGTGTCGAGGGCCAGCCGCTCGGCGCCCGGCGGCAGCGGCCCGGCGCTCGCGACCGAGCCCGCCGGGAAGAGCAGCCGGCCCTGGTACAGGAAGGCGAGGACGATGAGGGCGAGATAGAGGAAGACCGGGATGAGGAGGAGCTTCCACATCCCTCCAGCCTAGCGCAAAGCCGCGCCGAGGGCATCCTCAGCGCGCGCAGGCCTCCGCCAGCGCCGGCTCGATCGCGTCGAGGGTGAAGGGCTTGGAGAGGACGGGCACGTCGGCATGCTCGGGCGGCGGCGGCTCGATATGGCCGCCGGTGGCGAGGATGTAGGGAACCCCCTGGGCGGCGAGCCGGTCGGCGACCGGCCAGACCCGCTCGCCGTTCAGATTGACGTCGATGATGGCGACGTCGAAGCCGCCCTGGCCGACCCGGTCGAGAGCGTCCGACACGGTATCGCAGGTCCCGGCGACGGTATGGCCGAGCGAATCGAGGAAGTCCTCGAGCATCATCGCGATCAGCGGTTCGTCTTCGACGATGAGGATCGAGCGGGCGGTCACGGGCGTTCGCTTAAGGCGTAACTATCGTTTGCGAAACAAGTTTTTTGGCCGTCATTGCGAGCGGAGCGAAGCAACCCAGCCCGGCGCCCGTCGCCGGCGCTGCCTCTGGATTGCCGCGTCGCTGCGCTCCTCGCAATGACGGGGCCCCTCCCCCCGTCATTTCATCGCCAGCGCGTCCCTCGTCGCCTCGGCGAGCTTCTGGACCGAGAAGGGCTTGGCGAGGAAGGCGACGCGGTCGAGGTCGATCGACTGGCGAAGCTGCTCCTCGGCATAGCCGGAGATGAACAGGATCGGCAGGTCGGGCTGCCGCACCCTCGCCTCGCGGGCGGTGGTGGGGCCGTCCATGGTCGGCATGACGACGTCGGAGATCATCAGGTCCACCCTCTTCTCGCGGTCGAGGATCTCGATCGCGGCCTCGCCGTTCTCGGCCAGAAGCACCGTGTAGCCGTGGCGGGTCAGCGCCCGCTCGGCCACGGCGCGGACCGTCGCCTCGTCCTCGACCAGCAGGATGGTGCCGGTGCCCCACAATTCGCCGGCCGGCTCGCGCCCCTTGCGCGCCGGCTTGACCGCCTCGGCGCGGTGGACCGGGAGGTAGATGACGAAGCTGGTGCCCTTGCCGGGCTCGCTCTCGGCGAAGATGAACCCGCCCGACTGCTTGACGATGCCGTAGACGGTGGAAAGGCCGAGGCCGGTTCCCTTCCCCACCTCCTTGGTGGTGAAGAAAGGCTCGAAGATCTTGGGAAGGAGATGGGGCGCGATGCCCGTGCCGGTGTCCGAGACCCGAAGCGCGGTATAATCGGCGATCGGAAGGATCTCGCTGCCCATCCGGCGGACGTCGTCGGCCGACACCGCATAGGTGTGGAGGGTGAGCAGGCCGACGCTCTGATCGTCCTTGGCGAGCATCGCATCGCGCGCGTTGACGGCCAGGTTGACGATCACCTGCTCGAGCTGCCCCGGATCGGCGCGCACCGCGCCGAGGCCCCGGCCGTGCTTGACCTGGAGCTTCACCCGCTCGCCGAGCAGCCGCTTGAGCAGGGTCGAGACCTCGGCGATGACGTCGGGGAGCTGCAGCACCTGCGGGCGCAGCGTCTGCTGGCGGGAGAAAGCCAGCAGCTGGCGGGTCAGGCTGGCGGCTCGGTTCGAGTTGGAGCGGATCTGCTGGATGTCGTCATAGTCGCTGTCGCCGGGCGCGTGGCGCATCAGCATCAGGTCGCAATGGCCGATGATCGCGGTCAGGATGTTGTTGAAATCGTGCGCGACCCCGCCGGCGAGCTGGCCGACCGCCTGCATCTTGGTCGCCTGGGCGACCTGGCGCTTGAGCCTGTCCTCCTCGCTATTGTCCTTGAGGGAGAGGAGCACCGCCGCCTCGCCGAGCCCGCGGGCGCCGGCGACGGTGAGCGCCACCGGCTCCTCGGCATTGGCCTTGAGCCTGACCGCGACATCCCCGGACATCGAGGCGCCGCGACCGAAGCGGCGGACCGAATCGGCGACGGCCGCCTTGTCCTCGTCGACGACGAGGTCGCTCGGCCAGGTCGGCGCCGCGTTGCGCGAGAGGCCGGCGGCGCGCCTGAAGGCGGCGTTGAGATAGACGAAGCGGCCGTCCCGATCGGCGAGCGCGAGCCCGAGGGGCATGATCTCGAGCAGGGCGTTGATGTTGTGGGCGCCGTCGGCGCCGACCGCGCCGAGCTCGTCGAGCAGGAGGAACAGGCTCGGCCCGCCCTCCTCCTCGGCGAGCGGCACCTGGAGGATCCGAAGCGCTCCGCCGGCCTTGCCTTCGCGGGCGAAATGGAACTGGTTCTGCTCGCCGACCGCCAGCAGATCGACCAGCGGCGTGCCCGGAGCCACCTCCGCCTCGCCGCCGGCGCGGGCGTGGAAGGCGGCATTGGCCTCGAGGACCCGGCCGTCGGCGGCCGTGAGCACGGCCATCAGACCGGTGCCGGCGAGGCGCCGGCCGATCTCGCCGGCGAGCAGCTGGCGGGCCGCCGCGGCGACATCCTCGCGCCCCGCCCGGGCGAAGCGCCAGAGCAGAATGCGCTCGACCTGGCCGACGGCGCTGACCTCGACGGCAAGATCGAACTCCCCGGCCGAGAGCCCGGAGGCCTCGGCGCGACCGTCGCGAAGCGCGGCGGCGGGAAGGCCGGCCAGGGCTTCCCCGAAGGGCAGATCGAGCGGCGGGCGAATTCCGAACAGGCTTTCATAGGCCGCATTGGCGGCGAGCAGCGCCCCGCCGGGATCGGTGAGGGCGAGCGCGTCGGGCGAGGCCTCGAGACCGGCGCGGACGAGCGCGAGGTCGGTTCCCGCCTCGACGGCGGCCGGGACGGGAGCGCGGCCCCGGCCGACGAACAGCAGGGGCAGGCCGACGGCGAGCGCTCCGGCGAAGAAGGCCGCGGCGAACACCGGGTTGTTGAGCGCCCGGAGCAGCAAGGCGGCCGAGCCCGCCGCGGCGGCGAGCACGGCCAGCAGGGCGAGGCCGAGGCGCGGCCTGGCCGCCGGGGCTGGGGCCGCGCTCGCCACGGTTACCAGATTCGGACGCGCTGGGCCGGCGCGACGTAGAGCGCCTGGCCGGGCTGAACCGAGAAGGCCGGGTACCAGGGATCGAGGTTGCGGACGACGGCGACGCGCTGCTCGGACGGGCTGTGCGGGTCGGTGAGCAGGCGCTGGCGAAGGTTGGCCTCGCGATAGTTGCGCCGCCAGACCTGGGCCCAGCCGAGGTAGAAGCGCTGGTCGCCGGAGAAGCCGTCGATCACTCGCGGCTCGGCGCCGCCGAGCGAGTGGCGGTAAGCGTCGTAGGCGACGGTCAGGCCGGCGAGGTCGGCGACGTTCTCGCCCATGGTCAGCTTGCCCTGGACGTGCATTCCGGGCAGCGGCTCGTAGGCGTCGTACTGGGCGCCGAGCGCGTCGAGGCGGGACTGGAAGTTGGTCACGTCCTGCGGAGTCCACCAGTCGACCAGCCGGCCCTCGCGATTGTACTTGGCGCCCTGGTCGTCGAAATGGTGGCTGAGCTCATGGCCGATGACGGCGCCGATGCCGCCGTAATTGACCGCGTCGTCGGCTTTGGGATCGAAGAAGGGCGGCTGGAGGATCGCCGCCGGGAAGACGATCTCGACCATTCCGAAATTGGCGTAGGCGTTGATCTCCATCGGAGTCATGCCCCACTCCCAGCGGTAGATCGGCTGGCCGAGCTTGGTGACGTTGTACTGGTGCTCGAAATTGGCCGATCGCATCGCGTTGCCGAGCGGATCGTCGCGGCGGATGTCGAGGCCGGAGAAATCGCGCCAGCGGCTCGGATAGCCGATCTTGGGGGTGAAGGCGGCGAGCTTGGCGTGGGCGGCGGCCCGGGTCGCCGGAGCCATCCAGTCGAGCTGGTCGATCCGCCGGTCCATCGCCGCGATGACGTTCTTGACCAGCTTGTCGGCCGCCGCCTTGGTCTCCGGCGGGAAGTAGCGCTGGACGTAGATCTGGCTGACCTCGTCGCTCAGCGCATTGGTGACGAAGGTGACGCCCCGCTTCCACCTCGGCTCCTGCTCGGGCGTTCCGGAAAGGACTGTGCCGTAGAAGGCGAAGGCCTCCTCGTCGAACCGCTTGGGCAGGTAATCGGAATAGGTGTCGAGCGAGCGGACCAGCAGCTGGTCCCTGAGCACCTGCAGGGGCGCCCTGGCGACGATTGCGGCGATGCCCTTGAGCGCGCTCGGCTGGGCGACGATGAGATCCGGCACGTCGGCGCCGACGCCGCGCAGATAGCTTGCGAAATCGAAGCCGGGAGCGGACCTGGCAAGGGCCGTCACGCTCATCTTGTTGTAGGTCTTGGTGGCGTCGCGGCTGTCGACCCGGGTCCAGTGCGCTTTGGCGATCTCGGTCTCGAAGGCCATGATCGCGCCGGCCCGAGCGGCGGCGTTGGTTTCGCCCGCAAGGGTCAGGACGTTGGTCAGATGCTTGAGATAGGCGGCCCGGGTCTCCGCCAGCTTGGCGTCCTGCTTGAGGTAATAATCCCGGTCCGGCATGCCGAGGCCCGCCTGGAACATGGTGTAGGCGTAGCTCTCCGGATTCTTGTCGTCCTGGCCGACGAAGCCGCCGATCGGGCCGGGAATGCCGTTGCGGTCGGCCGCCGCGGCGAGCGCCGCATAGGCGCCCTTCGTCCTGAGGCCGCGGATCTGGCCCAGCCAGGGCTCGATCGGCGCGAGGCCCCTCGCCTCTATGGCCGCCTCGTCGAGATAGGCGGAATAAGCGTTGCCGATCTTGCTGCTGCGGTCGTCCTTGACCTCGTCCAGAATCTCGCGGGTGCGCTGGCGGGACAGGTCGTCGAGCATGGTGAACATGCCGTAATTGGAGCGGTCGGCCGGGATCGGCGTGTTCTTCGCCCAGGTGCCGTTGGCGAAGCGGTAGAAATTGTCCCCCGGAGCGACGTCGCGCTCCATTCCGGCCTCGTCGAAGCCGAAGCGGCCGATCTGCGGCCGGTCGGCCTCGGGCGGAGCGACCGGACCCTCGGCGGCGGTGGCGACGGTCGCGGTCTGCTCGCGGGTTTCGGCGCTCGATGGGCCGTTGGTGGTGGCGCAGGCGGCGAGGGCGGTCGAGGTGGCGAGGAGAGCGAGGAGCTTGCGCATATCTTGGGTCCCGTCCTGGTTGGGAAAGCGCCGCCGCAATAGCAGCGGCGGTGCGGCTTTCAAACGCCCGCGGACGGGTAGCGGGCCCGTCGCCGCCATTTCCGGCCGGTCCACCAGCGCCAGACCAGGATCGAGAGCAGATAGCCGACGAGGGCGGCGCCGAAGCCGATGAGGAAAAGGCCCGAGACGAGGGCCGGCGCGGCGTCGGAGAACAGCCATTTCGCCCAGGCGCCGAGCCCGGCGCCGCTGTCGCTGAGCGCGTAGAAGCTTGCGATGTCGGTCCGGAAGCCGAGCTTGCTTCCGATCTCGAGCGAGGCGAGCAGGATGAAGGGGGTGGTGAAGGGGTTGGAGAGGAAGGTCATCAGCGCCGCGATCGGGATGTTGCCGCGCATCGGGACGCACAGGAGGGCCGAACCGACGATCTGAAGGCCCGGGATCATCACGAAGATCCCGACGAGGAGCCCGATCGCCACTCCGCGCGGCACCGAGCGGCGGGTGAAGCGCCAGAACTCGCTGTGCAGGACGCGCTGGCCGAACGGCTTCATCCACCGGCTGCGCGCCAGCTCCTCGCGCTTGGGCATGTTGCGCCTCGCCCAGCGGAAAAGGCGGCCCTCGCGGTCAGCCACGGTCGCGCAACAGCCGGCCCTGCTCCCGCTTCCAGTCCTTCTCCTTCTGATATTCGCGCTTGTCGGGTGCCTTTCGGCCCTTGGCGAGCGCCAGCTCGACCTTGGCCCGGCCGCGGCTGTTGAAGTAGATGGAGAGCGGGACGAGGGTCATGCCCTGCCGGGCGACGGCGCCGTGCAGCTTGGCGATCTCGCGCTCGTGGAGGAGCAGCTTGCGCGGCCGCTTGGGCTCGTGATTGTGGCGGTTGCCGTGGCTGAACTCGGGGATGTTGGCGTTGATCAGCCAGGCCTCGTCGTCCTTCACCTCGGCATAGCTCTCGGCGATCGAGCCTTCGCCGAAGCGGAGCGACTTCACCTCGGTGCCGGTCAGCGCGATTCCGGCCTCGTAGGTCGATTCGACGGCATAGTCGAAGCGCGCGCGCCGGTTCTCGGCGACGATCTTGGCCTTGTCGAAGGTGGCGGGACGCGGACGGACCATGATCAGCACATAGGCAATTGCCAGGCGGGCGCAAACCCGCGATCCCAAGAGGGCTGGAGAGAATGCACCGATGACGCCGCTCGGGCACCCGGGCATAGGAGTTCCACTGTCCGAATTCGGACGAAGTGGACGACTTGGACGCGGCGGGAGCTTTTTTCGGGAGTTTATTGGGGGTTTTCGGTGGGGTGAACTTTCCAACGAACATCGGAGTCGACATTCGGGAAGCGGACGCCGTCTGGTTCAGGTGTCAAAGAGCCGCCGTGAACATAGCGCGAACATAGCGGCGATGCAAGGGGGATCGTCAGATCAGGCCGGCATGCGCCAGCGCCGCGTCGACGGCTCGGCGGCTGGCCTCGGACGGCGGGGTCATGGGCAGGCGCAGCTCGGCCGGGAATTCCGGCCGAAGACGGTTCAGGGCATATTTGACCGGCCCCGGCGAGGCGTCGGTGAACAGCGCGGCGTGGAGGGGGTAGAGCTTGTCCTGAAGTCTCAAAGCCGCTTGCCAATCGCCTGAAAGGCAAGCGTTCTGGAAGGCCGCGCACAGCTTCGGCGCGACATTCGCCGTCACCGAGACGCAGCCCGTTCCGCCCATCGCCAGGAAGCCCAGGGCCATGTCGTCATTGCCCGAGAGCTGGATGAAATCCTCGCCGCAGGCGAGGCGCTGCGCGGAGACCCGGGCGAGGTTGCCGGTGGCGTCCTTGACCCCGATGACGTTGGCGATCCGGGCCAGGCGCGCCATCGTTTCGACGGAGATGTCGGTGACGGTGCGGGCGGGGACGTTGTAGAGGACGATCGGGATGTCGACCGCTTCGGCAATCGCGGCGAGATGGGCGTAGATGCCCTCCTGGTTCGGGCGGTTGTAATAAGGCGGGACGTGGAGGGCGGCATCGGCCCCGGCCTCCTTCGCCGAGCGGGTGAGCTCGATGGCGTGGGCGGTGTCGTTGGAGCCGCAGCCGGCGATCACCTTCACCCGTCCCGCGGCGCCCTCGATCGCGAGCTCGATGACCCGCCGGTGCTCGGCCGAGGTCAGGGTCGCCGATTCGCCGGTGGTGCCGCACGGGACCAGCGCATGGCTTCCCTCGTCCACCTGCCAGCGCACGAAGTCGAGAAAAGCGCGTTCGTCCAACGCTTCGTCGCGGAAAATCGTCACCAGAGCCGGGATCGACCCGCGGAACATCATTAGACTCCTTCCCGTGAGGCTGCGGGCCGTCAATAAAGGGGCAGCCGTTCAGGGCCTGATAAGGAGGGCGTTGGCATTCTGTCCAGCATGCAGAAAAAAGCGTTGGTCCTGAGCCTTTTAGGCGTGTCCGCCGTGTCCGCCGCGGCGGTCGCCACGGGCGTTCGCCCGGTGCATGTCGCAAGGATGTTGCCCGCCGCGGTGCAGGGCGCGATCGCTCCCGCGCCGCTTCCGGCCGAGCCGAGGCCCGCACCGGCCTATTCGCCGCCGGTGTCGCCGGCGGTGGCGGCCGATCTCGCCCGCTGGAACAGCCTCCGCCAGACCGACAGCCTGCCCTTCTCCTCCTACGCCTCCTTCCTGATGAGCCACCGCGGCTGGCCGGGCGAGGCGGCGATGCGCCGGACCGCGGAGAAAGCGAATTCCGACGGCGGCGCCGCCTACGAGGTGATCGGCTTCTTCACCGCCTTCCCGCCGCTCACCCCGGCCGGCCACGCCCGCCACGCCTTCGCTTTGCAGGCCTCGGGCCGCGGCAACGAGGCGCTCGAGGCGGCGCGCAAGGCCTGGACCGGCGGGGTCCTGCCGCCCACCGACGAGGCGCGCATCCTCGCCCAGTTCGCCGGCCAGCTGACCGGGGCCGACCATGACTCGCGGATGGAAGCGCTGCTCGGCAATGGCGACACGCAGAGCGCGGCGCGGACCCTGCCCCTGGCCTCGGCGCAGCGCCAGGCGCTCTACTCGACCCGGCTCGCCCTCCAGACCCGGGCGTCCGACGCGGCGAGCCGGCTCGCCGCGCTCGGGCCGGTCGAGGGCGATCCCGGCCTTCTCGTCGACCGCGCCAACTGGCTGAGGAACGGCGGCCAGAGCCTCGCCGCTCGCCAGCTCATGGCGCAGCCACGCCGGCTGGCCCGGCCGCCGGCCAATGCCGAGAAATGGTTCGAGACGATGCTCACCCTCGCCAAGGGCGCGGCGAACGACGCGCAATGGTCGACCGCCTACGGGATCGCCTCGCAGCTCGACGACGCCTATCCCGCCGGCACCGACGTCAGCGCCCGGCCCTATGGCGAGCGCGACGAATATACCAATTTGGCCTGGCTGGCCGGGACCGCCGCCTCGAAGCTCGGACGCCACGCCGACGCGGCGCGGATGTTCGACCGCTACGGCCGGGCCGCGCGCTCGTCGCAGACCCGAACCAAGGGCTTCTACTGGGCGGCGCGCTCGGCCTTCGCCGCCGGCCAGAAGGCGCAGTCCGACTCGTGGCTCGAGCAGGCGGCGGCCAATCCGGACCAGTTCTACGGGCAGCTCGCGCTCGAGCGGCTGGGGCGGCGGGTGACCCCGCCCTCCCCGACCGCCGCCACGCCCTCTTCGGCGGAACGCTCGGCCTTCGCGGCAAGGCCGCTCGTCCAGGCGGCCAGGGCGCTGGGCGACATGGGCCGGTGGAGCGACCAGTCGCTGTTCGTCCGGGCGATCGCGGAGCAGGCGGAGACGACCGGCGACCGGGTCCTCGCGGCCCAGTTCGGCCGGACGATCGGACGCCAGGATCTCGGGGTCTGGGTCGCCCGGGAGGCGCGCAACAAGGGGCAGAGCTTCTACGACCCGGCCGGCTTCCCGGAAGTGACCCTGCCCTCCGCCTTCTCGACCCATTGGGCGCTCGCCCACGGCATCACCCGCCAGGAGAGCTCGTTCGACCGCGCCGCGGTCAGCCACGCCGGCGCCCGGGGGCTGATGCAGCTCATGCCGGGGACGGCCCGCGAGCAGGCGGGGAAGATCGGCCTGCCCTACGACTTCGGCCGACTGACCTCCGATCCGGCCTACAACGTGATGCTCGGCTCGAGCTATTTCGCCCGGCTGCTAGGCGAATGGGGAGGCCAGGCGGCGCTGGCCGTGGCGAGCTACAACGCCGGCTCAGGCAACGTGCGCAAATGGGTCCGGGCGAACGGCGATCCGCGCGGCGGGACCGACATCGTCACCTGGATCGAGGCCATCCCTTATTCGGAGACCCGAAACTACGTTCAGCGGGTGCTCGAGAATGCGGTCGTGTACGAAGCGATGCGCGCCCAGCGCAGCGGCGGCCGAGCGAACCGGCTGTCCTATTATCTCGGCAAGAGCGGGCCGGGCTGAGCTAGAGAAATTCTCCCCGCGAT
>DASVVX010000088.1:0-28884 GCA_036386295.1 Allosphingosinicella sp.
TTGGAAAGGACCCGCTCCACTTAACCCCCCTGATCGTGTATGCAGCCCCCTCGCAACGCGCGCGGGGGGATCGTCAATGCTGATCGCTTTGCTCGTCCCATTGGGGCTCGGCGCCCTGATGTATATCATCGTCCTCTGGAAGACCGCGCTCGAGCGCCGCGAGGTCGGCCTCAGCGCCGAGGCGGTCGCGCTCGGCGCCGTCACCAACTTCTTCGACACGCTCGGCCTCGGCTCCTTCGCGCCTACCACCGCCTGGTTCAAATTGAGGCAGATGATCCCGGATGCGAAGATACCCTGCACCCTGCTCCCCGCCCATCTCCTTCCCGTCGTCGTCCAGGCGGCGATCTTTCTCGTGCTGCTCGGCGTGCAGGTCGATCCGATCCTGCTCTTCGGCTGCATCCTCTCCTGCGTCGTCGGCGGCCTTGCCGGCGCGGCGCTCGTCGGCCGCTCGAAGGTGTGGCTGGTGCAGGTGGTGGTCGGCTGCGCCTTGCTCCTGGCGGCCTTCCTCTATGCGCTGACCGCGCTCGGGCTGATGCCGGCCGGCGGAACCGCCGCCTCCCTGCCCCCGGACCTGATGGGGATCGCCTTCGCCGGCAACTTCCTGTTCGGCCTGCTCGTCAATTACGGCGTCGGCCATTATGCGCCGACCCTGATCATGTTCAGCCTGATGGGCTTCGACCCCCGCCTCGGCTTCCCGATCATGGCGGCGGGCGGAGCGCTGATGGGAGTCGCCGCCGGGGTCCGCCACGTCCGCAAGGGCACCGCCGACATGAGGATGATCCTCAGCATCACCCTCGGCGGGATCCCCGCCGTCCTCGTCGCCGCTTTCATCGTCAAGAGCATGTCCGTCGAGCTTCTGCGCTGGCTGGTCATCGTCGTCGTCCTCTATGCGGCCGTGATCATGCTTCGCACCGCTTTGGCGGGCCGGCGCGGCGGCGAGACGGCCTGCGTCGACGATTTCGCGGCGGCGGCGACCCGCTAACCCGTCGTCCCAGATGATCGGGTGGGCAGTGCCCCGCACTGCCCAGCCCTGCCCGGGGGGCAGGGCGGCCCGATCATGGCTGGGACCCCAGGGGGTGAGAGCCGCCGCGTTCTTCACCCGCCGGGGCCCCAGCCTGCGCTGGGGCGACGATCAGGTCCGCTCGATCCGCCCGGCATAGCAGCCGCGCGGGCGTAATGGGCCTGGATGTAGGCGACCCGCTCGTCCGCCAGCAGTCGCTCGCGCGAATCGGCCGGGCGACTCGCGCTTCGCTCGTGCGTTGTTTGCCGTGAAAGACGTCCCCTGCTAGGGCCGCGCGCAGGAGAAAAGCATGTACACGACCGAGCTCGGCAAGTCGAAGAACGTCGCTTCCACCGAGGACGCGGACAAGCTCGCCGCCTTCGAGGCGCGGGTCGCCGCCGACGAGTTCATCGAGCCCAAGGACTGGATGCCCGACGCCTACCGGCGCACCCTCACCCGCCAGATTTCGCAGCACGCGCACAGCGAGATCGTCGGCATGCTCCCCGAGGGCAATTGGATCACCCGCGCCCCCTCGCTTCGGCGCAAGGCGATCCTTCTCGCCAAGGTCCAGGACGAGGCGGGGCACGGCCTCTACCTCTATTCGGCCGCCGAGACTCTCGGCACCAGCCGCCGCGAGATGATCGAGGCGCTCCATTCCGGCAAGGCCAAGTACAGTACCATCTTCAACTACCCCACCCTGACCTGGGCCGACATCGGAGCGATCGGCTGGCTGGTCGACGGCGCCGCGATCATGAACCAGGTGCCGCTCCAGCGCACCTCCTACGGGCCCTACGCCCGGGCGATGGTCCGGGTCTGCAAGGAGGAGAGCTTCCACCAGCGCCAGGGCTATGAGATCATGATGGTGATGGCCGCCGGCACCGCCGACCAGAAGCGAATGGCGCAGGACGCGCTCAACCGCTGGTGGTGGCCGTCGCTGATGATGTTCGGCCCGCCCGACGCCGACAGCCCCAACACCGCCCAGTCGATGCGCTGGCGGATCAA
Source organism: Allosphingosinicella sp. (assembly GCA_036386295.1). GTDB lineage: Bacteria > Pseudomonadota > Alphaproteobacteria > Sphingomonadales > Sphingomonadaceae > Allosphingosinicella. Next base: position 2,003 of record DASVVX010000088.1, read on the forward strand.
GCGCGACACCAACGACGAGCTTCGCCAGCGCTTCGTCGACATCACCGTGCCCCAGGCCGACGCGCTCGGCCTGAAGGTTCCCGATCCGGCGCTCAAATGGAACGAGGAACGCGGCCATTACGATTTCGGCGAGGTCGACTGGGAGGAATTCTACGCCGTCGTCCGAGGCGAGGGCCCGGTCGCGAAGGAGCGGATGGCGGCCCGGCGGCAGGCCTGGGAGGACGGCGCCTGGGTCCGCGAGGCGGCGGCGGCCTATGCGGAGAAGCATTCGAGGAAGGCGGAGGCGGCATGACGGTCCTTCGAGACGCGGCTTCGACAAGCTCAGCGGCTCCTCAGGATGAGCGAATCCTGAGCCCTGTCGCTCATCCTGAGGAGGGACTGAGCCTGGCGAAGGCCCGTCTCGAAGGACCTTTGCAGGCGTGGCGCAAATGAACGACTGGCCGCTCTGGGAAGTCTTCGTCCGCTCGAAGGGCGGCATGGCGCACCGCCACGTCGGCTCGGTCCACGCCCCCGATCCGGAGATCGCGCTCCGCCACGCCCGCGACACCTACACGCGGCGGATGGAAGGGGTGAGCCTGTGGGTCGTCCCCTCGGCCTCGATCGTCGCTTCGGACCCCGGCCAGGACGAGGCGATGTTCGATCCGGCCGCCGACAAGGTCTACCGCCACCCGACCTTCTACGACATCCCGGAGGGGATCACCCACATATGAGGGGCGTCTGGATCGACCGGAAACCTCCGTTCGCCCCGAGCGAAGTCGAGGGGCCCTCCCGAGCGAAGCCGAGGGCAGGACGTCTCGACTTCGCTCGACGCGGTGTCTCGACTTCGCTCGACACGAACGGCGGCTGACATGGCCTCCGTCCCCCCCATCGACCTGCCCTCCAACGCCACCGGCGAAGGCGCTTTCGACTCCCCGACGGAAAGCGACGGCTCCGCCCTGTTCGAATATCTGCTCCGCCTCGGCGACGACAGCCTGATACTCGGCCAACGGCTCGGCGAATGGTGCGGCCACGCGCCGTCGGTCGAGGTCGACCTCAGCCTCGCCAACATCGCCCTCGATCTGATCGGCCAGGCGACCCATTTCCTGAACCGCGCAGGCGAGGTCGAGGGCAAGGGCCGCGACGGCGACGCCCTCGCCTTCCGCCGCGACGTTCTCGACTATCGCAATTGCTGGCTGGTCGAGCAGCCCAACGGCGATTTCGCGCGGACGATGGCCCGGCAGTTCCTCTTCTCGACCTGGCAGAAGATGCTCTTCGCCCACCTCGTCTCCGCCGACGACGAGCTGATCGCCGGAGTCGCGGCCAAGGCGGTCAAGGAGGTCACCTATCACCAGGAGCTGGCGAGCGAATGGGTGATCCGGCTCGGCGACGGCACCGACGAGAGCCGTCGCCGGATCGAGGACGGCCTCGCCTGGAACTGGCGCTTCGTCCCCGAGCTGTTCGAGATGGACGCCGTCGCCGCGATCATGGCCGAGCGCGGCATCGGCCCCGATCTTATCGCGCTTCGCGCCGATTACGAGGCCCAGGTCCGCGCCGTCCTCGCCGAGGCGACGCTCGCCCCTCCCCCCGACCAGCGCCCGATCCTCGGCGGCCGCCGGGGCCACCACAGCGAGCATCTCGGCCATTTGCTCGCGGTGATGCAATTCCTCCCCCGAACCTATCCGGACGCGGCATGGTAGCCGCCGCCAACCCGTCATCCCGGCGAAAGCCGGGACCCCAGGGCGCAAAGGCGCCTTATCCTCCTCGAGGTCCCGGCTTCCGCCGGGATGACGTGGAGAGAATTCGGACCGTCCTGAACGGAGTGGCGGATCCCGAGATTCCGGTCGTCTCGGTCGTCGAGCTGGGCATCGTGCGCTCCGTCGAGCCTGATCGGGTGGTCGTCACCCCCACCTACACCGGCTGCCCCGCCACCCAGGTGATCGAGCGCGACATCCGCGACGCGCTCGATTCCGCCGGCTACCGCGACGTCCGCATCGAGACGGCCCTCGCGCCCGCCTGGACTACCGACTGGATCACTCCGGAAGGCCGCCGCAAGCTCAACGCCTACGGGATCGCGCCGCCGACGAGGGGCGCCGTCGCGTGCCCGCAATGCGGCTCCGCCGACACCGAGGAGATCAGCCGCTTCGGCTCCACCCCCTGCAAGGCCCTCTGGCGCTGCCGCGCCTGCGCCGAGCCGTTCGACCTGTTCAAATGCCATTGAGCGGCGGATGAGCGCGCATTTTCACAGCCTGGCCATCGCCGAGATCGTCGCCGAGACGGCGGAGGCGAAGTCGATCCGCTTCGACGTTCCGCCGGAGCTTCGCGAGCGGTTCAAATTCAAGCCCGGCCAGCATCTGACGCTCAAGGCCGAGATCGGCGGCGAGGAGGTGCGGCGCAACTATTCGCTCTGCGTCGCTCCCGAGGACGGCGAGCTCAAGGTGACGGTCAAGCGCATCGCCGGCGGGCTCTTCTCCAACTGGGCGAACGACAATCTCAAGCACGGCGACTCGATCGAGGTGATGGAGCCGCACGGCAGCTTCACCTGGGATTTCGAGCCGGGCGCCGCCAACCGTTATGCCGCCTTCGCCGGGGGATCCGGGATCACCCCGGTGATGTCGCTCCTCCGGACCGCTCTGATCAAGGAGCCGGCGAGCCGCTTCACCCTCTTCTACGGCAATCGCGACAGCCAGTCGGTGATCTTCCTCGACGAGCTGGCGCGCCTCAAGAACCGCTTCATGGACCGGGTCGAGATCCACCATTTCCTCGCCGAGGAGGCCGAGGACATCGACCTGTTCAACGGCATGCTCGACCGCTCCAAATGCGCGGAGGTGCTCGAGCATCTGATCGACCCGGCGGACGTCGCCGCCTTCTTCATCTGCGGGCCCGGCCCGATGATGGACGCCGCCGAGGGCGCGCTCCGCGAGCGCGGCGTGCCCTCGGAGAAGATCCATCTCGAGCGCTTCACCGCCGACCGGCCGCCCGAGGCCCTCCAGGCCCAGCTCGACGCTTTGTCGAGGGAGGCGCAGGGCGCGACGATCCTGGTCACTCTCGACGGCCGCAAGCGGCGGGTGCCGTTCAGCGCCGAGGCCGGCAACATCCTCGACAGCGCCCGCGCCGCCGGCCTCCCCGCCCCCTTCGCCTGCAAGGCCGGGGTCTGCGCCACCTGCCGGGCGCGGGTGGTGTCGGGCGAGGTCGAGATGGCGGCGCGCTACGGCCTCACCGACGAGGAGGTGGCGGCGGGCTACGTGCTGACCTGCCAGTCGGTGCCGAAGGGCGAAGGGCTGGAGGTCGATTACGACGCCTGACGTCATCCCAGCGAAGGCTGGGATCCCGGCGGGTGAAGGATCCGGCGCCTTTCCCGCGCTGGGGCCTCAGCCTGCGCTGGGGCGACGGCCCTACCGGCTTCCCGTCTCCCCGGAGCCGTATCTCGCCATGCCGTAGCTGCCGATATTCTGGTCGAAGCTGATCACCGCTTTGACCGTGCTCTGCATCGCCGCCATGCGCTGGCCGAGCGGGGCCGAAGTGCGGCGGATCATCACCGCGACGGCATAGGAATGGCCGTCCGGCGCGGTGAGGATGCCGATGTCGTTGTAGCCGGCCTGCTCCCCGCCCAGCACCTGGCCGGTGCCGGTCTTGTGGCTCAGGTGCCAGCCGGGCTGGAGGCCGCCCTTGAGCCGCTGCGCGCCGGTCTTGGTGTTGCCCATGATCGCGAGCAGCTTCTGGGTCGAAGCCGGCGAAAGCAACTCGCCCCGCTTCAGCCTCGCCAGCGCGTCGACGATGCCGTTGGGGGTCGCCCCGTCCATCGGGTTGGCGATGTAGCGCTCGAACGCGGCCCGCCGCTGCGCCGCCGGGACCGCGTTGCGGGCGCGGTAGAAGCCCCCGTTATAGGCGTAGCTCTGCTGCCACTGGATCCCGGCGATCTGGCTCTGGAGAAGCCGCTCGCCGGGCCCGAAGCGGATCCCCTCGATGCCGCGGTTGCGAAGGAAGGCGCGGACCGCTTCGGGGCCGCCCGACTTCCACAGCACGAAGTCGTTGCAGGTGTTGTCGCTCTGGGTGATCGCCCGGTAGATGAGGTCGCCCACCGTCGTGTTGTAGCCGCTGGCGCCGAGCTGCGCCGCGATCGGCTGGTGGAAGAGGGTCATGTCCTCGCGGCGGACGGTGACCGGGGCGGTCATGCTGAGCTCGCCGCGGTCGGCCTTGTCGAAGGCGGTCAGGGCGACCCAGAACTTGCTGACGCTCTGCTGCGGGAAGAAGGTGTCGCCGTCGTAGCTGGCCGTCCAGCCGCTCTGCACATCCCTGACCGCTATCCCGATGTCGCCGTTGAAGGCCTGGCCGACGGTCCGGACCTGGGCTTCGAGGATCCGGCGCGCGGAGGCTTCCTGCGCGGTCGCCGCCGGGACTGCGCCCGGATAGGAGCGGACGGTGGCCGGAAAGGACCGCGAGCTTGAGCCCGCCTGCGCCTCGGCGCCGTCGAGAGCGGCGGTGGCAAGGCCGATGACGGCGATGCCGGCCAGCGCCGCACCCCGCGCGAAGTGGCTCGATCCGCCCTGGATCCGCGTCCGCGATACGCTCACTTGCCCCTCCTAAGCCCTTATTCCCTCAAGGGATTCATCGTACGGGATGGAGGCTTTCCGCCAGCTTAAAGATTCGCCCAATCGACGAGCCGTTCCGGGCTTGCGACGGACTCCTAATTCCTCCCCGCGATTTCGCGGGGAGGGGGACCGCGCGAAGCGTGGTGGAGGGGTTCTTCGGCAGCAAGCCCCTCCACCAGGCTTCGCCTGGTCCCCCTCCCCTGCAAAAGCAGGGGAGGAATTGAGGACTCAGAAGTTGACCCGTGCCGTCAGCCTGATGTCGCGCCCGGCCAGCGGCGCCACGTCCTTGAGGAAGCTCGCGTGGCGGCGCGCGTCGACGTCGAACAGATTGTTGGCGGCGAGCGTCAGGCTGGTGTTGCGGTTGTTCTTCAAAGGCCGCACCTGAAGCGAGGCGTTGACGAGGGTGAAGCCCTTCGTCGGGGTCTCGAAGGCGGCGAGCCGGTCCTGCTCGGCGGTCCACTCGACCTCGATCCGGCCGTGGACCCGCTGGCCTTGGGCCTCGAGCGCGCCGAGCAGCCGAAGCGGCGGGATTCGCGGGGCGGGCCCGGCGCCTTCGATCGTCGCGTGCACCCAGTCGGCGACTGTGTCGGCGTTGAGAGTCACCGATCCGATCTCGGCCAGTCGCACCGACGCTTCCAGCTCGACCCCGGTATAGCGGGCATCGGCCTGACCGATCCGGAACACCGGCAGCTCGTCGACGAAGGCGCCGGTTCGGCGCTCGAAGATGTAATCGTGGAACCAGCTTCGGAACACGGAGGCGGAAAGGCTGAAGCCGTCGCCCTCGGCGTTCAGCGTCGCCTCGAGCCCCCAGCTCTTCTCCACGTCGAGGTTCGGGTCGCCCACTTCGAAGGCCTGGGTGCCGGCGTGGGGGCCGTTGGCGAACAATTCCTCGGCCGAGGGCGCGCGCTGGCTGTGCGAGCCGTTGAGCCCGAATCGCAGGCCCTCGGCCAGCTCGTAGCTGGCGCCGAGCGAGGCCGAGACGGCGTCGAATCCGCGCTTCATCGCCGGGTTGCCGAGGTCGGCATCGGCCTCGGCGCTGACCTCCTGCCGCTCGTAGCGGGCGCCCGCCTCGGCTCGGAGCTTGCCCTTCTCGTAGGTTTCGAGCCCGAAAAGGCCGAATTGCGACGTCCGGTTCTCCGGCAGGAACTTCTCGTCGCCGATGACGTCGAGGTGGCGCCGGAAATACTGGATCCCGAAGCCTCCGCCGAAGCCGCCCTTCTTCGCCTGGACCAGCTCGAGCCGTCCTTCCATGCCCTTGGTGAGGAAGGTCGTGCCGATGTCGCCCGTCTCCTCGAGCTCGTCGTGCCGATAGTCGGAATAGCCGCCCCGGAAGCGCACGCTCTCGACGAAGCCGGAGCCCGCATCGATCTCGGCGCGGGCGTCGGCGCGGGTCTGCTTGACGTCGATCCTGGGCGCCTCGGCCTCGACTCCCGGCTCGGTCGAATAGCGGACGGGCACTCCGTAGAGGCTGTCGTAGCGGTTCACCGACACGCCGAAATTGGTCCGGCCGCTGACATAGCCGATGCCGAGGGCGACGTCGGAGGTCTCGGCCGCCGTGTTGGGGAGGCGGTCGCGCAGCTCGGCGAGAGCTCGCACCGCCGGGTCCGGGCTGGCCGCCGCTTCCGCCCGAAGCTGCCGCGACAGGACGAAGCCGCCGATCCTCAGATCGTCGGTCTTGCTGTAATTGCCGTCGGCGTGGACCACCCACCTGCCGGCAATGGGCACGTCGACCGTCCCGTTCACCGACCGCTCGTTCGAGGCCGAGCCATAGGTGGCGATGGCGGCGACATGGACCGGCTCGTCGGGCACCCGACGCGGGATCCTGGTGTCGATCACGTTTACGACGCCGCCGATCGCCGCGGAGCCGAAGAGCAGCGCCGACGGCCCGCGGAGCACCTCGATCCGGTCCGCCGTCAGCGGATTGATGGCCACCGCATGGTCGACGCTGGTGTTGGACGCGTCGAGGCTGCCGATTCCGTCGGTCAGAACCCTGACCCGCTCGCCCTGGAAGCCCCGGAGCACCGGCCGCGAGGCGTTCGGGCCGAACGACGTGGCCGACACGCCCGGCTGCCGTGCCAGGGTTTCGCCGATCGTCGGGCGGAGGTCGCGGGCCAGCTCGGCGCCCGAGACCACCGAGGTCCCCGCCAGCACATCCTCGCGATTGCGGCTGAAGCCGGTGATGATGATGTCCTGGGTATGGTCGGCATGGGGATCGTCGGACTGCGCCGGCGCTTCCGCGGCGGGCGCCGGAGCCGCCTGCTCCCCTTCCGCAGGCGGTGCGGCGGTCGGATCCTGGGCCAGAGCGGCAGTGGGCAGCATGGCCATGGCGGCGCCGGCTAGGAGGGCTGAACGAAGCATTTGCATATTTTCCAATTCTCGATGGCCTTTCGGCATCCGGTTGCGCGTGACCGGGACGCGCGGCTGAGGCGGATCAGGGCCGCATCGAAGACGCGGCGGGACGTGCCCGACGGCACGCCGCGCTCAGGCTGAAGGCGGCTCCAGCAGCGGGCACATCGAGACGCCGGCGAGCCTCGGAGCATCGGCCGGGGTCCGCTCCGCCGCCTCCTTAGCCCTGAACGGAACGGGAAGTTCCGGGGCGGGAAGCAGATCGGCGGGAGAAGCGGCGGCACCGGAATCGACCGGCGCCCCTTTCCTCAGTCCGGCCTTCGCCGCGCTTTCCTCGCTATAGGCGGCGGCCGAAACCCCGGCGTCGTCGCTGCGCAGGGCGAAGGCATGCTCGACTCCGTCCTGATGGCGGCAGATGGCCGCCGCTACGGAGGAGCCGTGGGCCATCACCAGCACCAGGATCATCATCAGGGTCAGCAGACGGCTCATAGCGTCGAGATCAAATCCAGTCCGGCCAACCATCGCAAGTCCTGCCCACATAGGGGCTGGAGACTTTATAACAAACCCGCCTTGTCGCAGCATGAACACGATTCCCCGCGCATCCGTTTCCCGGCGAAGGCCGGGACCCACACGTCCGGTTCCGCTGGACCCCGGCTTTCGCCGGGGAGCGAGGCCGTCTAGAAGCCGCTCATGACCTACCGGACCATCGATTTCACCAACGAGTGCGGAATCGCCCGGCTGACCCTCAACCGGCCGGACCGGCTCAACAGCTTCACCGTCGAGATGCACGAGGAAGTCGCCGACGCCCTCGCGAAGCTCGAGGGCGCGAGGGTGCTGGTCGTGACCGGGGCCGGCCGCGGCTTCTGCGCCGGCCAGGACCTCAACGATCGGGCGGTGGCGCCGGGAGAGGCGGTGGATCTCGGCGAGTCGGTCGAGCGGCGCTACAATCCCTTGATCCGGACGCTGACCGGCCTCCCCTTCCCCGTCATCGCCCGGGTCAACGGAGTAGCCGCCGGAGCCGGGGCGAACATCGCGCTCGCCTGCGACATCGTCGTCGCCGCGAAGTCGGCGAAGTTCATCCAGTCCTTCGCCTCGATTGGCCTCATCCCGGACAGCGGCGGCACCTGGGTCCTTCCCCGCCTGGTGGGCCAGGCGCGGGCGCTCGGCCTCGCGCTGACGGCCGAGCCGCTGCCCGCCGACAAGGCCGCCGAATGGGGGCTGATCTGGAAGGCGGTCGACGACGAGGCGCTCGATTCCGAGGTCGACGGCCTCGCCGCCCGCTTCGCCGCCGCTCCGACCCGCGGCCTCGCCCGGATCAAGAAGATGATCCGCGAAAGCTGGGGCCACAGCCTCGACGAGGAACTCGGCCTCCAGCGCGACGCGATGCGCGAGCTCGGCTTCAGCGACGATTATCGCGAGGGGGTCGCGGCCTTCATGGAAAAGCGGAAGCCGAACTTCACCGGGCGCTGATCCGTCGTCCCAGCGAAGGCTGGGACCCCAGGGGGTGAAAAACGCCGGTGCTCTTCACCCCCCGGGGCCCAGCCTGCGCTAGGGCGACGCTAAGCGACCAGCTCCGCGAACTTCGCCAGGTCGATATTTCCACCCGAGACCACGCAGACGATCGGCCCCTCCCCCGCCTCGCCGGTCAGCGCCGCGGCGAGGGCGAGGGCGCCCGCGCCTTCCGAGATGATCCGGGCCTTCTCGGCCATCAGCCGCATCGCTTCGCGCACCTGGCGGAGCGAGACGGTGACGGAGCCGTCGACCACCGGCCGCATCCGCTCCCACATCCGCGCGGTGACGCTCTGGCCCCCCGCGCCGTCGACGAAGCTTGCCTGCCAGTCGGGATAGGGCCCCGGCCGTCCTTGGCGGCGGGACAATGCATAGGGCGCCGCCGTCTCCGGCTCGGCGCCGAGAACCCGCACTTCGGGCCGGAGCGCCTTGATCGCGCTGCCGACGCCGGTGATCAGGCCGCCGCCGCCGATCGCGGCGATGACGGTCCGGACGTCGGGGGCGTCCTTCAGGATCTCGATCCCCATCGTGCCATGCCCGGCGATGAAGTCGTGATTGTCGAACGGGTGGACGAAGGTGCCGTCCATGCCCTCGAAAGCATGCGCCTCCGCCGCCCGCCACGCCTGCTCGTAGGAAACCGGAACGAGCGTGGCGCCGAGCGCGGCCATCCGGTCGAGCTTGGTCCGCGGCGCCGTCTCGATCGCCACCACCGAGCAGGGAATGCCGGCGGCCCGCGCCGCATAGGCGACCCCCTGGCCGGCATTGCCGGCGCTGACCGTCCAGACCCCGCGGGCCCGCTCGTCCGGGCTCAGCTTCGCCACGGCGTTGGCCGCGCCGCGTATCTTGTAGGCGTTGGTCGGCTGGAGGTTCTCGAGCTTGAGCCGGATGTCGGGCCCGCCGCGGCCGAGGTCGAGGCGGACGAGCGGCGTTCGAAGGACGGTGCCGGCGATCCGCTCGCGCGCCGCTTCGATCTCTTCGAGGGCGATCGGCCGGACGGGATCGATCATGGCGTTGCTCCTTGCCCTGGGCCGCGTGTCGCGCCTTACCGCCGTTGCCATAAGGCACTCGGCCGTCACCCTGAACTTGTTTCAGGGTCCAGTTTCGAGCATCGCGGACTTCTTCGAACTGGATGCTGAAACGAGTTCAGCATGACGGGATGGCCAAATGAAGACTCTCAAGCTGCTCAATTACGCCCAGGACCGGTGGTACGGCGCCGAGGGCGGCCTCGCTCCGGTCGAAAGCGCCGTCACCGGCGAGGTCGTCGCCGAGACCGGCAGCGGCGGGCTCGACTTCGCGGCGATGCTCGATCACGCCCGCCGGGTCGGCGGCCCCGCGCTGCGCCGCCTCACCTTCCACGAGCGCGCGCACATGCTGAAGGCGCTGGCGAGCGCGATCATGGCCCGCAAGGAGGAGCTTTACGAGCTCAGCTACGAGACGGGCGCCACCCGCACCGACGGCTGGATCGACATCGAGGGCGGGGCCGGGACGCTCTTCTCCTTCTCGTCCAAGGGCCGGCGCGAGCTGCCCAACAGCCGGATCCTGATCGATGGCGCGCTCGAGCCCCTGTCGAAGGGCGGGAGCTTCGTCGGCCAGCACGTCTTCACCCCGCTCCAGGGCGTCGCGGTCCACATCAACGCCTTCAACTTCCCGGTCTGGGGGATGCTCGAGAAGCTCGGGCCGACGCTGCTCGCCGGGGTGCCGGCGATCGTCAAGCCGGCGTCGTCGACCGGCTATCTCGCGGAGGCGGCGTTCCGGATCATGATCGAGGCCGACGTCCTTCCGCCCGGAGCGCTTCAGCTGGTGATGGGCGGGGTCGGCGACCTGTTCGACCATCTCACGCTGCAGGACGTGGTCAGCTTCACCGGCTCCGCGCAGACCGCGATGAAGCTCCAGACCCACCCTGTCATCGCCCGCGAGAGCGTCCGCTTCATCGCCGAGCGGGACAGCCTCAACGCCTCGATCCTCGGTCCCGACGCGGGGCCGGGGACTCCGGAATTCGACTTGTTCGTCAAGGAGGTGGCGCGCGAGATGACGGTCAAGGCGGGGCAGAAATGCACCGCCATCCGCCGCGCCATGGCGCCGGCCGGGCATCTCGACGCGGTCCAGGCGGCGCTGATCGAGCGGCTCGGCAAGGTCAGGATCGGCAACCCCCGCGAGGAGGGCGTGACGATGGGGGCGCTGGCCAGCCAGGCCCAGCTCCGCTCGGTTCGCGAGGCGGTCGGAATGTTGTCAAAGGTTGCCCGCATCGTGCATGGCGACGCCGAACAATCGCCGGTAAACGGCGGCGGAGCTTATATTTCGCCGATCCTGCTGCGCACGGATTCGCCATGGATCGCCAGTGAAGTTCATGACGTCGAGGCGTTCGGGCCGGTTTCCACCATCATGCCGTATCGCGACCTCGACGACGCCATCGCGCTCGCCAACCGCGGCATGGGCAGCCTCGCTTTGTCGCTCTTCACCTTCGACCCGAAGGCGGCGGAGGAATTCGTCCTCGGCGCCGGCGCCTATCACGGCCGCATGGTCCTCCTCGACCGCACCAGCGCGAAGGAATCGACCGGCCACGGCTCCCCCCTGCCCGTCCTCGTCCACGGCGGCCCCGGCCGGGCCGGCGGAGGCGAGGAGATGGGCGGAATCCGCGGAGTCACCCATTACATGCAGCGCACGGCCCTGCAGGGCTCGCCGGCCCTGCTGTCGAGCGTGGTCGGGCAATGGCTCCCCGGCGCCCCCAAGCCCGAGGGCGACCGCCACCCGTTCCGAAAGCGGATCGCCGAGCTCGACATCGGCTATACGCTCCGGACGGCGAGCCGGGCCGTGAGCCTCGAGGACATCGAGCATTTCGCCGCCTTCACCGGCGACAATTTCTACGCCCATATGGACGAGGAGGCGGCGAAGGCGAACCCGATCTTCGACGGCCGGGTGGCGCACGGCTACCTCATCCTCAGCTTCGCCGCCGGCCTGTTCGTCGATCCGGATCCCGGGCCGGTGCTGGCCAATTACGGCCTGGAGAATCTGCGCTTCCAGACCCCGCTCTATCCCGGCGACAGCATGCGGGTGGAGCTGACCGTCAAGTCGAAGAGCGTCCGCAACGAGGAGATGGGCGAGGTGCGCTGGGCGGTTTACGTCTTCAACCAGAAGGACGAGACTGTCGCTTCCTACGACCTGCTGACGATGAACACGCCATGAGACACGTCCTGCTCCCTTTCCTCTTCCTCGCCGGCTGCGGCGCCTCGGCTCCGGCCGAGCCGCCGGTCGACGGCTACAGGATCGTGCGCGAATATCCACACGATCCGACCGCCTTCACCCAGGGCCTGCTCTATCTCGACGGCCGGCTCTACGAGAGCACCGGGCTCAACCGGCAGTCGACGATCCGCGAGGTGCGGCTCGAGGACGGCAAGGTGCTTCGCTCGACCAGCATCGAGCCGCAATATTTCGGCGAGGGCCTGGTCAACTGGGGACCCGATCTGCTCAGCCTGACCTGGCAGGACGGGATCGGCTTCCGCTGGAACCGCGCCGATTTCCGCCGCAAGGGCGAGTTCCGCTACATGGGCGAAGGCTGGGGCCTCACCCAGGACGGCAAGAACATCATCATGAGCGACGGCACCGGCGAGCTTCGCTTCCTCGACCCGGCGACGATGAAGGAGGTGAGGCGCCTCGCCGTCACCTTCCGAGGCGAGCCGGTCGAGCGGCTCAACGAGCTGGAATGGGTGAAAGGGGAGATTTTCGCCAACATCTGGATGGGCCGTCGGATCGCCCGGATCGACCCCAAGAGCGGCAAGGTGAAGGGCTGGATCGACCTTGCCCAGCTCGTCGCCGAGAACGGCAATGGCGATCCGGACGCGGTTCTGAACGGCATCGCCTATGACGAAAAGCGCGACCGGCTGTTCGTCACCGGCAAGAACTGGGCGAAATTGTTCGAGATCGACATCGTCCCCCAGACCAGGGAGTAGCCGTCGTTGCGAGGAGTGAAGCGACGCGGCAATCCAGCTCGGCGTCCGCGACAGCCGCAGGGCTGGATTGCTTCGCTTCGCTCGCAATGACGTACTGAGGCAACAGGAGCAGGCGCATGGCGGAATCGGACCAGAAACCGATCGGCTCCGGCTTCGGCCACCGCTCGACCGCCCGCGAGGTGCTGGCCGGGGTCGACCTTCGGGGGCGCAATTATATCGTCACCGGCGGCTATTCGGGGATCGGCCTTGAGACAGTCAGGGCGCTGTCCGAGGCCGGCGCGGCGGTGACCCTCCCGGCGCGGTCGCCGGACGCGGCGCGCGCGGCCCTCGCCAGCCTCGCCAATGTCGAGGTCGCCGGAATGGACCTCGCCGACCTCGCCAGCGTCCGAGCCTTCGCCCGGTCGTGGGCCGAGTCCGGCCGCCCCCTGCACGGCCTCGTCAACAATGCCGGGATCATGGCCTGCCCGCTCGCCCGGGTCGGCCCGGGATGGGAATCGCAATTCGCGATCTGCCATCTCGGTCATTTCGAGCTCGCCCGCGCGCTCGAGCCCAACCTCAAGGCCGCCGGCGGCGCCCGGGTGATCGCGCTCAGCTCGACCGCGCACATCATGAGCGACGTCCACTGGGACGACCCGCATTTCCACTCCCACGATTACGACAAATGGCAGGCCTACGGCCAGGCGAAGACCGCCGACGCCCTGTTCGCGCTCGGCCTCGACAGGCGCTGGGCGGCGGACGGGGTGCGCGCCTTCTCCGTCCATCCCGGCGGCATCTTCACGCCGCTCCAGCGCCACCTCAGCGACGCGGAGATGGTCGCGCTTGGGTGGAAGAACGAGGACGGCAGCCTGCCCGAGCGGGTGGCCGCCCTGTTCAAGACTCCCGAGCAGGGCGCGGCGACGACTCTCTGGGCTCTGACCAGCCCGAGCCTCGACGGGATGGGCGGCCTCTATTGCGAGGATTGCGACGTGGCGCAGCTCGCCGACGAAAACAGCCAGCGCTGGCAGCACGTCCGCCCCTGGGCGTGCAGCGAGGCCGGCGCCGACCGGCTGTGGGCGATGAGCGAGGCGATGATCGCCGAAGCGTGAGGCGATCGCGCCCGCGCGCCGGAACGCCGCCCCTCTCCTGCCGGTTGAGCGGCTCGAACCCCCGCGAGGAGAGCCGCCATGAAGATCGCCGAATGCATGACCCCCGAGGTCGAGATCGTCAGCCCCGACCAGCCGATGCGCGAAGCCGCCCAGTTCATGCTCCGGGCCGACGCCGGCGCGATGCCGGTCGGCGAGGGCGACAGGCTGATCGGAATGGTCACCGACCGCGACATCGCGGTTCGCGGAGTCGCCGCCGGGCGCGGGCCGGACACGCCGGTCCGCGAAGTCATGACCGAGGAGGTCATCTATTGCTTCGACGACGACGAGGTCGAGGAAGTGGCGCTTAAGATGAGCGACCGCCAGGTTCGCCGGATGCCGGTGCTCAGCCGCGAGGACGAGACGCTGGTCGGGATCGTCTCGCTGGGCGACATCAGCCGCTCCGAGCAGGGCGAGGCCGCCTCCGTGGCGCTCGACGGAATCACCGACCCCGGCGGTGAGCACAGCCAGTAGCGTCCTTCGATACGGGCCTTCGCCGGGCTCAGTCCCTACTCAGGATGAGCGGATTTACGTTCCCGCTCATCCTGAGTAGCCGTTGAGCCTGGCGAAACGGCGTATCGAAGGACGGACCTACCCCGCCTTGTACGCTCCCACCCCCTCGTCGAGATGGGGGTTGTTGGCCTCGCGGAGCTTCGCCGCGGCGTCGTCGTAGAGGAAGGGGAGGAAGGCGTAGCGGGTGCCTTTCGTCACCGGCGTCGCCTCGTGCAGCAGCGAGCAGGAGAAGACGATCGCGCCGCCGGTCGGCGCCCGGTAGGTGCGGGCGCCATATTCGGGGAAGCGAAGGTCGCCGCCTTCATAGTCGCCGGCGTTGAGGTTGATCGTCACCGCGAAGCGGCGGTGGGCGGTGCCCTTGGTGGTGTTGTCGCGGTGAGGGCGGAAATGGCCGGCTCCGGCCTCGTAGCTGCCGACGATGTAGCGCTCCATCCGGGTCGGCTCGAACTGGAAGGCGCGCTTCACCATCGGCACGAGCCTCGAGCGGACCCGCTCGCGGAGCATTGCGCACAGCGCCTCGTCGGAAATCTCGCGGTCGCGGCGCATCTTGTGCTGCGGGTCGGTGACCAGGGTGGTCTTGCCGCCGATCTCGCGCATGAAGCCCGACGGCTCGCCGCCGGTCTCGCGATGGTGGGCGATCAGACGCTCGCAAAGCGCCGGCTCGAAGACGTTGGCCGCCATCAGCACCGGCGCCCAGTCCGGAAGCGGCATGAAGCGGATCGCCTTTGCCAGGGTCTCGATCGCCGACTCGCCGCCGCCGAGCGGGAAGGCGGCGACGGCCCGGAGCATCGGATCGACGAGCAGCCAGTGCCTCCGGTCGCCGCCCTCTTCCCCGCCCTCGGCGCCGAACAGCCGCGCCAGCCCGCCCTCGGGGTCGAGGAAGAAGCGGATTCCGGGCAGGCTCTGGCCGACCCGGCCCGATTCCCCGTCCTCCGGATCGGAGGTGATCCCGAAGAAGCAGGCGCGGACGTCGTCGAACAGGGCGCGGTGGCGCTCGACGCAGGCCAGCGCCTCGGCCGATCCGGGATCGCCCGCCCGGCCGAGGAAGAGCAGGAGCATGTAGCGGCCGGCGGCGGTGTCGAAGACGTAATTGTCGCTCCCGCCGATCGCTTTGGCCCGGAACCAGGGCAGGGCTTCGCCGGGAAGGAGCGGGCGCGGGCGGGCGGGCGGGGTCGAATCCATGGCCCGGTTATGCCGGGTCATGATCCGCGACGAAAGCCCGTCGCCCCAGACGCCAGTCCCTAGATCTCCTCCTTGACCTGGGCGTGGGCGAGCATGGCGAAGAGGCCGGTGCCGCCGACGATGTTGCCGATCAGGGCCGGGACGAGGAAGGTGCCGAGCACCCAGCCGGCCGACGCCTGTCCTGCCCAGAGCAGAAGGAAGGCCTCGGCGGCGCCGGCGACGACGTGGGTGAAGCCGCCGATCGCGATCGCATAGGCGAGGACGAGGACCACCCAGAAGCTCGAGTCGTCGGCGGCGGAGCGGATCCAGGCGACCGAGGCGATCAGGAAGCCGGCGGGTATGCCGTGGAGAAGCATCTGCGCGGGAGTCTTCTCGAGCAGCTTCGCCGAGACCTCGATCATCGCGGCCGTCAGGTCGTCGGGCTGGAGGCGGAGGTAGAGCGCGGCGGCGGCGATGGCGGCGGCGCCGAGCATGTTGCCGGCGAAGACGACGGCCCATAGCCGGGCGACCCGGCCGAGATTGCGCGCCGTCCGCTCGAGCATCAGCGGCAGGACGGCGACCATCGTATGCTCGGTGAACAGCTGCATCCGCCCGAGGATGACGATGACGAAGCCGATCGCATAGCCGAAGCCGGCGACCAGCTCGCGCCAGGGCGCGTCGGGAAGCCGGTGGTGGATCGCCCCCTGCATGGCGACCGACGACATGATCGCGATGCCCGCGGCGAGGCCGGACCAGAAGAGCGAGCCGGCCGGCCGGCCGAGCTCGTCCTCGCCCTGCTTGACGACGGCGGCGTGGACGACCTTGGCCTCGGGCGGGCTTCGCTCCTCGACCTCCCGCTCCTGGGCCTCGGTCAGCGGCGGGGGGTCTTCGTGCGAGGGCTGGCGATCTTCGGCCATCGGGGGGCAACCGTCCGGGCAGATGCCGGTTCCGCCGTCCTAAATTCCTCCCCGCGATTTCGCGGGGAGGGGGACCAGGCGAAGCCTGGTGGAGGGGTCCTTCCCAGCGCCCGAAGAACCCCTTCACCGCGCTTCGCGCGGTCCCCCTCCCCCGGAAATCCGGGGGAGGAACTTAAACATCGCCTATCTCAGAGCCGAATAGATCAGCGTCTTCAGTTGGCGCCGGATCGGGTAGGTCGAGGACGGCATCAGCTGGGCCATGAAGATCATGTGAAGCCGCTCGACCGGGTCGACGAAGAAGGCGGTCGAGAACATCCCGCCCCAATAATATTCGCCTTTCGTCCCCGGCAGCATCGTCCGCGCCGGATCGAGGTTGACCGCGAAGCCGAGGCCGAAGCCCTGGCCGGCGTTGACCGCCTCGCTGAACAACGAGCGGCTCATCTGCGTCAGGTCGGCGCCGCCCGGCAGATGGTTGGCCGTCATCAGCTCGATCGTCTTGCGCGACACGATCCGGGCCCCGCCCAGCTCGCCGCCATTGAGGAGCATCGCGCAGAAGCGGTGGTAGTCGGCGGTCGTCGACACCAGCCCCGCCCCGCCGGCGAGCAGCTTCGGAGCCACCCGCCAGCCGCTCTTCGCGGCCGGATCGTACATCACCCGCCCCTTGCCCTCCTCGAACGCCCAGGTGTCGCCGAGCCGGTCCTGCTTGTCGTCGGGAACGGTGAAGAAGGTGTCCGCCATGCCGAGCGGGCCGAAGATCCGGTCGGCGAAGAAGCGGTCGAGCGGAAGGCCGGAAAGGCGCTGGACGACCAGCCCGAGCACGTCGGTCGAAACCGAATAGTTCCAGGCCGTTCCGGGCGAGAATTCGAGCGGGATCCCGGCCAGAGCCGCGACGAAGCCGTCGAGGTCGAGCGGCCCGTGCCAGGCCTCGATCTTGCGCTGGCGATAGGCGGCGTCGACGTTGGTGCGGTGCTGGAAGCTGTAGGTGAGGCCCGAGGTGTGGCGGAGCAGGTCGATCATCATCATCGGCCGCTCGGGCGCCCTGGTTCGGAACGGCGTTCCGGCGCCGCCGCCGTCATAGACTCCGAGCTGCTTCCATTCCGGGATGACCGTCTCGACCGGCTGGTCGAGCGTCACCAGGCCCTCCTCGAGCAGCATCATGAAGGCGATCGAGGTGATCGGCTTGGTCATCGAGGCGATCCGGAACAGGGCGTCGTCGCGGAGCGGCTCGCCGCTTGCCCGGGCCTGGCCGAGGGTGGAGAAATGCGCGACCTTGCCCTCGCGGGCGACGAGGACCTGGGCGCCGGCGAGCAGGCCGGGCGCGACGTAGCGCTCGTCGAGGAAGCGGTCGATTCGCGCCAGCCGCTCCGGATCGAAGCCCGCCTCGGCCGCGTCCACCCTCTCCATTCCAACTCCTTCGGCTATTTCCTCCCCGGCATTTGCCGGGGAGGGGGACCAGGCGAAGCCTGGTGGAGGGGTTCTTCCGATGCCCAGATCCCCTCCACCGCGCTTCGCGCGGTCCCCCTCCCCCGGAAATCCGGGGGAGGAATTAACCTGCGCCTAGCGCTTGAGCCGCGCCCGAATCAACGTCATTGCGAGCGAAGCGAAGCAATCCAGGAAGCGGCGGTGGACACGCGCAGATTGCTTCGTCGCTTCGCTTCTCGCAATGACGGAAGCAGGCGAAGTAGGAGGCGCGGGTGATCGAGGGCTTCGAACTGGATCCGGACTGGCCGCGGATGAGCCTCGCCGAGGTCGACGCCCTGCTCACCGCGCCCGGCTCTCGGCTCGAGATGGACGAGGCGGTGATCCGCGGCATACCGACCCGGGTGTGGAAGAACACGCCGCCCTCCCTCGCCTTCCTCGCCCGCCACTCGCGAAGCCATGGCGACCGCCCGTTCACCCTCTACGAGGACGAGCGGATCAGCTTCGAATCGTCGTTCCGCGCCACCGCGGCCCTCGCCGCCGAGCTTGCCCGGCGCGGAGTCGGCAAGGGCGACCGGGTGGCGATCGCCATGGCCAACCTTCCCGAATGGCCGATGGCCTTCTTCGCCATCGTCGCGCTGGGCGCGATCGCGGTTCCGCTCAACGCCTGGTGGACGGGAGCGGAGCTCGAATACGGGCTGGCCGACAGCGGCTCGAAGCTGCTGATCTGCGACCTGCCGCGCTGGCAGCGGATCGGGCCTCACCGCGCCGCCCTGCCCGGCCTCGAGCACGTCCTGGTCAGCCGCTCGGACCGGCCGCCCCCGGGCGCGGATCGGCTCGAGGATTTGATCGGAGCGCCTCCGTCGTGGAGCGGCCTTGCCGGGGCCGACCTGCCGGACGTGGCGATCGATCCGGACGATCCGGCGACCATCCTCTACACCAGCGGCACCACCGGCCAGCCCAAGGGGGCGCTCGGAACCCATCGCAACCTGCTCACCAACATCCTCTCGGTCGGCTATTCGAACGCCCGAGCCGCGCTCCGGCGCGGCGAGGCGCCGCCCGAGCCGACTCCGAAGACGGCGCTGATCGTCATCCCCCTGTTCCACTGCACCGCCCTCTCGGCGATGCTGATGGGGACGATGGTCGCCGGCCACACCATCGTCTTCATGCGCAAATGGGATCCGCTCGAGGCGATGGCCCTGATCGAGCGCGAGAAGGTGCAGCTGACCGGGGGCGTGCCGACCATCGCCTGGCAGATCCTCGAGCATCCCGAGCGGCCCCGCTTCGACCTCTCGAGCCTCGAGACGATCAGCTACGGCGGCGCTCCGGCGGCGCCCGAGCTGGTCAGGAAGATCTGGGAGGAGTTCGGCGCTTTGCCCGGCAACGGCTGGGGCATGACCGAGACGACGGCGACGGTCACCAGCCATGTCGGCGAGGATTACCTCGCTCGGCCCGACAGCGCCGGCCCGGCGGTGCCGGTCGCCGAGCTCAAGGTCATGTCGCTCGACGGGAAGCGGGAGCTTCCCGTGGGCGAGGTCGGCGAGCTGTGGGCGAAGGGCCCGCAGATCGTCCAGGGCTATTGGAACAAGCCCGAGGCGACCGCCGCCGCCTTCGTCGACGGCTGGGTCCGCACCGGCGACCTCGCCCGGCTCGACGGGGAGGGCTTCCTCTACATCGTCGACCGCGCCAAGGACATGGTGATACGCGGCGGCGAGAACATCTATTCGATCGAGGTCGAGAACGTCCTGTTCGACCATCCCGCCGTCATGGACGCCGCCCTGATCGGCCTGCCGCACCGGACGCTCGGCGAGGAGCCGGCGGCGGTGGTCCATCTCGCTCCGGGGATGAGCGCGAGCGAGGCGGAGTTGAAGGCCTGGGTGCGCGAGCGGCTGGCGGTGTTCAAGACCCCGGTCAGGATCGCCTTCATGGACTCACCGCTGCCGAGGAACGCCAACGGCAAGATATTGAAGCAGGAATTGAAGGCGCTGTTCGACTGAGCCCGCCGTCCCGGCCCGCGCCGGGATGACTTTAGTCCGTCCACCCCTCGAGCACCTCGACGAACCGGCTCAGCCAGGCATTGGTCTGGTGGCCGTCGACCACCCGGTGGTCGATGGTCAGCGAGACGTAGGCCATCGGGCGGATCTGGATCGAGTCGGTGCCGCCGACCTCGCGCACCACCACTCGCTTCTCGAGCTTGCCCACGCCGAGGATCGCCGACTGCGGCTGGTTGATGATGATCGGCGCCGCGAAGAGCGAGCCGGAGACTCCGTGGTTGGAGATCGTGAAGGTCCCGCCCGAGACGTCCTTGGCGGTGAGCTGCTCGCGCCTCGCCTTCTCGATCAGCTCGTCGAGGCCGGCGGCGATCCCCTTCAGCGACAGGGTCTGGACCTTGCGGACCACCGGCACGATCAGGCCCTTCTCGCCGAGCGCGGTGCCGACGCCGATGTTGACGTCGTCGAAGATCTCGAGCCGGTCGTCGTGCCAGCGGCTGTTGATCGCCGGAGCGACCTTCATCGCCTCCGCCGCCGCGGCGACGATATAGGCGGTGTAGGTGAGTTTGATGCCTTTCTTCGCGAAGGCCTCCTTGTGCCGCTGGCGATGGGCGACGATGGCGCTGAAATCGGCCTCGAACACGGCGGTGACGTGCGGCGCCCGGGCCACCGAGGCGAGCATGTTCTCGGCGATCTTGCGGCGCATGCGGTCGTGCGGAACGTCGTGCGAGCGGATTCCCGTCATCCCGGCGGAAGCCGGGACCCCGTCGAGACCCGCCGGGCCTTCGCGACCCGAGGTCCCGGCTTGCGCCGGGATGACGCCTTCGACCGGACGGCCGACCCGGGTCGCTTCCTCGACCGCGCGGTCGACGTCGGCCCGGGTGATCCGGCCGCCGCGGCCCGTCCCTTCGATCCGGGAGGGATCGATGTCGTGCTGGAGGACGGCCCGGCGAACGGAGGGGGAGAGGCGCATTTCCGTCGCCCCAGCGGAGGCTGGGGCCCCAGCGAGATCGGACGCCGAGCCTTTCACCCCCTGGGGTCCCAGCCTTCGCTGGGACGACGGCTCCGGCTCGTGCCCGGCCACCTCCGCCACGGGAGCGATGCGGCCGAGCACCGCCCCGGGCACCGCCTCGGAGTCGGTATCGAGCAGGATCTCGCGAAGCACGCCCGCGGCCGGGGCCGGGACTTCCATCGCCACCTTGTCGGTCTCGAGCTCGACCAGCGGATCGTTGAGCTCGACCCGGTCGCCGACCTGCCTGAGCCAGGCGCGGACGACCGCCTGCGTGCCCTCCTGCTCGGCGGGGACGAGGACGTCGATCATGACGGCCCCGACCGGCCGTCACCCCGGCGAAGGCCGGGGTCCCAGCTCATCTGGGAGGGCCTTGTTCTCACTGGGATCCCGGCCTTCGCCGGGATGACGATGCGGGTTCCGCTCCGCTCCACCCTCATCGTCAAAACCCCACCAGCTCTTCGATCTTGTCGCGAATCTTCTCGACGCTCGGCACCGCCCAGTTGAGAAGCACCGGATTATGCGGGCTGGGAATGTCGGGCATGGTGACCCGGGCCACCGGAGCGTCGAGGTCGAGGAAGGCCTCGTCGGCGACGACCGCGGCGATCTCGGCGCCGAAGCCGCCGGTGCGCAGATCCTCGTGGACGATCAGGCAGCGGCGGGTTCGCCGCACGCTGTCGAGCACCGTCTCCCGGTCCCAGGGCATCAGCGTCCGAAGGTCGATGACGTCGGCCGACACGTCCTTCGCCGCCGCCTCGCAGCGCGGCACCATCGCCCCCCAGGTGACGATGGTGATCCAATCGCCCTGGCGAACCTTCTTCGCGCGTCCGAAGGGAAGGACGTAATCGTCGCCGGGCCAGGGCCGCCGAGCCCAGGCATCGTCGAGCATCGCCCGGTGCTCGAAGAAGACGACCGGATCGTTGCCCCGAAGCGCCGTGCGCAGCAGGCCGGCCGCATCCTCGGCGTTGGAGGGCACCGCCACCTGCCAGCCGGGATTGTGGACGAACTGAACCTCGTTGGTCTGGCTGTGCCAGGGATCGCCGCACTTGAAGAAGCCGCCGGGGATTCGAAGCACCATCGGCGCGGCGAAGCGGTTGTGGGTGCGCCAGCGCATCGTCCCGCAATCGTTGATCTGCTCGGTCGCCGGCTCGGCATATTTGCGGAACTGGATCTCCGGCACGGGCATCAGCCCGGCGAGCGCCATTCCGACCGCCCGGCCGATGATTCCCTCCTCGTTGAGGCTGGTGTCGAACACCCGCTCCGCCCCGTATTTCTCCTGAAGGCCGAGAGTGACCGCATGGACTCCGCCCTTGGGTCCGATGTCCTCCCCGAACAGCAGGACCCGGTCGTTGAGCGCCAGCTCCTGATCGAGAGTCCGGCGGATCGCGGTCACCATGTTGATCCGCTGCCCCTCGGGCTTGGGCTCGTCATGGCTTCGCGGGGCCCGGTAGCCGTGGGTCCATTGACCCCCGACCTGCTGCATCTCGCCCTCGTAGAAGACGTGCTCGAGCACCCGCTCGGGATCGGAGATGCCCCGCGCCTCGGCGGTCTCGCGCGCCGACTCGACGATCGCTTTGGCCTCGGCTTCGATCGAATCCCACTCCTCCTCCGAGAGCCGGGCGGGGACGAGATAGGCCTTGAGCTTGGGCAGCGGATCGCGCGCCCATTCGTCGCGCACCACATCGTCCGATTTGTAGGCCTGGGTGTCCTGGAAGCTGTGTCCCTGGAGCCTCGGCACGGTCAGGCGCAGCAGGGCCGGCCCCTTGCCCGACCGGACGTGGGCGACGGCGCGCTCGATCAGCTCGGCGGCCTCGCCCGGCTCGGTGCCGTCGCCGGCGAAGATGGCGAGGTTGGCGAAGCTCGCCAGGTTCTTCGCGATGTCCCCGCCGGGGGTCTGGAAGCTGGAGGGAACGGAGATTCCGAAGCCGTTGTCCTCGACGTAGAAGAGCATCGGCAGCTTCTGCGTGGTGGCGATGGTCAGGGCCGACCAGAAGCCGCCGGTGGCGCAGGAGGCGTCGCCCCCGAGCACGACCGCGATCGCGCCCTCGTAGCTCTCGTCGCCAAGGACGGTCCGGTAGTAGCGGATCGCCTGCGCCCAGCCGGCGGTCGGAGTATATTGCGCTCCGACGCCGCCCGACATGGGCAAGGCGGGCGCCCCGTTCGGGTTGGGATAGTTGAACACCACGCCGATGTCGCGGCCGTCCGAATAGCCCCCTTCCCGGCCCATTCCGGAGCCGAGCGCGTCCTCGACCGGAACTCCGAGCGCGAGGAGCAGCGGCCTCGAGCGGTAATAGCCGCAGGTCGCGTCGCGGCGGTGGGTGAGCCGGCTTCCGAGCATCGCCTGCGCCATGTCGTGGCCGCGGGCGCTGAACTGGTAGAGCACCTTGCGCTCGGGGACGAGCCGCTCCTCCTCGAGCTTGTCCATCGCCCGGCTGATCTGGACGAGCGAGGCGATGCGCCGCCAGTCGAAAGCGCAATCCGGCGCGGCCCGGAGATCCTTCGCTTTGGCGACGCTCTCACCCATCCATCTTCTCCACCACCGCCGCGGCGAACGAATCGACATTGCCGTCGGAGAGGCCGACGACGTTGAAGCGTCCGGAACTGGCCATGTAGATGCCCTTCTCCTCGCGCAGCTCGAGCACCTGGGCCTGGCTCAGCGGAAGCATCGAGAACATGCCGTTCTGCCGGTCGATGAAGGCGAGGCGCTCGTCATAGGCGGCGAGCCGCGCGCGCAGGGAGCGGATCCGGGCGCACATCTCGACGAGCTCGGCGTTCCAGTCTGAGCGAAGCTCGGGATCGTCGAGCACGATATGGACGATGGCGGCGCCGTGGTCGGGCGGCATCGACCACATGGTGCGCGAAAGCTGAAGAAGGTTGCCGTAGACGACCTGCGCCGCCCTGGCGCTCGGCGCCTTGACGAAGAGATTGCCGACGCGCTCGCGATAGACTCCGAAATTCTTGTCGCAGCTCTGGGCGACGAGGGCCTGCTCGGCCGAGTCGACGACGAGCCGGGCCCCGGCCGCATCGGCTTCGAGGCCGTTGCCGAGGCCCTGATAGGCGAGGTCGACGAAGGGGACGAGGCCGCGCCGGGCCACCACCTCCGCCACCTCGGCCCACTGCGCCCCCAAAAGGTCGGCCCCGGTCGGATTGTGGCAGCAGCCGTGAAGGAGGACGAGGTCCCCGGCCCGCGCCTTGCCCAGCGCGTCCATCATCTCGTCGAACAGGATCCGGCGGCTCGCCGGGTCGTAATAGGGATGCGGCGCCATCTCGACCCCGGCGCATTCGATCAGCGGCCCGTGATTGGGCCAGGTCGGCTGGCCGACGAGGATCCGCGCTTTCGGGTTCGCCTTGGTGACGAGATCGGCGCCGAGGCGGAGCGCTCCGCAGCCGCCGGGAGTCTGCAGGCCGACGATCCGCTCGTCCGCCGCGCCGGCCTCGCCGAAGACGATCGGACGGATCAGCTCGGTGAAGCGAGCGTCGCCCTGCGAGCCGAGATAGGCCTTGGTCTCCTGCCGCTCCCAGAGCAGCCGCTCGGCCTTCTTCACGGCCCGGAGGATCGGAGTGCCGCCCGCGGCGTCGCGATAGACGCCGACCCCGACGTCGATCTTGTCCGGCCGCGGATCGGCGTCGCAAAGCGCGATCAGCTGCAGCAGCGAATCCGATTTCTGCTCCTCGAGCCGTTCGAAGAGCAGTGCTTCCTCGCTGAGCATGAAGCCATCGTCCATCCGGGTTCCTTCCGGGCAAGCCGAAGCGCCCAGCTACATCTACCCCGCGCCGCTTCCAAATGCTTATCACTTTTGGCGGCGGTTGCAGTAGATTTGAAACGTATGTTCGACTATTCTGGTTTTTATGAAAGAAGATGATCACCTCGACGCCGTCGACCGGCGAATCGTCCGGGAGCTTCAGCGCGACGCCGCTCTCAGCCACGCGGCGCTGGCCGAGCGGGTCGGCGCCTCCGCCGCCTCGGTGTGGCGGCGGGTGCGGGCGCTCGAGAAAGGCGGAGTCCTCGGCCGAGCCGTCCGGATCGCCAGCCCGCAGGCGCTCGGAAGGTCGGTCAACGTGCTGTGCCAGGTCCGGATGGCCCGCCAGACGGTGGAAGCCCGCGCCGATTTCGAGGACTTCATCCAGTCGCGCGAGGAGATCGTCGAATGCTACGCCATGTCGGGCGAGTGGGACTATCTGCTTCGAATCGCCGTCCGCGACGTCGCCGATTACGACCGCTTCATCATGCGCGGAGTCCTCGCCCATCCCAGCGTCGCCAACGCGGCGAGCAACTTCGCGCTGAGGCAGGTCAAGTACACGACCGAGATACCGGTCTGATTCCGTTTCGGGCCGGCGCGAACGGAAACGCTTAACCGACGTCGGCTAGGGTGCGGCCATGATCGGATCCCTCTGGCGCAGGCACCGCGGCGCGATTCTGCTGGGCTTGCTCGGTTTCGCCGCGCTCGCGGCGCTGCTGGTCTTCGCCGTCCTGGCCGTCGCGGCGATGGGTCATTGCAGCCAGTGCGATCGGTCACCTCTGGTGCTGCGCGGTCTGGCCGCCTCCATGCTGGTCGCGTCGGTCTTCGGGATTGCGACGGGGTTGGCGGCCGCGGTCCTCAGGCCGCTGCTCCGGGCCTTCCTGGGCGCGGGACCGGCGACGGCGCTTCTCATATTGCTGACGCTCGGCCTGGCGGTGGCCGCCTGGCAGCCCGGCTTCGCGGCCGTCGACTTCCTCCAGCATCGCGCCGAGTGGGCGAGGGAAAAGGCACGGCTGGCCGAGCCCCGGGAGCTCTGCCCCGATCGCTCGCGCCACCTTGCGATCATCCACGACGCGCTGCCGAGGCCGCTTCCGCGCGACACGTTCGTCGCGGAGGTCCGGTTCGAGGGAACCGATGTGGCGGCGCTCCATCTGGGCGGGGCGAGCGCGCGGGTCAGGCGCGTGATCCAGGGCGATCCGGCGATCCGGCGGCTCACGGTCGAGCGCCTGCAATCCGACCGTTGCGACAAGGCCTTCGAGAACGGACGCGAAGGGCTGGTCGTCGTCATTCCCAGGGAGCTGCCGCGGGGCGACGGCCAGAAGGTCGAGGCGATCTTCGTCCGGCGCGCCGACGGGTTTCGCCTGCCCGACGGATTCCAGATCCAGGAATGGCAGCGCCCCTACTGGCTGGCGCCGCCGAAGCCCGCCGTCGCGGACGGGCGGCGCGGCCGCTCGGTGACCCACGCCGGCAACGGCATCGCGACCACGGCCATAGACGGCGGACCGGCCATCGCCGTTCGAGCGGCGCCGGCGCGCGGCTCCGCCGAGGCGCAGGAAGCGCCGGGGCGCTGAGCTTGCGAAGGCGGGCAGGAACTGATGCGGCTGCCGCGGATTGAATCGGCAACGAATCGATTTGCCGGAGCACGCACGCATGGCCGCACGCGCCTATTGGAAGGGACAGATCAGGCTCGCCCTCGTCTCGATCCCCGTCGAGATCTTCTCCGCCACCAAGAGCGGGGCGACCATCGCCTTCAACCAGATCCACGAGCCGACCGGCAAGAGGGTCAAGTATGAGAAGGTCGTTCCAGGCGTCGGGCCGGTCGACCCCGAGGACATCGTCAAGGGCTATCAATATGAGAAGGGCAGCTACGTCCTGCTCACCGACGAGGAGATCGAATCGGCCAAGCTGGAGAGCAAGAAGACGCTCGAGCTCACCCAGTTCGTCGATTACGACGATATCGACGTCCTCTATTACGAGAAGCCCTATTTCGTCGTCCCCGCCGACGACCTCGCCGAGGAGGCCTTCATCGTCCTCAGGGAAGCGCTCAAGCGAACCAAGAAGGTGGCGCTCGGCCAGCTCGCGCTTCGCGGCCGCGAATATCTGGTCAGCCTCAAGCCCTGCGGGCGCGGCCTCGTCCTCGAGACCCTGCGCTACGCCGACGAGGTCAACAAGGCTCAGAGCTATTTCCGCGACATCGCCGACTCCAAGCCCGACGAGGAGCTGCTCGACCTCGCCGAGGCGCTGATCGAGCGCAAGACGTCGCCGTTCGACCCGTCCAAATATCACGACCGCTATATCGAGGCGGTCGAGGAGCTGATCGAGAAGAAGCGCAAGGGCAAGACGATCCGAGCCGACGACGAGCCCGCGCCGGCGCGCGGCTCCAACGTCATCGACCTGATGGCCGCCCTGAAGCGCTCGATCGAGCGGCCGGGCGACTCGGGCGGCAAGGGCGGCAAGGCTGGCGGCGGGGGGGCGAAGAAGGCGCCCGCCAAGCCGGCCGCGCGCAAGCCGGCCGCGAAGAAGGCGCCGGCCAAGGCGGCGCCGGCCCGGAAGCGGGCGTGAGGAGGGCGGAAGGGTGAGGCCTTCACCGTTCGCCCCGAGCGAAGTCGAGGGGCCCGGTCGAGCGAAGCCGAGACGTTCG
>DASVVX010000089.1:0-27229 GCA_036386295.1 Allosphingosinicella sp.
GCGCCTTCCTCGCTCACCGGCGGGGCGAAGGGCTGGGCAACAGCTCGGCGGCGCGCGAGCTCTCCGCCGTGCGCGGCTTCCTCGCCTTCGCGGCGGCCGAGCGGGGCGGGGAGCCGGCGCTGCCGCGCCTCAAGGGCCCGAAGCGGCCGCGAAGCGTGCCCCGTCCGGTCGCGCCCGACGACGTCATCGCCCTCGCCGAGGAGGCCGGGGAGGACGCGAGCGCGGAATGGATCGCCGCGCGCGACTATGCGGTGCTGCTTCTGCTCTACGGCTCGGGCCTTCGCGTCGCCGAGGCGCTCGGCCTCACCGGCGCCGCGCTTCCGCTCGGCGAGGCGGTGAGCGTCACCGGCAAGCGGGCCAAGACCCGGGTGGTGCCCTTGCTCGAGCCGGTCCGCGCCGCGATCGAGCGCTACCTGGCGCTGTCGCCCTGGCCGCCGGGCCGCGACCGGCCGCTGTTCCGGGGCGCCCGCGGCGGCCCGCTCAACGGCGAGATGATCCGCCGGGCGGTGCGCCGGGCGCGGGCCCGACTCGGCCTCTCCGACCGGACGACACCGCACGCCCTCCGCCACAGCTTCGCCACCCACCTGCTCGGCCGCGGCGCCGACCTGCGCTCGCTGCAGGAGCTGCTCGGCCACGCCAGCCTGTCGTCGACCCAGATCTACACCGCGGTGGACGCGGCGCATCTGATGGACGTCTACCGAAACGCCCATCCGCGGGCGTGAGCCGTCATTGCGAGGAGCGCAGCGACGCGGCAATCCAGCCACGGCGTCCGTCTCTAGCTCAGCGCTGGATTGCTTCGCTTCGCTCGCAATGACGGCTAAGGATGCCGCCTGCGCCAGGTGAGCTGGCGCCAGATGTAGGCGACGACGATAAGCAGGATGATCGCGGTCGAGAGCGGCCCGAGCACTTTTTCGACGTCGGTGAAGGCCTTGCCCAGGACCCACCCCGCGCAGGCGAGCGCCGTCGTCCAGGCGACGGTGCCCAGGGTCGACCAGATGAGGAAGGTCTTCAGACGCATGCTGAGGAGACCCGCGGGGATCGAGACGATCGAACGGATGGTCGGCAGCATCCTTCCCACTGAGACGATCGTGCCGCCGAAGCGTCCGAACAGTTTCTCCGCTTTCTCGACATCGTCCCAATCCATCGTCAGCCATCGTCCGTAATTTTCGATGAAGGGCCGGAATCGTCGCATCCCGATCACTCGCGCCAAAGCGTACCAGAAGAGGTTGCCGAGCATCGCGCCGGCAGAGCCGCTCGCAATCACCCCCCACAAGGCGAGCGGCCCGTCCACGGTCCGCTGGCCGGCCACCGGCATGATCACCTCGGACGGGATGGGCGGGAAGATGGTCTCGAGGAACATCAGCAGGAAGATGCCGACATAGCCGGTCTGGTCGATCAGCCTGATCGTCCAGTCGCCCATGGTCAGGAGAGCTTCGCTTCGATCGAGTCCCAGATGAGGGCGGGCGTGTCGGTGCCGTTGAACCGGTCGATCGCGACGATCCCGGTCGGCGAGGTGACGTTGATCTCGGTCAGCCATTTGCCGCCGATCACGTCGATCCCGACGAAGAGCAGGCCGCGCGCCTTGAGCTCCGGCGCCAGTGCCGCGCAGATCTCGCGCTCCGTCTCGGTGAGCTCTGTCTTCGCGGCCGAGCCGCCGACGGCGAGGTTGGAGCGGATCTCGCCGGCGCCGGGGATCCGGTTGATCGCGCCCGCCACCTCGCCGTCGACGAGGACGATTCGCTTGTCGCCCTCGGCTATCTCGGGGACGAAGGCCTGGACGACGTGCGGCTCGCGATAGGCGGCGTTGAACATCTCGATGAGGGCGGAGAGGTTGGCGCCGTCGCGGCCGACCTTGAAGACCGCCTTGCCGGCATTGCCGTGGAGCGGCTTGACGACGATCTCGCCGTGCTTGGCGAGGAAGTTGCGGGCGGCGCCGACCGAGCGGGTGAGGAGGGTCGGCGGCATGAAGCGGGCGAAATCGAGCACCCAGACCTTCTCCGGCGCGTTGCGCACGGAGGCCGGGTCGTTGACCACCAGCGTCTCGCCCTGGATCCGCTCGAGCAGGTGGGTGGCGGTGATGTAGCCGAGGTCGAAGGGCGGATCCTGGCGCATCAGGACGACGTCGGCGTCGCGGCCGAGATCGAGGAGGATGGGGTCGCCGAGGGCGAAATGATCGCCCTGCACCGGCCGGACCGTCACCGGCCGGGCCATCGTCCACAGCCGCCCATCCTCGAAGCTGAGGTCTTCCGCGCGGTAATAGAACAAGGCGTGGCCGCGCTTCTGGGCGCCGAGCATGATCGCGAAGGTCGAATCGCCCTCGATATTGATCCCTTCGAGGGGATCCATCTGGACGGCGACGCGAAGGCTCATCGGGCGCGCTTAGCGGGGCGGGGCGGCGCTGTCATCCCGGACGGGAAAGGGGTGCTGGCGGGCGTGGGTTCCTAATTCCTCCCCTGCCTTTGCAGGGGAGGGGGACCATGCGAAGCATGGTGGAGGGGCCTTGCCGGGTCCGAAGAACCCCTCCACCAGCCTTCGGGTGGTCCCCCTCCCCTGCAAAGGCAGGGGAGGAATTTGGAACGGCCGCCCGTCGTCATCCGTGCCAGATGTTGGCCATGTGCCGGGGCAGTCGGCGCGGTACGATGAAGATCGCGTCGAGGCGGATGTCGTCGCCTTCGCGGGCGTAGCGGTGGGCGAGCGCCTCGGCGGCGGCGGCGACCCGACGGAGCCGGTATTCGTCGAGGGCGAAGCCGGTCTCCTCGGGCGTGGAGCGTGCCTTGACCTCGACGAAGGCGACGGTCCGGCCGCGGCGGGCGACGAGGTCGACCTCGCCGACCGGGGTGCGGACGCGCCGGCCGAGGATCTTCCAACCCTTGATCTGGAGCCAGAGGGCGGCGAGCCTTTCCGCCCGGCGGCCGCCGCGCTCCGCCCGCTGCCGGGTCATTTGAGCTTGAGGGCCCGTTCGTAGGCCAGGCGCCTCGGCACTCCGAGGGTCTGCGCCACCTCGGCCGCCGCCCGGGACGCCGAGAGCCGTCCCATCGCCTCGCGCAGGGCCGAATCGATCGCCTCCTCGCCGGCGGCCTCGGCCTCGCCCGGAGGCGCGACGACGATGACGATCTCGCCCTTGGGCGGAGCTTCCGAGTAGCGCTGCGCAAGCTCCGCCAGGCTTCCGGTCACCGTCTCCTCGAATTTCTTGCTGATCTCGCGCGCCACCGCCGCTTGGCGGTCGCCGAGGCCGTCGTTCAAGGCGCGAAGCGTCGCGGCGAGGCGCGGGCCGCTCTCGTAGAGGACGAGCGTCGCCCGGACCGGCGCGACCTCGGCGATCGCCGTCGCTTTGGCGCCGCCCTTCGGCGGCAGGAAGCCGAGGAACAGGAAGCGGTCGGTCGGAAGCCCGGCCAGGGTGAGGGCGGCGACGACGGCGGAGGGGCCGGGGATGGTGGTGACCGCGATCCCGGCCGCCCGGGCCTCCCGGACCAGCTTGTAGCCCGGGTCCGAGATCAGCGGCGTGCCCGCGTCGGAGACCAGCGCCACCGCCCCGTCGCGCATCCGCTCGATCAGCTGCGGCCGGACCCGCTCGGCATTGTGGTCGTGATAGGGGAGCATCGGCCGCTTGACGCCGACATGGCGGAGCAGCTTCGCGGTTACCCGGCTGTCCTCGACCGCGATCAGGTCGGCCCGGGCCAGCACGTCGGCCGCGCGCGGCGAGAGATCGGAAAGATTGCCGATGGGGGTCGCGACGATATAGAGGCCGGGCGGCAGCGCGTTCATGAGGATGAGGGTCATGGCAGAGCAATCCCCCGGGTCGCAAGCGCGGCGCAGCTTCCTCGGCCTTGGAATGACGGCGGCCCTCGCCCTGGCGCTGGGCGGCTGCCAGCTCGTTCCCAAGCAAAGGCCCGAGCGGCTTCCGGAGCCCGAGCTGCCCGAAGCCCAGCCGGAGCCGGAGGAGCCCCAGGGCCCGCAGCTGCCGCCGGAAGAGACCCGCAACCGGGTCGCCGTGCTCGTCCCGACCTCGGGCGCCAATGCCGGCGTCGGTCAGTCGATCGCCAACGCGGCCAACCTCGCGCTCCTCGACGCCGGCGGCGAGCGCATCCGGATCACCGTCTACGACACCGCTCGAGGCGGCGCCGCGGCCGCGGCCAACCAGGCGCTGGCCGAGGGCAACGGCCTGTTCCTCGGCCCGCTGCTCGCCGACGACGTCCGGGCGGTCGCGCCGGTGGCGCGCCGCGCCGGAGTGCCGGTGATCAGCTTCTCCAACGACACCAGCGTCGCCGGCAACGGAGTCTATCTGATGGGCTTCGCGCCCGCCCAGTCGATCGCGCGGGTCGTCGGCCATGCCCGCGAGGCGGGGCTCGAGCGGTTCGGAGCGGTGACCCCGACCGGGGTCTACGGCCGCCGGGCGACTCAGGCGATGATCGACAGCGTCGAGGGCGCCGGCGGCCGGATCGTCGCCATGCAGGCCTATGACGCGAGCCCGGCGGGGCTGAGGACGGCGATCGGCCGGCTGCACGCGACCGGCCCCTACGACGCGGTGCTGATCGCCGACGGCGGCCGGAGCGCGGCCGCCGCCGCGCCCCTGCTCAGGACCGGGGCCTCGGCCGGAATGCGGCTCCTCGGCACCGAGCTGTGGGCGACCGAGACCGGCCTGGGCCGGACCCCGGCGCTTCGCGGCGCCTGGTATGCGAGCGTCTCCGACACGATGTTCAACCAGCTGCGCACCCGCTACCGGGGCCGCTACGGCGCCAATCCCTACCGGCTCGCCAGCCTCGGCTACGACGCGGTGCTGCTCACCGTGAGGATCGCCAAGAACTGGCGGCTCGGCCGGGCCTTCCCCGAGCGCGAGCTTCGCGACCCGGCCGGCTTCGCCGGGGTCGACGGGGCGTTCCGCTTCGATCCGGACGGCATCGCCGAGCGCTCGCTCGAGGTGCGCGAGGTCACCGCGGCCGGGACGATCGTGGTGTCGCCGGCGCCGAGGAGCTTCGATTAAACCCTCTCCCTGCAGGGGAGAGGGAGGGGCCCGCCGCGAAGCGGTGGCAGGGTGAGGGCATGCTGACTCGCTCGCTAAAGGCCCTCACCCTCCCAAAGCTTCGCTTTGGGCCCCTCCCTCTCCCCTAGAGGGAGAGGGGATTAGAGCGCGATCTCGGCGAGGATGGCGTCGAGCAGCAGGCGGGCCTCGGGCGGTACCACCAGCCGATCGGCGGTCCGAATCAGCAACCCCTGCGCTTCGAGCCGCTCCGCGGCGCCGAAATCGAGCGCGGGCCGGACCGTTTCCATCTCCACGCCCTCGCCCAGCCGAAGCCCCATCAGCAGCGCCTCGGTCGCCTGCTCCTTCCGGGTCAGCGGAGTCTCCTCGGCGAGGCCGTGGCCGTTGCGGGCGAGCGCGGCCAGCCAGTTCTCCGGCTTGCGGTGGCGAAGCGTCGCCGATCCCGAGCGCCGGCCGTGGGCGCCCGGGCCGATCCCGAGATAGGGGCGGTAGCGCCAGTAGGCGAGATTGTGGCGGCTCTCCTCGCCGGGGCGGGCGTGGTTGGAGATTTCGTAGGCGGGGAGGCCGGCGGCTTCGGTCAGCGCCTGGGTCAGCTCATAGAGGCCGGCGGCCTCGTCGGGATCGCGACCGGCGAGCTCGCCGCGCGCCGCCATCGCCGCGAACCGGGTCCCGGGCTCGATCGTGAGCTGGTAGAGCGAGAGATGGCCGGTGCCGAAGCCCAGCGCCCGTTCGAGCTCGGCCGCCCAGGAACCCTCGTCCTGGCCGGGCAAGGCGTAGATCAGGTCGAAGCTGACCCGCTCGAAGCAGCCTTGCGCGGTCGCCAGCGCCGCCAGCCCCTCGGCCGAATCGTGCGCCCGGCCGAGGAAGCGCAGCGCGCGGTCGTCGAGCGACTGGAGGCCGAGCGAGACCCGGTTGACCCCGGCGGCGGCGAGGTCGGCGAAGCGCGCCGCCTCGACCGAGGAGGGGTTCGCTTCGAGCGTGATCTCGACGTTCGGGGCGAGGCCCCAATGCGCCTGGGCCGCCTCGATCAGGGCCGCGACCGTCGCCGGCTCCATCAGCGAAGGCGTGCCGCCGCCGAAGAAGATCGAGGTGAGCGGCGGGCCGGGATAGGTCTCGGCCTCCCAGGCCAGGTCGCGGAGCAGGGCCTCGCGCCACGCCGCCTGGTCGACCGACTCGCGGACATGGCTGTTGAAGTCGCAATAGGGGCATTTGGAGACGCAGAAGGGCCAGTGGACGTAGAGGGCGAGCCCTCCCTCTCCCCGCTCGCGGGGAGAGGGTCGGGGAGAGGGGGAGTCCGAAGGGTGGCCGAGGGCGGGGACTCCCCCTCTCCCGGCCTCTCCCCTGAAGGGGAGAGGGGCGTTCACAGCAGGGCCGCCTCCAGCTTGCGGAAGGCGTCGGCGCGGTGGCTGATGCGGTGCTTCTCGACCGGGTCCATCTCGCCGAAGGTGAGGTCGCGGCCGGCGGGGAGGAACATCGGGTCGTAGCCGAAGCCGCGGTCGCCGCGCGGCGGCCAGACCAAGGTGCCGTCGACCCGGCCCTCGAACCATTCGCTTCGCCCGTCCGGCCAGCAGACCGCCAGAGCGCAGACGAAATGGGCGGTCCGGCTCGCCTCGGGGCCGAGCGCTTCCAGCTCCTCCCAGACCCGGCGCATGGCGAGGTCGAAGTCGCGCGGCCCCTCGACCTCGCCCGGCCCCGCCTCGGGCGGCACCCGCGGATCGGCGGCGAGCGCCCAGCGCGCCGAGAAGATGCCCGGCCGGCCGTCGAGGGCGTCGACGCACAGCCCGCTGTCGTCGGCCAGCGCCGGCAGGCCGGACAGGTCGGCCGCCTCGCGGGCCTTCAGATCGGCATTGTCGACGAAGGTGGTGCCGATCTCGTCCGGCTCGGGCAGGTCGAGCTCGGCGGCGGAGACCGGCTCGATCCCGTAGGGGCCGAGCAGGTCCTTGATCTCGCGGACCTTGCCGACGTTGTGGCTGGCGATGACCAGCCTGCCGGGCTGGAGCTTCCTCATGGCCTGATTCTTTCGATCAGGGCGTCGATCATCGCGTCCACCTCATCAATCATATTCTGCTGGCGGCGATGGTCCGCGCCGAGCTTGCCGTTATAGGTCGCAAGGCCACGTGAAGAGAGGTCCAGCCAGTCCGCCAACGGGGCCGCCGAGTGCGTAACCGATAATCCCGACCACGGCTCCCGCGTAGACCGCGCCAGTCGTGTCGACGCGCTGCTTCTGGCGCCGCTTAAGGCGGCGGCTGAGCAGGAGGAACTCAGTGACCAGCCGGTCCGCTTCAAGCGGGGTGACAAGCGTCGCTGGCGGAGCCCTTTTGAGCCAGCTGACGAGGGCGTGGTGACGAGCTTCGACGCCATCTTCGTCCGGAGAGGGCGTCTGATCGAGCCACGTGCGCCATTGCGGATCAGCGATCCGGACCGTCCGGATCGCCACCGAGATTCCTCGCTTCCTCCCGAGCGGACATCCAGGCAAGCTGAAGCCGCAGGTCTCGAATGTCGTTGCCAATGACGTCGCGCCGCCGGCGACGGAACGTAAGAGCGATGAAGGCCGTGCACAGCAAGGCAATCGCGCCGCCGGTGAGCTGGACCCGGGGATCCGACGCCATGGAATCGAGAAGCGGAAGCCGAAGGTGGGCAGCCAAGGAAATTGCGTAGAACAGCACGAGGAAGGTCAAAAGAAGGTTGGCGACTTCCTGCATCGACTCCAGCCGCCGATCGGCAGCGTACATTTCCTCGAGCCGATGCTCGATGAGCGGCACGAGCGCCTGCTGCTCGAAGTTGGAGTGAACGTTCACAGTTCCATCGTACTCCTGGGCCGCCCTCTTAGTCAAAGTCCACTCATCGTCCGGTCGCTTTGTCCTGGGCGGCGAAGATCCCGGCGCAGCCGATCCGGGCGAGGCGGAGCAGCCGGAGCAGCCCCTCCTCGTCATAGGTCTCGCCCTCCGCGGTGACCTGCGCCTCGACGATTCGGCCGTCGCCGGTGAGGACGAAATTGCCGTCGGCGCCGGCCGTCGAATCCTCCTCGTAATCGAGGTCGAGGACGGCGGCTCCGCCGTGGATTCCGCAGCTCACCGCGGCCACCTTCTGGCGGATCGGATCGGCGGCGAGGATCTTGTCGGCGAGGAGCTTGTCGACCGCGATCCTCAGAGCCGCCCAGCCGCCGGAGATGGCGGCGGTGCGGGTGCCGCCGTCGGCCTGGATGACGTCGCAATCGACGGTGATCTGGCGCTCGCCGAGCGCCGCGAGGTCGACGACGGCGCGCAGGCTCCGGCCGATCAGGCGCTGGATCTCCTGAGTTCGGCCCGACTGCTTGCCCGACGCCGCCTCGCGCCGGCCCCGCGTATGGGTCGCGCGCGGAAGCATTCCATATTCGGCGGTGACCCAGCCCTTGCCCTTGCCGCGGAGCCAGGACGGCACGCCCTGCTCGACCGAGGCGGTGCACAGCACCCTTGTGTCGCCGAAGGCGACGAGGACGCTGCCCTCGGCGTGGCGGGTGAAGCCGGGCTCCATGATTATCTCGCGCATCTGGTCGGGGGCGCGTCCGGACGGGCGCATCGGGTTCCTTTCGCTGGGTCGGCGACGCCTTAGCCGCGCTCGGGGTGACGGGGAAGGGTATAGCGCCTAAATAGCCCGGCCATGGCCTCACTCCCCGTCAGCGAGCTCACCGAACGGTCCCGCGAAGTCTTCCGGATGGTGGTCGAGAATTATCTCGGCTCCGGAGCTCCGGTCGGCTCGCGGACGATCTCCAGGCTCGGCGGCCTCAACCTCTCGCCGGCCTCGATCCGCAACGTCATGCAGGATCTTGAGGAGCTCGGCCTGCTCGCCCATCCCCATACTTCGGCCGGCCGGGTGCCGACCGAGACCGGACTCAGGCTGTTCGTCGACGGAATGATGCAGGCGGCCGAGCCGAGCGCCGAGGAGCGGGCGGCGATCGAGGCTCGGCTCGAGCGGGGCGGGCCGATCGAGGAGGCGCTCTCGGCCGCCACCGCGGCGCTCTCCGGCCTGTCGGCCTGCGCCGGGATCGTCCTCGTCCCCAAGCGCGAGCCGGTGCTCCGCCAGCTGGGCTTCGTCCAGCTCTCGCCGACCCAGGCGCTGGCGGTGATGGTCGGCGCCGAGGGCGGAGTCGAGAACAGGGTGGTCGACCTGCCGCCGGGGGTGACCGCCTCGACCCTGACCGAGGTCGGCAATTACGTCAGCGCGCGGCTTTCCGGGCTGACCCTGCCGGAGGCTCAGCGGCGCCTGGCGGCCGAGATCAAGGCCGGCCGGGCGGCGCTCGACGCGGCCGCGAGCGAGCTGATCGACCGCGGCCTCGCCTTGTGGTCCGAGGACGGCGCGCAGCGTCCCGTCCTGATCGTCCGGGGCCAGGCGAATCTGCTTGAGCCCGGCGCCGCCGCCGACCTCGAGCGGGTCCGGCAATTGCTCGAGGAGCTGGACGGCAAGGAGGAGATCGTGAGGCTGCTCGACAGCGCCCGGGCGGGGCAGGGGATGAAGATCTTCATCGGCTCCGAGAACAAATTGTTCGCTCTGTCCGGCTCGTCCGTGATCGCCGCCCCCTATCGCGGCCGCGAAGGGAAAGTCGTCGGCGTGGTCGGGGTTATCGGGCCGACGCGGTTGAACTATGCGCGGGTCGTACCCATGGTGGATTTCACGGCACAGGCACTATCGAGATTGATGGCATGAACGACGAATCCGAACTTCAGGAAGAGACCGGCGAAACCGCCGAAACGGCCGGCGCGGGGGCCGAGGACCAGGCGCCCGAGCAGGATTTCTCGGAGCTTGTGAAGGAGCTCGAGCAGGTCCGGCAGCACGTCCTCTACGCCCAGGCCGAGACCCAGAACGTCCGCCGCCGGCTCGAGCAGGAGAAGCAGACCGCCGCGACCTATGCGGCGACCGGCTTCGCCCGCGACATGCTGTCGGTGAAGGACAATCTCGACCGGGCGCTCGCCGCCATCCCCGACGACCTTCGCCAGGATGAGCGGATGAAGTCGCTGATCACCGGAATCGAGGCGACGGGGCGCGAGCTCGACACCGTCTTCCAGAGGAACGGAATCACCCGGGTCGAGGCGCTCGGCCAGCCGCTCGACCCGCACCGCCACCAGGCGATGGTCGAGATTCCCAGCGACGAGGCCGAGCCCGGCACCATCGTCCAGGAGATGCAGGCCGGCTACATGATCAAGGACCGGCTGCTCAGGCCGGCTTTGGTCGGGGTGGCGAAAAGGGGCTAGAGCATAATCGCCTTGGGTTGATCCGTCATTGCGAGGAGCGAAGCGACGAAGCAATCCAGGCAGGCTGCGACGCCGCACTGGATTGCTTCGCTTCGCTCGCATTGACGAGCTGGGTCCACCCAAGCCGATCACACTCTAGCTCGTCGCCCCAGCGAAGGCTCGGGCCTCAGGGGGTGGAAGGCACGGTCGCCCTTCCCCGCCGGGATGCCAGCCTGCGCTGGCATGACGCTCGCTTCAATAATCCTCGTGGGTCATGTCGATCTCGCGCACGCGGCGTTTCTGGCGGGCCTTGTCGACGAGGTCGCGCAGGGTTTCGCGGCGCGCGGCCGCCTGCTCGACGTGGCGGAGCGCCAGCGGCTCGCCCCGCGTCGTCTCGTCGCTCGAGGTGACGGTGATCGTTCCGATTCCGGCCATCTGGTTGATCAGGCTGAAGTCGAGGCGGATGTCCTTGACGCGGTAGAGCTCGATCTCGTCGAGGCTTTTGACGAAGATGCCGCGGCGGACGATCAGCCGGTCCTGGCAGATGTCGAAGCGGGCGGCGAGATTCTCGAACCATTTCCACAGGATGATGAGCAAGGCGAGGGCGGCCAGGCCGAGCGGCCAGAGGCCCCACGTCCCCGGCGCGCAGAGCAGGATTCCGATCGGGATCAGGGCGATCGTCGCCCAGCCTGCGAGAGTCCCGCGCAGCCAGCCCCAGGTCGAGGAGCGGAAAGTGTCGATCGGCTGTTCCATCTGTCTCTCCTAATGCACCGCCCGGTCCTGCCGCTCGCCCTTTGTCGCGAGCGAGAAGCGCGGTTCGGAGGCGGCGAGCGTGCCGGTGATCAGCTTCGCGGCATACGCGCCGACCGCCGGGCCGTGCTTGAAGCCGTGGCCCGAGCCGGCGCCGACCAGGAAGAGGTTGGGCCGGCGCGGGTGGACGTCGATCAGGAGGTCGCCGTTGGCGCTGTTCTCATATTGGCAGACCCGCGCCTCGCTGAGCGGGGCGCCGCGCAGGCCGGGGAAGCGGCGCTCCATATAGGCCCGGACCTCGGCGAGGGCGGCGGGGGAGGGGGTTCGGTCGCCGGCGTCGGGATCGATCGGCGGGCCGTGCAGGTCGTGGGCGATCTTGACTCCGCGGCCTTCCAGGTCGGGGAAGCCGTAGAAGATGTCGCCGGCGTTGAAATCGGCCCAGCCGGGCAGGGCGCCGACCGAAAAGCGCCGGTCGCCGGCCTCGGGCCTGAAGAAGAAGACTTCCTGCCGGGTCGGGAAGATGCGCCGGCCGAGCAGGTCCGGGAACAGCTTCGGAAGCCAGGGGCCGCAGGCGAAGACGAAGCGCGCGGCGGATAATTTCCCGCCGTCGCGCAGGGTTATGCGTTCCAGCGGTCCCTCGCCCCCCGGCGGCGGGAGGACGGAGCCGCAGCGATATTCGCCGCCCGCCGCGACGAACTCGGCGACCAGGGTCTGGACCGCCCGCCGCGCCATCAGGGCGCCGAACTCGGGCTCCCACAGGCCGAGCTCGATCCCGTCGAAATCGATCATCGGGAAGCGGCGGTGCATGTCGGAGCGGTCCATGAGCTGAGTCGGCAGCTTCAGCCGGCGGTGGACCTCGACGGTGCGGTGGACGTAATCCTCGGCGGTCGGGAAGAAGAACAGGATTCCGGCGCGGTGGAAGAGGGGCAGCTCGGCCCGAGCCGAGAGGGCGCTCCATTCGGCGAGCGATTCCCAGGCCATGCGCGTATAGACCTCGTCGGCGCCGTAGCTTCCGCGGGTCAGCCGCGATTCCCCGCCCGACGAGGCTCGGGCATGGGCCGGGCCCCAGGCGTCGAGCAGCAGCACGCGGTTGCCGGCACGCTGCAGGGCGCGGGCGGTGCAGGCCCCGAACACGCCGGCGCCGACGACGATCGCGTCGGGCGCGCGGGAGGCCGCCACGGCCGGCGCGTCGACGGCCGCCGCGGCAGCCGCCGCCGCTCCCGCCTTGATTGCCGACCGGCGCGTCATCCCCGCCATCCACCCCCTCCGAGACGCGCAGCATTCGGGCGAGGCCGCGATTAGTCAAGCGAGGCGAGTCTTCCTGTCACCCTGAACTTGTTTCAGGGTCTAGCTGGTCACCCTTCCCGGAGGTGGAGAACTGGATGCTGAAACAAGTTCAGCATGACGAAAGTGGGCGCAGGGCCCTGTAACGCTTCTGCAACAGTGTGGCGGATTTTCCGCTGCACAGGCGCGGCTCGCCTTGATCTTCTGCGCTCGGGCGGAGAAGTTGTTGCACTGCCACAACGAAGGGGAACGTAAGATGGCCCGCCTCTGGAATCGCCGCCGCCTCGGCAAGACCGCCTTCCTGGCCGGGGCCTCGCTGGCCGCCTGCCTTGCCGCCGCGTCGCCGGCTTTCGCCCAGGACGAGACCACGGCCACGCCGGCCGGCGAAGCCGCCGGAGAGGATGGCGAGACCATCGTCGTCACCGCCACCAAGCGCGAGACCACGCTGCTCGAGGTGCCCTTCTCGATCAACGCCCAGACCGAGGAGGACATCCAGAAGCTCGGCGCCGGAACGATCGAGGACCTGTCGCGCAACGTCGCCGGCCTCACCGTCCAGAACCTCGGCCCGGGGCAGAGCCAGATCGCGATCCGCGGAGTCTCGGCCGGCCAGATCATCCGCGACCAGCCGGGCGTCAAGGAGCAGGTCGGCGTCTATCTCGACGAATCGGTCATCTCGCTGTCGCTGTTCCAGCCCGATCTCGACCTTTTCGACCTGAACCGGGTCGAGACCCTGCGCGGACCGCAGGGCACGCTGTTCGGCTCCGGCTCGGTCGGAGGAACGATCCGCTACATCACCAACCAGCCCGACCTCTCGAAGGTCGAGGGAGTCGTCGAGGCCAACCTGCACATGCTCGAGGACGGCGACTACGGCGGCCATTTCAAGGCCGCGGTCAACGTCCCGCTCGGCGATCATGCGGCGGTCCGAGTGGTCGGCTACAATACCGAATATGCCGGCTTCATCGACGCCCGCCACGAGGCCGGGATCGTCAAGGACGTCAACGACGGGCGCCGCACCGGCGGCCGGATCGCGATCCGGCTCGAGCCGCTTGAGAACATCACGATCACGCCGCGCATCGTCTACCAGTCGGTCCGTTCCAACGGCTTCAACCGGCAGGAGGTCTACAACCTCTACGCCAATCCGTTCACCACCACCCGTCCCCCCGTCCAGCTCGGCGAGCGGGAGCAATTCCTTCGACTGCGCGAACGGTTCGCCGACGACACGCTGCTCGCCGACCTCACCGCCAGCGCCGACCTCGGAGGAGTCGACCTGACCTCGGTGACGACCTACATCAACCGCGACATCCTCGTCAGCCGCGACGCCAGCGCGCTGACCGGGAGCGTCTCGGTCGATCTCGGCTTCCCGGCGGCGGGCGTCCTGCTGCCCTCGAACCTCGTCGACACCACCGACCTCAAGACCTGGACCCAGGAGCTTCGGCTCTCGTCGAACGGCGACGGGCCGTTCCAGTGGCTGGTCGGCGCCTTCTATTCGGACGTCGACCGGATCTACGCGCAGCGGTTGCCGACGCCGCTCTACGACATCTTCATCAACGCCCGCTTCGGCGCCGGCACCGCCGCGGCGGTGGCGAACGGCTTCCCGGCCAACTCGCCCTACAACGCCGACCTTCCCTACGACATCCAGCAGCTCGCCCTGTTCGGCGAGGCGAGCTACGACATCACCGACGCGCTGACCGCGACCGCCGGGCTGCGCTATTACGACTTCAAGGAAAATCGCGGCTTCAAGTCGGGCGGCCTCTTCTCGAACGGCGACAACCAGACCGACGAGACCAAGTCGGACGGCCTGTCGCCGCGCTTCCTGCTCAGCTACGAGGCGACCGACGACGTCATCATCAACCTCCAGGCCTCGAAGGGCTTCCGCCTCGGCGGAGTCAACGATCCGCTCAACGAAGGCCTGTGCAGCGCCCAGGACAAGATCGATTACGGCGGCTTCGACCGCTATGACGACGAGAGCCTGTGGAATTACGAGGCCGGGGTGAAGTCGCAATTCGGCCCGATCAGCTTCAACGCCGCCGCCTTCTACACCGACATCAGCAACCTCCAGGTCACCGCCGACGCGGGCTCCTGCTCGTCGCGAGTGGTGTTCAACGCCGACGCCCACACGATGGGCGTCGAGTTCGAGCTGTCGGCGCGCCCGGTCCAGGGCCTCAACCTGTCGCTCGCCGGAAGCTGGGTCGAGGCGGAGTTCGACGAGACCCGGCTGAAGCAGAACGGCCAGGTGCTCGAAGGCATTCGCGACGGCAACCGGCTGCCCTCGGTGCCCCGGTTCCAGGTCGCCGCGAGCGCCTTCTACACCTTCCCGGTCAGCGACGACGGGGACGAGGCCTATTTCGGCGCCACCTTCCAGCACGTCGGGACGCGCTTCACCCAGCCCGGCGACCAGGAGAACAACCCGCGCACCTTCGTCCACGGACTGCCCTTCGGCGGGGCCCCGGCGACGGCGTCGACGACTCTGGACCTCAAGCTGCCCGACTATCAGCTGGTCAATCTCAGCGCCGGCGTGGAGTTCGCCAACGGCTTCGACCTGACGCTCTACGTCAACAACGTCTTCGACGAGAACGCCATCCTGGCCTTCGACCGCGAGCGCGGCGGCCGCGCCCGGCTCGGCTTCCACGTCGGCCAGCCGCGGACCATCGGAGTGACGGCGCGCCAGCGCTTCTGAGCCTTCGCCCCGTCAGCGGGACGCGGGGAGGGCCCGGGACACGACCGGCGCGCGCGCCAGCCAGTCGGCGGCCGCGCGCCTGACGTCCTGGAGGGTGAGCGCCTCGAAATCCTCGCGCACTCCGGTCAGCTCGCGCATCGCCGACATGTCCTTCGCGGCGTAGGCGATGACCGACGCCCAGGCGGCGTTGTCGCGCAGCGCCGCATCGGTGGAGGCGAGCATGGGCGTCCGCGCGGCATCGATCTCCTCGGCGGAGATCGCGCCGCCGGCGAGCTGGCCGGCGACCGTCCGGGCCGCCTCGATCAGAGCGTCGAGCTCGCCCGGAGCCGCTTCGAGCGAAGCGACGAGAACGCCCTGATCGGCGTGGTCGGGCGTGTCGACGGCGACGCTCGGCGCATAGACCTTGCCCATCACCACCCGGACCTGGCGCATCAGCCGGGTCTCGAAGATCGAGCGCAGCAGGTGGACGGCATATTCCTCGCGGCGGCGCTCCGGACTGGCGACCCACAGCGGCCAGGCGAGGACCGCCGCCGCCTTGTCCGGAGCGCCCTGGTGGGTCTCGGTGACGGAGGCCGGCAGCGGATCGGGGAAATGGCGGAAGGGGCCGGGCCCGGCGGGAAGCGGAGCGAGCGCCGGGCGGCGCGGAAGCGCTCCGAAGGTGGCCGCCACAGCCCGCTTCGCCTCCTCCTCGCCGATGTCGCCGACGATCGTCACCTCGATCGGAGCGCCGGTCAGCGCCGGCTTCAGCATCCGCTCGAAATCGGCGGCCCGATAGGCGGCGATCTTCTCCCGCGGGGGAAGCGATTCGCGGCCCGGGAAGGCCGCCCGCTCGAGCGCCACGGTGGCGACCAGCAGCGGATTGGTGCCGGCCATGCGGTAGGTCATGTCGATCGCCGTCGGCAGCTTCTCGTCCATCAGCGGCCGGAAGCCGGGGTCGGTCATGTAGGCGGCGAGCAGCCGCATCTCGGCGTCGACATTGTCGGTGAGGGTGCTGCTCTTGAGCTGGTAGGCGGTCGTCAGAGCCTCGAGGCTGAAGGCCCAGGTCGAGTTGGCGAGCGCCTCGCCGATCTGCGTATAATCCATCCGGCCGAGACCGCCGCTCGGGAAGAGGCTGGCGGCCAGAACCATCGGAGTGCGGTCGGCGGGCTCGAGAGCGCGCTCGCCATGGCCGAAGCGGATCCGGATCTCGACCCCGCCGGACTGGAAATCGGTCTGCTTGAAGTTGAGAGCGACCCCGTTCCTGAACGTCAGCCGGGTGAATTCGGGAAGGACCTGGCGGCTCGCCACCTTGCCGCGCTTGCCGAATTTCCAATAGGCCCATTCGGCGGCCCGGGCGTCGGCGAAGCTCGCCAGCGGCGCCGCCGACTCGTTCGCGCGCCATGCGGCGAGGAGCTCTTCCTCCGCGACCTCGTCCGGGCCGGCGAGAGCGAGCAGCGGCCCGTTGCCGGTCCAGTCCGCCTCGAAGGCGCGCTTGACGTCGGCCGGGGTCAGCCCCGCGACGAGCAGGTCATAGACCCGCATCGCGTCCTCCGGCCCGAGGAAGGGGAACCCCTCCATCTCCGCCTCGAGAATCCCCTGAGCGAGGTCGCGGGTCGAGCGCGTACCGCTCTGGTAGACGGCGGCGCGCAGCCGGGACCGGAGATTCTCGGCGGCGGTCTCGACCTCCAGCGGGGTGGGTCCGGCCTCGGCGAAGCGGCGAAGCTCGGCCTGCGCTTCGGCCAGCCCCTCGCGCCATTTGCCCTGGTTGGGAACCACGATCAGGCAGGCGACGCGCGCGTCGGGCAGGCCGCGATTGGCGACCGGCGCGGCGCCGAGCAGCGACGATCCCGACCGCGCCGTCAGCCGGCCGGTGCGTTCGGTGAGGATCTGCACCCAGATCTGCGAAAGGATTTGCCGGCGCATGCGCTCGAGCCCCGGGTCCCGCGGCCCGTCGGCCGGAGCGATCCGGCAGGCGGTCCCGGCCAGCGGGAGCGTCGGGCCGCTCTGGGTGAAGGCTTCCAGGCCGCGTTCGGCCAGCGCCGGCGGCGCCGGCCGGGTGCCGGGCGCGCCGCGGCCGGTCCAGCTCCCGAACGCCGCCTCGGCCGCCTCGAGCATCCGTTCGGGCTCGGCGTCGCCGACGATCACCAGCACCGCGTTGGCGGGCCGGTACCAGCGGTCGTAAAAGGCCTGGAGGCGGGCCGCGGTCGCCGACCCGACCGAAGCCTCGCTGCCTCCCGGCTCCCGGTCGAACGAGCGCAGGCCCGCACCCTGGAAGCGGGCGGTCGCGCGCACCGCCGCCGTCGCCGGAGTGCTTCGGGCGCGCAGCTCGGCGATCACCACGCCTTTCTCGACCTCGACGGCGGCGGGCGTGAAGAGGATCCCGTCGGCGGCGCCGCGAAGCCACTCCAGCACCCTCGCGGTGGCGGCGGAGTCGGCCTTGGGGATGTCCATCTGGTAGACGGTCGAGTCGAGGTCGGTGGCCGCGTTCTGGTCGCGGCCGAACGCCACGCCCAGGTTGGCGAAGCGGGTATCGAGCGAGCCTTCCGGCGCCTG
This sequence comes from Allosphingosinicella sp., assembly GCA_036386295.1. Lineage (GTDB taxonomy): Bacteria > Pseudomonadota > Alphaproteobacteria > Sphingomonadales > Sphingomonadaceae > Allosphingosinicella. The sequence continues at coordinate 17,429 of DASVVX010000089.1, forward strand.
GCGGGTCGAGCGGAACGCCATATGCTCGATGAAATGGGCGAAGCCGCGTTCGCCCTCCTCCTCGTCATAGCTTCCGGCTCGGATGGCGAGACGGATCGAGACGGCGCCGGCCGGAGCGCCGTTGCGCATGATCGCGTAGCGCAGGCCGTTGGCGAAGGTCCCCGTCCTCAGCGCCGGGTCGGGCGCCATCCGCGCCTCGGCCGGGAACGGATCGATCGCCGAGGCCGGAGCGCAGGGGAGCAGCAACGCCGCCGCCGCCGCCAGGGCACGGCCCAAGTCACGAAACGTCATTCCCACCCCGCCCTTGCCGCCGAGCGCCCGCGAGCGCTCGAGGTCCCTCCACAACTAGCTGGAAACGGGCGTGTTTTCAATCGATCCCAGTCACGGGCGGGCCTTCAGCTCGTCGCGGATCTCGCGAAGCACGACCAGCTCTTCGCTCGGCCCCGCCGGCGCCGCTTCGGGTGCTCGGTGGAAACGCGAGGCCGCTTTGACCAGCCGGTAGATGATGAAGGCGAGGATCAGGAAATTGACGAGGGCGGTGAGGAACTGGCCGTAGCCGAGCATCGGCACCCCCGCTTCCTTGAGCGCCGCGTAATTGTTCGGGTCGCCCTGATAGGCGGCCGGGATCGGCCCGAGGCGGACGAAGTAGCTCGAGAAGTCCAGCCCGCCGAACAGCCAGCCGACGACCGGCATGATGACGTCGTCGGTGAGGGAAGTGACGATGGTCGCGAACGCGGCGCCGATGATCACCGCCACCGCGAGGTCGAGTACGTTGCCCTTGGCGATGAATTCCCTGAATCCGGACATGTCGGTCCTCCCCCTTGTGAACGAGAGGAGACTAACGCGATCCATTCCGGCCGTCACCCCAGCGCAGGCTGCAGGCTGCCGGCCAAAATTCCTCCCCCGATTTCCGGGGGAGGGGGACCAGGCGAAGCCTGGTGGAGGGGGTTCTTCAGGCGCTGGAAAGAACCCCTCCACCGCGCTTCGCGCGGTCCCCCTCCCCGGCAAATGCCGGGGAGGAATTTGTCCTAATGCCCCGCGTGGGGCCCCTCGTCGGCCGGACCGCGCACCTCGGCGTCCACCGTGATCGGCGGGGCGACGTTGAAGGAGAAGGTGAGCGGGATGCGGTCGCCGGGCTTGAGCTTCGGGTCCAGGCCGAACAGCATGGCGTGGCGGCCGCCGGGCTCGAAGACAAGCTCGCCCCGGCTCGGGAACTCGATCTCCCGCTCGCGCTTCATCTTCGCCGTCGTGCCGGACATCCGGGTCTCGTGGAGCTCGATCCACCGCGCCGACGGGCTCGACACGCCGACCAGGCGCGTGCCCTCGCTGCCCGCCTCTATCCGGAAATAGGCTCCGCCGGGACGATTCTTCGAGGCCGGCAGGCGCACCCAGGCTTCGCCCATCCGCACGGTGCCGTCCGGCGGCGGCCGGTCGCACCCGGCCAGCGCCGAGCCGGCGAGAGCGACAAAAGCGAGGCTTTCGAGCATCTTCTTCATGGGTCGGGTTCCGTAGCGGCGCCCGGACTTCTTGTCGCGTCGGAATCCACCCCTATATCGCTTCCGAAACACTCCGCGTGCCTCATTGGAAGGGCGCAGGGGTGCGGTAAACTTTTGGGGCACAAGAGGATTAAGCATGGCTAGAGTCATCGGAATCGATCTCGGCACGACCAACAGCTGCGTCGCCGTCATGGAAGGCGGCAAGCCCAAGGTCGTCGAGAATGCGGAAGGCGCGCGCACCACTCCCTCGATCGTCGCTTTCGCCAAGGACGGCGAGCGGCTGGTCGGCCAGCCGGCCAAGCGCCAGGCGGTCACCAATCCCGAGAACACCGTCTTCGCGGTCAAGCGGCTGATCGGCCGCCGCTTCGACGATCCGATCACCAAGAAGGACACCGAGCTGGTGCCCTACAAGATCACCCGCGGCCCCAACGGCGACGCCTGGGTCAATGCCGGCGCCAAGGATTACAGCCCGTCGCAAATCTCGGCCTTCATCCTCCAGAAGATGAAGGAGACGGCGGAAGCCTATCTCGGCGAGACCGTCACCCAGGCGGTGATCACCGTCCCGGCTTACTTCAACGACGCCCAGCGCCAGGCGACCAAGGACGCCGGCCAGATCGCCGGCCTCGAGGTCCTCCGGATCATCAACGAGCCGACCGCGGCGGCGCTCGCCTACGGCCTCGACAAGCAGGACGGCAAGACGATCGCCGTCTACGATCTCGGCGGCGGAACGTTCGACATCTCGGTGCTCGAGATCGGCGACGGAGTCTTCGAGGTGAAGTCGACCAACGGCGACACCTTCCTCGGCGGCGAGGATTTCGACGCCAAGATCGTCGACTGGCTCGCCGAGGAGTTCAAGAAGCAGGAAGGAATCGACCTTCGGACCGACCGGCTGGCGCTGCAGCGGCTCAAGGAGGCCGCCGAGCGGGCCAAGATCGAGCTGTCGTCGGCGCAGACCACCGAGGTCAACCTGCCCTTCATCACCGCCGACCAGAACGGGCCCAAGCACCTCGTCAAGTCGCTGAGCCGCGCCGATCTCGAGAAGCTGGTCGAGGATCTGATCAAGCGCACCCTCGAGCCGTGCCGGAAGGCGCTGGCCGATGCCGGCGTCAAGGCCGAGGACATCGCCGAGGTCGTCCTCGTCGGCGGAATGACCCGCATGCCGCGGGTCCGCCAGGTGGTGCAGGACTTCTTCGGCAAGGAGCCGCACACCGGAGTCAACCCGGACGAGGTCGTCGCCATGGGCGCCGCCATCCAGGCCGGCGTGCTCCAGGGCGACGTCAAGGACGTGCTGCTGCTCGACGTGACGCCGCTCAGCCTCGGGATCGAGACGCTGGGCGGGGTCTTCACCCGGATGATCGACCGCAACACGACCATCCCGACCAAGAAGTCGCAGACCTTCTCGACCGCCGAGGACAATCAGAACGCGGTCACCATCCGCGTCTTCCAGGGCGAGCGCGAGATGGCGGCGGACAACAAGGTGCTCGGCCAGTTCGACCTGGTCGGGATCCCGCCGGCACCGCGCGGAGTGCCGCAGATCGAGGTCACGTTCGACATCGACGCCAACGGCATCGTCCACGTCTCGGCCAAGGACAAGGGCACGGGCAAGGAGCAGCAGATCCGGATCCAGGCGTCGGGCGGCCTATCCGACGCGGACATCGACAAGATGGTCCGCGAGGCCGAGAGCTTCGCCGAGGAGGACAAGAAGCGCCGCGCCGCGGCCGAGGCGAAGAACAGCGCCGAAGGCCTCGCCCACAGCACCGAAAGGCAGCTTGCGGAGCATGGCGACAAGATCGACGAGGCCCTCAAGTCCGAGATCCAGGCGGCGATCGACGAGACCAAGCAGGCGGTCGAGAGCGGCGACGTCGAGGCGATGCAGGCCAAGACCCAGGCGCTCAGCCAGGTCGCGATGAAGCTCGGCCAGGCGATCTACGAGAAGGAGCAGGCCAATAGCGCGGGCTCCGCCGGAGATGAGGCCTCGGCGGGCGCCGAGACCGCCGCCGGCGCTGAGGAAGAGGTCGTCGACGCCGAATTCTCCGAGGTCGACGACGAAAACAAGGGCTGATGATCCCCTCCCTCTCCTTGCAGGGGAGAGGGACAGCCGCGAAGCGGCAGGGTGAGGGCATGTATGAGCGAGTCTGATCGGGAGTGGATAAAGGGGAGGGCAGGGGCCCTCACCCTGCCGCCGCTAAGCGGCGGCTGTCCCTCTCCCCTGCAGGGAGAGGGATGAAGTGAGCGAGACCGATTATTACGAGCTCCTGCAGGTCCAGCGCGGCGCGGACGAGCGGACGATCAAGTCCGCCTATCGCCGGCTCGCGATGGAATGCCACCCCGACCGCAATCCCGGCTGCAAGGACAGCGAGGCGCGCTTCAAGGCGATCAGCCAGGCCTATGACTGCCTGAAGGACCCGCAGAAGCGCGCCGCCTACGACCGGTTCGGCCACGCCGCCTTCCGGAACGGCGGCCCGGGCGGGGCGGGCGCCCAGGATTTCGGCTCATTCTCCGACATCTTCGAGAATATCTTCGGCGAGTTCATGAACGGCCAGCAGGCCGACCGCCGCTCCAACGCGCTGCGCGGCTCGGACCTTCGCTACGATCTCCAGATCAGCCTCGAGGACGCCTTCGCCGGCAAGGAGGTCGAGCTCCGGATCGACACGACCGCCAAATGCGAGCCCTGCGGCGGCTCCGGCGCCAAGACCGGCACCCAGGCGCGGACCTGCACGATGTGCCAGGGCCGCGGCCAGATCCGCGCCAGCCAGGGCTTCTTCGTGGTCGAGCGGACCTGCCCGACCTGCCGCGGAGTCGGCGAGGTGATCGCCGATCCGTGCGACAAATGCCGCGGCGAGGGGAGGGTCGAGCGGCAGCGCTCGCTCGAGGTCCGGATCCCGCCCGGAGTCGACGAGGGCACCCGGATCCGCCTCGCCGGCGAGGGCGAGGCGGGCGTCCGCGGCGGCCCCAGCGGCGACCTCTACATCTTCGTCCATCTCGCCCGCCACGCGGTGTTCCAGCGCGAGGGCTCGACCCTGTTCGTGCGCGCGCCGGTCAGCATCACCACCGCCGCGCTCGGCGGCTGCATCGAAGTCCCGGGCCTCGACCGCCAGAAGCATTCGATCGCGATCCCGGCCGGAATCCAGTCCGGCAAGCAGCTTCGCCAGCGCGGGGCGGGCATGCCGGTCCTCAACGGCCGCGGCCATGGCGACATGGTGATCCAGGTCGAGGTCGAGACTCCGACCAGGCTCAGCGCCCGGCAGCGCGAGCTGCTCGAGGAGTTCCGGGCCACCGAGACCGGCGAGGAATGCCCGGCCAGCACGAGCTTCTTCGGCAAGCTCAAGGGACTTTGGGAGGGCTGAGCAGCCCCCTCTCCCTGCAGGGGAGAGGGGGTAGGGGGTAGGGGGTAGGGGGTAGGGGGTAGGGGGAAGAGTTATCTTCCGCTAAGCTCCGGCCATGCGCCCCTTGCTCCCGTTCCTCGCCCTCATCGCCGCCTCCTGCGCCACGGCGCGCGACAAGCCCGCGACCTTCGCCAACCCGGTCATCGATTCCGACTTCCCCGATCCGGCCATCCTCCGGGCGAAGGACGGCTTCTATTACGTCTACGCCACCCAGACCGAGCGCGACGGCAAGTGGATCAACCTCCAGGTCGCCCGCTCGAGCGACCTCGTCGCCTGGGAGCATCTCGGCGACGCGCTCCCGGCCAAGCCCGCCTGGGCGAGCCGCACCCAGGATTTCTGGGCGCCGCACGTCGCCGAGCATGGCGGGCGCTATTATCTCTATTATTCGGCCAAGCCCGACGAGGCGCTGACCGACGACAAGAAGGGCCTGTGCCTCGCCGTCGCCACCGCCGACCGTCCCGAGGGCCCCTTCACCGACATGGGGCGTCCGCTCCAGTGCGGGCCATCCTTCGTCAACATCGATCCGATGGCCTATGACGATCCGGCGACCGGCAGGCGGCTGCTCTACTGGGGCTCGGGCTTCGAGCCGATCAAGGTGCGGGAGCTGGCGCCCGACCGACTCTCCTTCGCTCCGGGGAGCAAGGCCGTCGAGCTCATCCCGGCGGACCCCCAGAGCGACTATCGCAAGCTCGTCGAAGGCGCCTGGATCGAGCTTCGCGGAGGCTATTACTACCTCTTCTATTCGGGCGACAATTGCTGCGGCAAAGGCGTCCACTACGCCGTCATGGTGGCGCGCTCGCGGAGCGCGACCGGCCCTTTCGAGCTTCAGCCGGGCACCTTGCTCGAGGGGAATAAGAAATGGATAGGCCCCGGCCACAACAGCGTGATCGACGACGACCGAGGCGAGACCTGGCTCGTCTATCACGCCGTCGATGCCGCCCGCCCCCGAACCAAGCCGGCCGACGAGGTCAACACGAGGCGGGTCATGCTCATCGATCACCTCGTCTGGACCGACGATTGGCCCCGGGTGAAAGGACCCACAAGCGGGCCGCAACGGCGCCGGTATCCGGAGCGCTACGCGCCGGATTGAAGTCATTCGAAAAGGGGAATCCATGCGTCCGTTAGCCCTGGCCATCGCCGCTCTCGCCGCGGCGCCCGCATCCGCCCAGCCGGACCTCTCCAAGGTCGAGGTGAAGGTCGAGAAGATCGCCCCCGGAGTGGCCGTGCTGTTCGGCGCCGGCGGCAACGTCGGCCTGTCCTACGGGACGGACGGCAACATCGTCATCGACGATCAATATGCGCCGATGAGCGACAGGATCGTCGCCGCGGTCGCGACGCTCGATCCGGACCCGGTCCGCTTCGTCGTCAACACCCACTGGCACGGCGACCATACCGGCGGCAACGAGGCGATGGGCGGGCGCGGCGCGGTCATCCTCGCCCACAGCAACGTTCGTACCCGGATGTCGAGCGAGCAGTTCATCGCGGCGCTGGGCGACAAGGTGCCCGCCTCGCCGGCGGGGGCGCTGCCCGTGGTGACGTTCGAGGACGGGGTCGCCCTCCACCTCAACGGCGACACCCTCCACGTCGTCCACGTCGCCGACGCCCATACCGACGGCGATTCGCTGGTCCACTGGCAGAAGGCCAACGTCCTCCACATGGGCGACACCTTCTTCAACAAGGTCACCCTGCCGTTCATCGACCTGAGCTCGGGAGGCTCGATCGACGGCATGATCGCGGCCGCCGACAAGGGCCTCGCCATGTCGAACGAGGCGACCCGGATCATCCCCGGCCACGGCCCGGTCGGCTCGCGCTCCGATCTCGCGGCCTACCGCTCGATGCTGGTCGACATCCGCTCGAAAGTGGCGGCGGGCATCAGGGCGAAGCGCACGCTCGCCCAGATCCAGGCGACCAAGCCGGCCGCCGCCTACGGAATGGCCGACGGCTTCATCAAGCCCGACCAGTTCATCGCCTTCGTCCACGAGAGCCTGACGAAGGGGAAGGCGCATCGGCACTAGCCGCGGACTCAGTTGGATTTCGCGGTGACTGCGGGTGAATGCTCCTCGTCATCCCGGCGAAGGCCGGGACCCAGGGACATCGGGGGTCGAATGTCGGCGCGACGGCGTCGCCTCAATTCGAATTTCGAGTTCCTGGGTCCCGGCCTTCGCCGGGATGACGGTAGTATAGACCCTAGCCGCGGCGGGGGATCTCAAGCCCGCGCCGGACGGCCGGGCGGGCGAGGCCGCGGTCGAGCCAGGCGGGGACGTGGACGAGGTCGTCGAACCCGACCAGCTCGCGGGCCTCGTAGAAGGTGACGAGGTTGCGCACCCAGCCGAGCGTCGCGACGTCCGCGACGCTATAGTCGCCCATGATCCAGTCGCGGCCCTCGAGCCGAGTCTCGAGCACGCCGAGCAGGCGCTTGGATTCGCCGACGTAGCGCTGGAGCGGGCGCTTGTCCTCGATCGCCTTGCCGGCGAACTTGTTGAAGAAGCCGAGCTGGCCGAACATCGGGCCGATCGCGGCCATCTGGAAGAAGACCCACTGGATCGTCTCCCAGCGCCGAGCCGGATCGGCCGGAATCAGCTGCCCGGTCTTGTCGGCGAGGTAGAGCAGGATCGCGCCCGATTCGAACAAGGCGAGCGGCTTGCCGCCGGGGCCGTCCGGGTCGAGGATGGCGGGAATCTTGCCGTTGGGATTGAGCGACAGGAATTCGGGGGTCCAGGTCTCGTTCTTGGTGATGTCGACGAGATGCGGCTCGTAGGGAAGGCCGGTCTCCTCGAGCATGATCGAGACCTTCACGCCGTTGGGCGTGTTGAGCGAATAGAGCTGGAGCCGGTCGGGATGCTCCGCGGGCCAGCGGCGCGCGATCGGGAATTGGGAAAGGTCGGTCATCGCTACCTCGTCATGCCGGGTCCCACAGCTCGGTGTTCAGTAGCCCCGGATCAAGTCCGCGACGGCGCTCGGCCCTAGATCGCGGTCGCGCCCATCGACTCGCGCGAATGGTCGAGCCGCCGCTTGAGGATCGCCGCGACCAGCGCGGGCGAGGCGTCGGGCTCGTCGATCCGCTCGACCACCGCGAAGTCGAAGGCTTCCGCGCCATGCTCGCGCGCCGCGGCCTGGAGGCTGCGATGCGGCGTGCTCGCCATTCGAAGGGCGATGGACAGGCGGTTCCGGATCGTCGCGAGATCGGGCGCCCGGCCGACCCAGACCTGGCCGGTCGGACGGCAGGTGAGGGCGTAGATGCCGGGCTCGCTCCTGCGCTCCTTGAAAGCCGCGACGGCCGCCTTGCGTGCTTGCTGTTCCATGGCCGGGCGATAGACGCTCCGAGCCCTCCCGTCAATATTATCCGGGTATAATTATGCGCCGAACACCCGTTCGAAGATCGTGTCGACGTGCTTGAGGTGATAGCCCAGGTCGAAGCTCTCCTCGAGCCGGTCGGGCGGAAGCAGGGAGGTCACCTCCGGATCCGCCTCGAGGAGCTCGAGCAGCGACAGCGCGCCGTCGCTCTCCCACACCTTCATCGCGCTCTTCTGGACCAGCCGGTAGGAATCCTCGCGGCTGGCGCCGGCCTGGGTGAGGGCGAGGAGGACTCGCTGCGAATGGACGAGGCCGCCCATCCGGTCGAGATTGCGCTTCATCCGCTCGGGATAGACCAGCAGCTTGTCGATCACGCCGGTCAGCCGGGCGAGGGCGAAGTCGAGTGTGACCGTCGAGTCCGGGCCGATATAGCGCTCGACCGAGCTGTGGCTGATGTCGCGCTCGTGCCAGAGGGCGACGTTCTCCAGCGCCGGGTTCACATAGGCCCGCACCATCCGGGCGAGGCCGGTCAGATTCTCGGTCAGCACCGGGTTGCGCTTGTGCGGCATCGCCGAGCTGCCCTTCTGGCCGGGCGAGAAATATTCCTCCGCCTCGAGCACCTCGGTGCGCTGGAGGTGGCGGATCTCGGTCGCAAGCCGCTCGACCGACGAGGCGATCACGCCGAGCGTCGCGAAATACATGGCGTGGCGGTCGCGGGGGATGACCTGGGTCGAGATCGGCTCGACCCTGAGGCCCATCTTCGCGGCGACATGGGCCTCGACTCGCGGATCGATGTTGGCGAAGGTGCCGACCGCCCCGGAGATGGCGCAGGTCGCGATCTCGTCCCGCGCCGCGGCCAGCCGGGCCCGGGCCCGGTCGAACTCGGCATAAGCGTAAGCGAGCTTGAGCCCGAAGGTGACCGGCTCGGCGTGGATTCCGTGGCTGCGGCCGATCGTGGGCGTCCGCTTGTATTCGTGCGCTCGGCGCTTCAGCGCCGCCAGCAGCCCGTCGAGGTCCTCGATCAGAAGGTCCGACGCGCGCTTCAGCTGCACCGCGAGACACGTGTCGAGCACGTCGGAGCTGGTCATCCCCTGGTGGAGGAAGCGCGCTTCCGGCCCGACATGCTCGGCGACGCTGGTCAGGAAGGCGATGACGTCGTGCTTCACCTCGGCCTCGATCGCGTCGATCCGCTCGACGTCGAAGCCGCCCTTGGCCCACACCGCCTCGGCCGCCTCCTTCGGGACGACCCCCAGCTCCGCCATCGCGTCGAGCGCGTGCGCCTCGATCTCGAACCAGATCCGGAAACGGGCCTCGGGCGCCCAGATGCTGCTCATCTGCGGCCGCGAATAGCGGGGGATCATCGGCGCTCCTGACGGCTTGGAGGAGAGCGGCGCCTAGCAAAGTCGCCGGGGGGCTTCAATGAGAGGGGGGCGATCGAAAATTCCTCCCCCGCATTGGCGGGGGAGGGGGACCATGCGAAGCATGGTGGAGGGGTTCTTTTTTCCGGCCCTCGAAGAACCCCTCCACCGCGCTATGCGCGGTCCCCCTCCCCGCGAAATCGCGGGGAGGAATATCCGTCCGTCTAGCCCAGCCCCCAGCGATACCGCCCGGTGATCGGCCAGGCG
>DASVVX010000090.1:0-8153 GCA_036386295.1 Allosphingosinicella sp.
GTCATTGCGAGCGAGCGAAGCAATCCAGCAGGGCCTCCGAGCCGGGCTGGATTGCTTCGTCGCTACGCTCCTCGCAATGACGGAAAGAGAGGCCCCGCCAGAGATGGCGGGGCCTTTTTTGTTTCACGCGAAGGGCGCGAAGATCACCAGGAGCGCGAAGGGCAGCCTCTCCTGTCGGTGCCCTGAGAACCCGCGACGACGATTGGGGGCCCGTCTCCATCGGAAGATGGAGCCGGGTTCCAGGGAAGAGACCCTCGCGGGCGACCGCGGGGCTTTTTTGGCTTCACGTCAAGGAGTAGAGGTTCGACGGGCGCGAAGCCGTCCGACTGTTCGTGCCGGGGCGCTTGCGGCATAAGCCTGGCCAGGGGGGTTGAGGATGACGATCGGAGACATCGCGTCGGTCGCTTTGGGCCTGTCGGTGGCGGGCGCCGTGCTCTGGGCCATGTGGCCTCGGTCCCGGACGCGGGCCGGGCCGCGCAACAACTGGCGCCAGCGCAGCGGCGACGAAATCGAATCCGGAAAGGCCGGGGCGGCGGGGGACTTCGACTCGCCCTATCTGATCGCGATGGATGTTTCCCCCGACTAGGCTTCCGGCTCTGCGTCGCCTCTTCCTTGCTCCGGACAGGCTCTGCGGCTTTGCGTGAGACGTTTCCGCCCTCGATCTTGGCCGGTCCCGAAAGTGACCGGGAAGGATCCGGCGGCCGGGCCGGTCGCCGATCCGTTTTTGAATCGGAGCGCGCGAGTGGTAGAAGACGAGGCCAATGCCGACTCGCGACTTCCTCAAGCGCAAGCTTCGCCGCCCCGCCGGCCGCCCGTCGGGCTTCGACTCGCTTCTCCAATCGCCCTTGCTGCGACGGCCGGGACTCCGCCGCGGCCGCGATCCCGACGACGGCGGAGTGCCGGTCGAGCCCGGCCGGCCCAGCACCTTGTCCGGCGGCGCGGCGGCGGCGCTCGACTTCGAGGGGGATTGAAGGGGGCGGCGGGGCGCCCGTCGGGACCGCGAGGACCGCGCCCCGCGACAACGACGGCGGCCCGGAGCCGGAATTCGCCCCGAGCTTCGGCTCACGTCATGCCCCCGGCATGCCGCGACCCTGACCCGCGACGACGACTGATCCTAATCCGTCATGCCGGACTCGATCCGGCATCCATCTTCCTTCGGAAGGACGAGGTGGCCATCCCCGATGCCAGGCGCCGAGGAAGCGTCCTATGTGACAGCAACTCGGGAACCAGGTGGGAGCTGGTGTGCAGCCTTTCTTGTGGACTGATTGCGGCGGCCGTAAACTGGCCGGATGCGTCTCGCTTTATGGCCGCTGCTGATCGTCGCCACTTGCGCGCCGGCGGCCGACGGCCCTTCGATCGCCGATGACCTCGGCGGCGTGGAAGTGCCACGTCCCTCGCTCCGGCCGGCCTATGCCGGGCCGATCTACTTTCCGCCTTCCCTTGGCGAACCGACCTTCCGCTGCAAGTTCGGCGATCCGGCACGGCTCCAGCCCATTCTCAGCGACTTCGAGCGAGACTGGTATTCCCGTCAGCTTGCCGCCGCTGAGGAGCCGTCGCTCTATCTTGCCTCGCAGTCGGCGCGCCCCCTCGACGGCTCAACTCTGAGATTCACCTGGCTCAGGAGCTTCCACCCTCCCGTAGTGATCCGGCTCGAGATGGGTGCGGCCCCAGCCGGACCGCACCGGCTGGTGGCAAAGCAACTCTCCGGCGCCGGCGGCTACCATCCCGGGAAGGTCGCCAAGACGATCGACCGGCCGCTCACCCCCGAAGAGGCCGAGCGCCTTCGCGTGGCCCTCGATCGCAACAGGGTGTTCGGCATCCCGCCCGACCCATGCGGCGGCGGCTGCGATGGAGCGCAATGGATTTTCGAAGGGGTGGAAGGCCGGCGCTATCGATTCCTCAGTGTCTGGACTCCGCACACCGGGCCCGCCCTCGGGCTCGGCCAGTTTCTGATGGGGCTCACCGGGTGGGATTTCGGGACCGTCTATTGAGCGGTCGCAAGGGAGCGCCTGGTGCCGGGCACCGAGGAAATGGCGCTGAAGGGATTGGGTTTCACCCGAAGCACCAAAGAGGCCGCGGCCTTCGTCGGGTCCATGCCTTGGCTTCGGTGCTTTGGTGCTTCGGGTGAAATGATCCTTGTCGCCCCCGGCGAACTGTCCTGCGCGCCAAGCACCCTCTCACGGTGAGGTGGCTGTCACCAGACGGTCCCACCGTCGGCTGGCTCGGCCGAGCGGCTCGTCGGAGTCACGCCTCGACGTGGAACGGCTTGCCCTTCGAGTCCGGGTCCCAGCCCTGGGCCAGCGCGGCGCGGATCGCCCGTTCGAGGTCGGCGCGCTGGACCTGCGGGCGGTGGCGGTGGGCTCGGGCGCGGAGGGCGGGTCGGGCGGGGCGCGGGGACTGGACGAGCGCTTCGCGGCCCGCCGCTCCGGAGCGCCTCACCCCGATCAGCGGGCCCTGCCAGCCGTCCGCCGTGCACCATCGCGGCTCGCGGCGAAGGTCCCAGAGATACTCCTCGCCGTCGACCTCGATCGTGCCGTTCAGGGTGCGGGTATGGAGCATCGAGATGGATTTAGCGGGCGCACGGCCCGCTTGCCAGCAGGCTAGAGGCAAAACAGTGACAGGGGAAAACAGTGACAGTATATATTTCCCCACTCCCCCGCCTCGCCGGGCGCGGGCCTAAATTGTATACTGTCACTATTTCGCCCGGCCTTGGCCGAGGGCGAGCAAGGCGGGGAGCCCGGTTCGTACTGTTCACGCTGGGCAGCGTCGCCATGCTGGCGCTCGGCCAGCGGCTGACGGTCCCCGTCCTCGACAAGGTCTTGACCGCCTTCGGCGGCTTCCTCACCGCGGTCTCCCTTTTCATCCTCGTCATGTACCTGCTGGATCGAAAGCGGGCCCGATAGGCGCCGCTCGGCGACCGCCATCCACGCGGTCGATTCCCCGGCCGACGCGGCCGGCCTTTTTCGTTCACTCGAAGACGCCGGGGCCAATGGCGAAGTGTGCCGTCGGGGGCCTTGACCTGGCGGCGTGCGTTCACGACATGTTCTGCTCCAGGAGTGGGACCGATGACGGCGAAGACCAGCGAGCGCAAGCGGAATGCCTTTCTCGAGGCGTTCGCTCGGACCGGGAACCAGACTCTGGCGGTGGAGCGGGCGGGCCTGTCGCGCTCGACGATCCGCAATCTGCGGCGATCGGATGCGGGGTTCGACTCGCGTTTCCGCTCGGCCGCGGCCCAAGCGGCGGAGCGGCTCGCCGCTTTCAAATGCAACCGGCCACCCGAAGGGTGGAAGCGAAGCGGCGGGGCCGAACTCGCCGTCCAGCGCGCCGGAAGGCGGGTGTCGCGGGTGGTGCGAAGGCCGGGCGCCTCGTGGACTCCGAGGGCCGAGGAGCGTTTTCTCGGCAAGCTCAGGCAATGCGGCAACGCCCGGCTCGCCTGCCGAGAGGCGGGGATGACGCTCTCCTCCTACGAGGCGCACTGGCGGCGCTGGCCCGACTTCCGGCGGCGGGTGGAGGCGGCCCGGGCCTTCGCCCGGCTGAGGATAAAGGCGATGGTCGAGGCGCAGCGGGAAGCGCCATGGGAGCCGGACTGGGATGCGATCGACGCGCTTCCCCGGCCGGGGATCGCCGAGGCCATCCGGATCGTCCGAAGGGCCCGGCGGCGCTGACGGATGCGAAGCCGAGGGGCTTCGATCCCGGGCGCGATCGGCGAGCGGGAGGCGGCGGACTGTCTCGCGGCACCGCCGTTCTCCTGGTGCCACGTTCTCCTGGTACAGGTACCGACTTCCCGCGCGCCGGGGTGACGGTGGCCCTTGTCACGGTGCGGCGCCGAGAGCCCTGACTCCCGGACCCTCGGCGCCAGAGGGAGCGTCCGGCGCCAGGCGCCGAAGAAGCGTCTTACCTGCCAGGCGCCGAAGATCATTTTCGCGGGCGCCGGGCATCCCAGCCCCCGTTGCGAAGCGCCGCGTTTCGATTAGCCTCCGCCTCGGGCAAGGAGGCGCTTCATGAACGGGTTCGAATATGCGCTGGCGCTGCTTTCGGTGTTGATCGGGTTGACGCTGACCGAGATCGCGACCGATCTCCACCGGCTCGTCCGGCGGGGGCGCGCGGTTCGATGGGACGGGCGGGTGGTGCTTTCGACCGCGCTCGCCGTCGAGGTGACGGTTCGGATGTGGTTCACCTTCTGGCGGGTCAGGGACGTCGAGGCGGTGGTCGTCTTCCCTTTCTATCTGTCGATGTTCGTCGAGATGATGGTCCTGTTCATGATCGGCGCCAGCTGCCTGCCCGAGGAGCCGCCCGAAGACGGCGACCTCAGCCTCTATTACGAGCGCAACCGCCGGACGCTGTGGACCTTGTTCGCTCTCTTTCAGGCCTCCTATGTCGGCTACGCGCTCTATTTCAACCGCGGGGGCGGTCCGCGGTGGGCGTGGAGCATCATCCTGCTTCCGCTGGCGCTCTACGTCCTGCTCGCCGCGGTCGGCCGGAAATGGCTGCATTACGCGGCCCCGGCCGCAATCCTCGCCTGGGAGCTGTTTTGGAACTGGGATCGGGCCCTGGGAACGCCGGGCGGGTGAGCGGCGGGGACAGGGGCGGCGTGACAGGGGCGCCGGCGCCCCCTAAGCCCCGGCGATGCCGAACCGGACCCAGCTTCTCGGAATGATCCTGGCGGCGCTCGGCGTCGCGACGGCGCTGCGCGGAGCCTTCGAGGCGGGCTCGGGGCCGATGACGGCGCTTGGGGCCTGCGCCGCGGCGGCCGGCTTCGCTCTGATCCTGCGCGGCCACCGGCGTGGGCGCTAGCCGGACCGGGCCGGTTTATTGAGCGGGGATTCGCCGCGCCCGATTGCCTTTTCCGGTCGGCTCGCCAAGATGGCGCCCTTTTCCGGCGGACGGGGATAGCATGCGCGGACAGGTGCTCGGGGTGGACACAAGGACCGGCGACGGGATCGTCTCCGGCGAGGACGGGCGGCGCTACGCCTTCGCGCCGGCCGACTGGGCGGCGCGGGGCGAGCCGGCGGTCGGGATGCTGGTCGATTTCGAGGTCGAGGAGAACCGGGCGCTGACCATCTTCCCGGTGCCGGGGGCGGGGCCCCCGGCGGTCGCGGACTCCTATTCGCCCGCCGTGGAGCGGGCCCGCGGCGACCGGCTGGTCGCGGCGCTCCTCGCCTTCCTGCTCGGCCCGCTCGGGGTGCACCGCTTCTTCCTCGGCCGGATCGGCTCGGGGATCGCGATGCTGCTGCTCAGCTGCACCCTGATCGGGCTGCTCGTCACCGTCCCCTGGTCGCTGATCGACATGGTCCGCTTCCTCGTCATGGCCGACGAGGATTTCGCCGAGGCCTATGGCCGGCGCTGATTTTTCGTGACGGTCTCGGAACCAATCCACCCTGATCGAGGTTAAGTTCGGGTCGCGTCACGCAAGCGGCTTTGGCAGGCCAACTCCCCCTGCCGACGAGCGCCTCGGCCCATCGCCGAGGCGTCTTGCCATCGGGGAGGCCGAGAGGAGAGACGATGAAGAAGATCCTGATTATTCTCGCGGGGGCGAGCGGCCTGGGCCTCGCGGCCTGCGACGTCGACCAGACCAAGAATGCGCAGCTTCCGGACGTCGACGTCAACGTCACCGGCGGCCAGGCGCCCGAGTTCAACGTGACTCCGCCGGAGGTCAGCGTCGGAACCGAGAACCGGACCGTCGAGGTCCCGGACGTCGACGTCAAGGTGCCGGCGGAGAACGCCCAGTAACGGCAGCCGCGAGGGCGACGCCGCAAGGGGGACGCGGGTTTTTCCTCAAGGGAAGGCCCGCGTCCCCTTTTTTTTGCGCCCGGGCGGCGGCGCTTGCGTCCGGTTCAGGCGGGGGCGGACGGGCCGTCGGCCGCTATTGCGCGTTGGCGGCGACGTTGGCCGGCTCGGCCCAGTTCGAGCCGATCCGGTTGAGCAGAGCCTCGGCCTCGTTGTCGAGCGGGGCGACCTGGGCGGCGACGTCGTTTCCGGCCTCCGCCTCGATCTGCCGGTAGCGCTCCTCGAGGGCCTTGGACTGGCTGTCGGCCCTGGCCTGGACGTTGTCGGGCTCGGGCCCGCAGGCGGCGAGGAGGAGCGGCAAAGCGAGGAGGAGTCGGCGCATGAGCCGCTCATAGTCCCCCCCATTTCGTCACGCCAGCGCCGGGTGGCCTCCCGGCGGGCGAAAGGCGCCGGCCGACTTCACCGCCGGGACCCCGGCCTTCGCCGCGGGCGACGACGGGCGCCGCTAGGCGAAGGCGGCGAGATCCGCGGCGGCGGCCGAGTTCAGCATCGCCGGCTCGTCGGTTCCCATGAGGTTGATCTGGATCGTGGCCATGGTCAGGTCGGCGGAGTAGTAATCGAAGACGTCGACATAGTGGCCGCCGTCCTCGAACTCGTCATGGGCGCTGTCCGAGACGTAGGTCCAGTTGCCGGCCTCGTCGATGCTGAAGGTGCCGTATTGGCCGTGCTGGGTGCTGGCGATGAAGCTGTCGGGCCCGTCGACATCCTCGATGGCGATCGTCCCGGAAGTGGAGAGGTCCTCGGCGCTGTCGCCCTCATAGAGGATCGCCCAGGTCGGCGTGATCATCGCCGGATCGTTGACCCCGACGATCGTGACGTCGACGGTGGCCGTGCTGACGGTGCCGTCGCCGAGCCGGATCGAGTAGGAGAAGGTGTCGGTCGCCGTCTCGCCGGCGGCCAGATAGTCGAAGGCGCCGTTGGTCTTGTAGACGGCCCTGTGGTGGATGCCGGTGGTCTGGAGGATCGCGCCCGAGGGAAGCAGGATCTGGCCGTAATCCTGGATGGTCGGATCGTCCTGGTTCACCGACCAGAGGGTCTTCGGGTTGCCGCGGTCGTTGCCGAGAACGTCGATGACGACATAGCCGTCCTCGCTGACGGTCGCGCTGTCGTCGCGCGCCTGGGGCCGGGCCTGGGTCTTGTTGCCGTCGGACATGGTCTTCTCCATCGAGAACCCGTCCCCCCGCGGCCTTGCTGTGCACCCGATGTCCGTTTGCGGTCAATGGCCCGAGGTTGCAGAAAGATGGCCTGGGGTTGCAGGGATGTCCCGCGACGGGCGTCATGCCAGCGAAGGCTGGCATCCCGGCGGGTGAAAGGCGCGGCGTTCTTCACCCTCTGGGGCCCCGGCCTTCGCCGGGGCGACGGATGAAGTGGGGAGCTTCTGTTGCTCGGTGCTCCCCGTACCGCCGGTGTCCGCTTCTGTTGCCCGGTGCGGCCCGAACCGCGCTTTTGGCCTGCTCAATCTTATCCGTGAGGATTGGGATTAAGCAGCAATCGCGAGCGCCTCGTTATCGTTGGCACTTGTGGTTTTGAACGGTTTTACGGCGCATTCAGGCCGGGCAAAAACAGCGCTTTTCAACACACGTCGATCCTAGTTCGGCCCCGTCAGAACCCGCCCGAAGGCCGGTTTTGGTGGAGCCGCCGGGTACCGCCCCCGGGTCCGCTGCGCCTATTGCACGCCGCAGTTTATCGCCATAGCCGGGCGAACCCGGCACTCCCCATATAAGGCATCGAGCCTGAATTTAAAGTGAAACGGTAGTCAGTGTTCTCCAAAACGGACTGACTTTTGCTGTATCCGTCGCTCCGGCGCGTTAGGTTAACGGAGCGATTTGGGGGGGTGCGACATGTCTCAACGGCCGC
Source organism: Allosphingosinicella sp. (assembly GCA_036386295.1). GTDB lineage: Bacteria > Pseudomonadota > Alphaproteobacteria > Sphingomonadales > Sphingomonadaceae > Allosphingosinicella. The sequence goes on from DASVVX010000090.1 coordinate 7,645, forward strand.
AATGGATATTGCTCTGCGCGCTGCTGCTCGGCGCCTGCAACGTAGGCTCATATGCACGAGTGAACCCCAACACGGTCGCAAGCTACGGGGTGCCCGATTCCGGGCCTCGCGCCGTCGCGCCGAGAGGCTCAACGACGAATCTGGGCTGTCCGTTTACCAGCGGGCTTGACGATACCATGACTGGGGCGATCAACCTGGACTGCTTTCGATTTCCCGATGACTCTTCGGCCGGCCCAACGGCCTACCAGCGGGCCGCCGCAGTGGCGCCAAGCGGGAGGGACGACCGGATTTATGCGCGAAACCGCCTCGCAGGGATTCTAGTGAAGCACGCCGATGACGTGTGCGTGCTCGAAAAGGGCCGCATCGTTGGGCGCGAGGGTGCTCTGAACTTCGGACTTGGCGGTGCGACCACGGCTCTGTCGACGGTCGCCACAATTGTTGGCGGTGAAACGGCGAAATCAATCCTCTCGGGCGCCGCTGCTTTCACCAGCGGAGTCCGGGGTCACGCC
>DASVVX010000091.1:0-11020 GCA_036386295.1 Allosphingosinicella sp.
TGGCCTTGGTGGGCGGGGATTTCTACGTCGCCAATTCCGACTCGATCATGCGCTTCCCCTACCGGACCGGCGACACGCGCATCGCCGCCCCCGGCGTCCGGCTGACCGACCTGCCCGCCGGGGCTCGCAACCATCACTGGACCAAGAACCTGATCGCCAGCCCGGACGGCGCGCGCCTCTATGCGACGGTCGGCTCGAACAGCAACGTCGCCGAGCATGGCATGGCCGAGGAGGAGGGCCGCGCCGCCATCTGGGAGATCGACCGGGCGACCGGCGCCAAGCGCCTGTTCGCGACCGGGCTGAGGAACCCGAACGGCATGGACTGGGAGCCGGTCTCCGGAAGGCTGTGGACCGCGGTCAACGAACGCGACGAGCTCGGCAGCGACCTCGTCCCCGACTATATGACGTCGGTGCGCGAGGGCGGCTTCTACGGCTGGCCCTATTCCTATTACGGCCGGCACGTCGACGCTCGGGTCAAGCCGGCTCGGCCCGATCTCGTCGCCAGGGCGATCGTCCCCGATTATGCGCTCGGCCCGCATACCGCCTCGCTCGGGCTCGTCTTCTACCGCGGCGCCCTCCTCCCGGCCCGCTATCGGGGCGGCGCCTTCATCGGCCAGCACGGCTCGTGGAACCGCGATCCGCCGAGTGGCTACAAGGTCGTCTTCGTCCCCTTCGCGGGCGGCCGCCCGGCCGGGCCCGTCGAGGACGTGCTCACCGGCTTCCTCGACCCGGCCGGCAAGGCGCGCGGCCGCCCGGTCGGGGTCGCGGTCGACAGCGCCGGCGCGCTGCTCGTCGCCGACGACGTCGGCAACGTCGTCTGGCGCATCACTCCGGCGCCCTGACTTGTCGGCGGGGCGTTAGTGGCCCATCACTCGCCGATGCGTGCCGCCTTCGCCCTGCTGCTCCTGGCCTGCCCCGCCCCGGCCCTGCCTCAGCCCCCGGCGGGTCTTTTCCTGAGCCCGATGGGCGAGCCCTTCCGCTCCGCCGCCGACAATGTCGGCGCCTGGTTCGCCGGCGCCGACCGCGACGGCGACGGCGCGCTCTCCGCGGCCGAGCTTCGCCAGGACGCCGCCCGCTTCTTCGCGACGCTCGATTCCGACCGCGACGGCGAGCTCGAGCCGGGCGAGATCGCCCGCTACGAGAACGAGGTCGCGCCGGAGGTCCAGGTCGGCCTTCAGATGCGCGGCGCGGGTTTCGGCGAATGGCGCGGACGCGGCAGCCGCCGCCGGCCCGTCGCCATGTTCGAGGAGGGCATCCAGGGCGCCGGGCGCTATGCCTTCCTCAACATTCCGCAGCCGGTGATCGCGGCGGATTCCGACATGAACCGCGGAGTCTCGAGCGACGAGTTCGACCGGGCCGCCGGCGAGCGCTTCGCGCTGCTCGATTCGAACCGCGACGGCCGACTCGCCCGCGCCGAGCTGCCGCCGCTGCCCCGGCCGCGCCTGCGCAAGAAGCGCAACGACGAGGAGGACGGCCCGCTGATTCGGCGGCGGTCCGGCTATTAGGCCGGAGCGCGCTCCAGCGCGGCGCCGAGGGCGGCCTCGAGCAGGCCGACGTCATAGGGCTTGCGGACGATCTCGAACTCCGATCCGGCCGAGCCGACGATCTCCTCGCTATAGCCGCTGGCGAGCAGCACTGGCAGCGACGGATGGTCCCGCCGCGCCACCCGGGCCAGCTCGAGCCCGCTGAGGCCGGGCATCACCACGTCGCTGAACAGCAGGTCGACCGGCTCCCGGCCCAGAACCTCGAGCGCTTCCTCGGCGGAACCGGCGCTCAGCACCCGGTAGCCGAGCTCGTCGAGGAGGTGATGGGCGAATTCGCGGACATGCTCATTGTCCTCGACGAGGAGGACGCGCAGGTCGCGGGGCGGCTTGGCCGGGCGCGCGGTCTCCACCGAGCCGCCGAGCGGCCGGTCGGTCGAGGGCAGGAAGATCCGGATCGCGGTTCCTTCCCCGGCCGCCGAGCGGATCTCGGCATGGCCGCCGGCCTGGGCGGCGAAGCCGTGGATCTGGGAGAGGCCGAGGCCGGTGCCCTCGCCGACCGGCTTGGTCGTGAAGAAGGGCTCGAAGGCGCGGTCGCGCACCTCGGCCGTCATTCCGGCGCCGGTGTCGGCGATCTCGATCACCACCTGGCCGTCCTCGCCCGCGCGAGTCGACAGGGTCAGCTGGCCTCCGTCGGGCATGGCGTCGCGGGCGTTGAAGGCCGCGTTGAGCAAGGCGGTCTCGAGCTGGGCGAGGTCGACCTCGACCCGCGGCAGCGACGGGGCGAGATCGAGCTTCACCTCGATCTTGCCGCCGAGCGTGCGGGCGACCATCTCGGCGAAGGCGTCGAGGCGGATGTTGAGGTCGGCGACTTCAGGGTTCAGCGCCTGCCGCCGGCCGAAGGCGAGCAGGTGGCTGGTGAGGGTCGCGGCGCGGTCGGCGGTGTCGATGATCGCCTGGAGGTAGCGGACTCGCTTCTCCTCGGTCAGGCCGGGCCGGGCGAGAAGGTCGGCCGAGCCCCGGATGACGGTCATCAGATTGTTGAAATCGTGGGCCACTCCGCCGGTCAGCTCGCCCAGCGCCTGCAGCTTCTGGGACTGGAACAGGGCCGCGCGCGCTTCCTCCAGCTCCTCCGCCGCCCGACGCCTTTCGGTGATGTCGCGGGTGATCTTGGCGAAGCCGATCAGAGTCCCTTCCTCGTCGTGGATCGGGTCGATGACGACGCTGGCCCAGAAGCGGCTGCCGTCCTTGCGGACCCGCCACGCCTCGTTCTCATATTTGCCTTCGGCGATTGCGGTGGCGAGGGCCATCTGAGGGACTCCGGCCGCCCGATCCTCCTCGGTGTAGAAGCGCGAGAAATGCTGGCCGACGATCTCGTCCGCCTTGTAACCCTTGATCGTCTCGGCGCCGGTGTTCCAGTTCGACACCCGGCCGTCGGGGTCGAGCATGTAGAGCGCATAATCCTTGACCCCCTGGACGAGCGTTCGGAAGCGCCGCTCGCTTTCCTGGAGGGCGACCACGGCGGCGCGCTTCTCGGTGTCGTCGCGGGTGATCTTGGCGAAGCCGAGCAGCTTGCCGGTATCGTCGCGAATCGGATCGAGCACGGCATTGACCCAGAAGCGGGTGCCGTCCTTGCGCACGCGCCACCCCTCGGCTTCGTAGCGGCCCGCCTCCGCCGCGATGCGCAGGGCGCGCTGGGGCACTCCGGCCTCGCGGTCCTCCGGCGTGAAGAAGGTCGAGAAATTGCGCCCGATGATCTCCTCGGCCTCATAGCCCTTGAAGCGCCGCGCGCCCGGATTCCAGGTCGCCACATAACCGTCCGCGTCGAGCATGTAGATGGCGTAGTCGGTGACCGATTTGACCAGCAGCTGGAACCGCTCGGCCGTGACGTGGGTATCGAAACGAGTCCCGTCAGCCAATTCCACGACCTCGCTGAGGAGCAGCCCACGCTGCCGAAAGGCTGGCCCTAGCTCCCTCGCCGGGCCGCTGCAACCGCCAAAAAATCAGCGCGCCGCGCCACTTGGCTCCGAGTCGGACCAACTTTCGGTTTCCACGCCGAAGCGCCGGACCTAGCATCGGGCGGTGGCGTTCCGTGCGTGCCCCAATCCCTTCGCCAAGGCCGCGATGCTGGCGATGCTGGCGCTCGTCCTGCTGTTCCGGACCGTTCCCGCCGGCTACATGATCGCTCCGTCGATCGGCGGCCTCGCCTTGACGCCGTGCGACTCCGCCGCGGCTTCGCCGCCGGCGCATCATCAAGGTCACGAGGCGCCGGCCAAGCCGAAGCCGCCGTGCGCCTATGCCGCGCTCGCCGCTCCGGCGCTGCCGCCGGCCGCGCCCTTGCTCGAAGCCCCGTCGCCGCCCGAAGCCGCCGGCACCGCCCCGCTGGCGCCGGCATCGATCCAACCGGATCCGGCCTCCCTTCCGCCACCGTCGACGGGACCGCCCAACCGCGTCTGATCTCAACTTTTTCCCAAGAGACAGACAGGATTTCCCATGCCTCGATTGCGCCACTGCGCGCGGCTCGCCGCGTTGTTTTGCGGTACCGCCCTGCCCGCCGCCGCCTTCGCCTACGACCACACCATCGTCGTCACCGGCGCCAAGGCCAGCCATTTCCCCGCCACGCAGGCGAGCGTCCAGGCCGAGCGCCTCGAGGAGACCACCGCCGTCCTCAACGCCGAGGACAGCCTGCGCTACCTGCCCAGCCTGCTGGTCCGCAAACGCCATCCCGGCGACACCCAGTCGCCGCTCGCCACCCGAACCTCGGGGGTCGGGGCGAGCGCCCGAAGCCTGATCTATGCCGACGGAGTCCTGCTCTCGGCCCTGATCGGCAACAACAACAGCAGCGCCTCGCCGCGCTGGGGAATGGTCTCGCCCGAGGAGATCGAGCGGGTCGACGTCCTCTACGGGCCCTTCTCGGCGGCCTATCCGGGCAATTCGATCGGCGCCGTCGTCAACCTCACCACGCGCCTGCCCAGCCGAAGCCAGGGATCGGCGTCGAGCGCGGTCAGCGTCCAGCCGTTCAGCGAATATTCGACCCGCGGAACGTTCAGCGTCTGGCAGTCCGGCGCCACGCTCGGCGGCAAGGAAGGGCCGCTCGCCTGGTTCGTCGGCGCCAACCACCTGGCCGGCCGCGGCCAGCCGCTGTCGTTCGCGACCGTGGCCCGGCCCGCGGCGGCGGGCGCGGCCGGAACGCCGGTCATCGGCGCCATTCCGGACGTCAACCGGACCGGCGGACCGATCTTCGTCATCGGGGCCTCGGGGATCGAGGAGAAGCGCCAGGAAAATTTCAAGCTCAAGCTGGCGCTCGACGTCGCCGCGAACCTTCGCCTGACCTATCGCGGCGGGCTCTTCCTCAACGACACCGAGGCCTCGGCCGAGACCTATCTGAGCGGCTCCGGCGGGCCGGTCTTCACCGGCACTCTCAACCTCGCCGGCCGCACCGTCGCGGTTCCGGCCTCGGCCTTCTCGAACAACGTCTATACGCTCGACTCGCGCCACTGGATGCACGCGCTCAGCCTCGACGGCGGATCGCGCGGACGCCTGCAGTGGCAGGCGATCGCCAGCCTCTACGATTTCGACAGGGACGTGCAGCGCATCCCGAGCGTCGCCCTCCCCGCCGCGAACAGCGGCGGCGCCGGCTCGATCGTCCGGCTCGACGGCACCGGCTGGCGTACCTTCGATCTCAACGCCCGCCTGCGCGGGCTCAGCGGCGGGCTCCATTACGACCGTTTCGAGCTCGCCAGCCGCCGCGAGGCGGCGGCCGACTGGCGGCGCGGCGCGCCCGGCGCGCTTCAGCAGGCCGCTCGCGGCCGGACCCGCACCGCCGCGCTATGGGCCGAGCAGCGCTTCGGGCTCGCCGATGCGTTCCAGCTCACCCTCGGCGCCCGCTACGAATGGTGGCGCGCCTATCGCGGCTTCAATTTCTCGCTCGCCCCGGCCCTGTCGGTCGAGCAGCCGGGGCAGAAGCGCGAGGGCCTGTCGCCGAAGGCCTCGCTGCGCTGGCTGCCGACGAAGGGCTGGAGCGTCACGCTCTCGGCCGGCCAGGCCTATCGCTTCCCGACGGTCTCCGAGCTCTACCAGGCGATCGCCACCGGCCCCTCGATCACCGTCCCCGACCCCGATCTGCGCCCCGAGCGGGCGCGCTCGGCGGAGCTTTCGGGCGCCTGGTCGGACCGGCGCGGCCAGGTCCGCATCTCGCTGTTCCACGAAACCGTCCGCGACGCCCTGATCTCGCAGACGGCGCCGCTGGTGACGGGGTCGACGACGCTGTTCAACTACGTCCAGAACGTGCCTAAGGTGCGAACCAACGGCATCGAGCTCGCCTTCGACCGCCGCGACCTGGTGAGCGGCTTCGATGTGTCCGGAAGCCTCACCCTCGCCGATCCGGAGGTGATCCGCGATCCCGCCTTCCCGGCGGCCGAGGGCAAGACCCTGCCGCAGGTGCCGCGCCGGCGGGCGACGCTGGTGCTCGGCTACCGCCCCGACTCGAAGACCACATTGACCCTGGCCGGTCGCCACGCCAGCCGCTCGTTCGGAACGATCGACAACAGCGACCTCGTCGGCCACACCTTCCAGGGCTTCGAAGGCTATACGGTGGTCGACGCCCGAGCCCATTTCCGGGTGACTCCGCGCTGGCAGGCCGCCTTCGGGGTGGAGAATCTGGGCAACCGCAAATATTACCTCTTCCACCCCTTCCCGCAGCGCAGCTTCACCGGCGAGCTGACCTATCGCTGGTGACCCCACCTCAGGCCCGACCCGGCCGGAGGGTTGCCTCCTGTTAACCCGGGACCGTCACCCTGGACTTGATCCGGCGTCCACCTTCTTCGACACCGCCGCCCCCGAAAAGAAAAAGGTGGATGCCGGATCAAGTCCGGCATGACGAGGCGGCCGCTCCCGCCGAAAGTGGAAGGCACTGGCAGGCGTTCGATCGAATCGTCACCCCGGACCTGATCAGATCGAATCGTCGCCCCGGACTTGATCGGATCGAAGCGTCACCCCGGACTTGATCCGGGGTCCACCTTTTTCACACCGCTGCCCCGGAAAGGAAAAAAGTGGATGCCGGATCAAGTCCGGCATGACGAACTGCCGTCGAGACCCTCACCGCTCTAGCGCACCGATCAAGAGTGGCGTCGAAGTCCGCGAGGTCCCCGCTCAGCGCGGGCGCCTCAATCCCCGATCGCCGGCGCCCCCCCGGGCACCTGCTTCGGCTTCCTCAGCAGGAGGACCAGGGGCAGAGCCGCGAGGGTCAGAAGCATCATCGCGTGGAAATCGTCGAGATAGGCGATCATCAGCGCCTGGCGGTTGATCTCCATGTCGATCATCGCCGCGGCGCTGTCGCCGAACGCGCCGAGCCGGTCGAGCACCGACGGGTCGGCGGCCGGCAGGGTGTAGGGCGTGATATGCGCGGCCAGGTCCGAATGGCTGACCTGGAGGTTGCGCGCGAGCAGCGCGGTGACGATCGAGATCCCGACCGAGCCGCCGATGTTGCGCGACAGGTTGAGCAGGGCGGCGCCGGTGGTCCGGTGGCGGGGCGCCAGCGAGGCGAAGGCGAGCGACTGAAGCGGAACGAAGATGAAGCCGAGACCGAAGCCCTGGACGACCCCGCTGACGATGATCTCGGTCGACCCCATGACCAGGGTGAAGGCCGACATCTGCCACAGCGAGACGGCGAGGCAGGAGATTCCGAAGAAGATGAGCAGGCGCGAGTCGACCTTGCCGGTCAGCCGGCCGGCCAGCATCATCGACACCAGCGTGCCGATGCCGCGCGGTGCGGTCAGGAAGCCGGAATCGAGCACCGAATAGCCGAAGAGGTGCTGGAGCAGCGGCGGAAGCAGGGCGAGGCCGGCGAGGAGCAGCACCCCTGTGACCACCATGAACAGCAAGGCGAAGCTGAAATTGCGGTCGACGAACATCTTCGGATCGAACAGGGGCTGTCTGGCGGTCGTCAGGTGGACGACGAACATCCAGGCGCAGGACGCGGCCAGCGCCGCCTCGATCCAGATCTCCCAGCTCTCGAACCAGTCGAGCTGATGGCCGCGGTCGAGCATCAGCTGGAAGGCGCCGAGAGCGACGGCGAGCAGGGCGAAGCCGAACAGGTCGAAGCCGCGCCGGGTGATCTCGCCCTTCGGCATGGTCCGGATCAGCAGGAAGGTGCAGAGCAGGCCGACCGGGAGGTTGACCAGGAACACCCAGCGCCAGGAATAATTCTCGGTCAGCCAGCCGCCCAGCACCGGGCCGAGGATCGGGCCGATCATCACCCCCATGCCGAACATCGCCATCGCCCGGGCGTGCCTGTGCGGCGGGTTGATGTCGAACAGCACCGCCTGGGCGATCGGCACCAGGAAGGCGCCCGACACGCCCTGGAAAGCCCGGAAGATCACCATCTCGGTCAGATTCTGGGCCATTGCGCACATCACCGACGCGGCGGTGAAGGCGATAACCGACCAGACGAACAGCCGCTTGCGGCCGACCCGGTCGGCGAGCCAGCCGGTGATCGGGATGGCGATGGCGGAAGCGACGATATAGCTGGTCAGGACCCAGTTGATCGTCTCCTGGGTCGCCGACATCGACGCCATCATGTGCGGCAGGGCGACGTTGGCGATGGTCGTGTCGAGCACCTGCAGGAGCACCGCCATCATGATCGCGACGGTGAGCACGGCATGCTCGACGCGGGGCAGGCTCAGGGTCGGCGGCGGGTGGGACGCGGCGGCCGTCGCCATCAGACCGTCATTGCGAGCGAAGCGAAGCAATCCAGCGCTGCGTTGCCGGCAAGCGCGGGACTGGATTGCTTCGTCGCTGCGCTCCTCGCAATGACGATCACCGGCGAGCCGCCTGCCGCTGCGGGGGCGGCAGCGGCGCCTCCTTCGTGTCCACCTTCACGTGCGCCGACAGTCCCGCGATCATCGGCCGGCCGGGATTGTCGTCGATCGCGATCCGGACCGGAACGCGCTGGGTGACCTTGACCCAATTGCCCGAGGCGTTCTGGGCGGGGAGGACCGAGAATTCCGAGCCGGTGCCGCGCCCGATGCTGGCGACATGGCCGCGGATTCGCGTGCTCGGATAGGCGTCGAGCCTGATCTCGACCGGCTGGCCGGGCGCCATCCTGTCGAGGTCGGTCTCCTTGTAATTGGCCTCGATCCAGGCGTCGTCGCTGCGCACGATCGTCACCACCGGAAGGCCGGGGACGACGGCCGCGCCGATCTGCAGGCGGTCGGTCTGGCTGACATAACCGTCGATCGGCGAGCGCACCTCGGTGCGCTTGAGGTCGAGCAGCGCCTTCTCGCGGGCCGCATAGGCCGCCGCGACGGCGGGCTGGGCGCTCGCCGGGCCCTGGGCGAGCGCCGCCCGCTTGATCTCGGCCTCGGCGCGGGCGTTGGCGAGCCGCTCCCTCGCTTCCTGGACGCCGTGCTGCGCCTCGTCGTAGCGCGCGCGCGTGGTGAAGCCGCGGCGAAGCAGCTCCGCCTGCCGTTCGAACGCGCGCTGCGCGAAGCCGACGTTGGCGCTGGCGCCCTGGATGTCGGCGCCGGTTCCAGCCGCCTCCGCCTCGAGCCGGCCGACCGCCACCTGGGCCGCGGCGATCTGGGCCTCCGCCTGCTGGACCGCGATCCGGTAGGGCCTCGGATCGATCCGGAACAGCAGGTCGCCGCGCTTGACCCGCTGGTTCTCGCGGACCAGCACCTCGCGGATCGGCCCGGCGACCTCGGCGCTGACCGAGACCTTGTCCTGCTGGACATAGGCGTTGTCGGTCGAGACGTAGCGGCCCGACGTCAGCCACAGATAGGCTCCGACGAGCAGGATCAGCAGCGGCACCGAAAGCATCAGCGCCAGCCGCATCCTCTTCTTCCGGGGCTGGACGATCTCGTCCGCCTCGGCCGCCGTGATGGCGCCTTCCTTCATCATGCTCTCCGCCTGTCCGGAACTCGGCCGGCGAGATTCGTCCGCACCCGCGCCAGAACGTCGCGCACCCGCGCCTGATCCGCTTCGGAGACCCCTTCCAGCGCCTCCTCGAGGAATTCCGCCGCGAGGGCGCGCAATTTTTCGATCACAGGGCCGGCCGCGGGCGTGAGATGGATCCGCCAGGCGCGGCGATCCTCCTCGTCGGGCCGTCGCTCGACCAGCCCGGCTTCGGCGAGGCGGTCGATCATCCGGCACAAGGTGATCGGCTCGACGTCGAGGCCTTCGGCGAGATCGACCTGGCGCATGCCGTCCTCCCGCCCGAGCCAGGCCAGCACCCGCCACTGCGCCCGCGTCACGCCTAGCGCGGACGCCCGGCGATCGAACGCCCGCCGCAGCGCATGCGCCGTCTTGGCCACGTCGAACGCGAAGTTACCGTCCATGGCAGGGATATAATAAGTATGCTTACTATCGGCAAGCGTCACCGCCGCGCCTGTGCGCAACTTTCGCCATTCTTCAGCGCCGCAGATCGGCCAGGAAGGCCCTCACCCGTTTCGCGTTGACGCCGACGTCGCTGGCGCCGACCCGGCTGATCGAGCGCATGTCGACGAGGCTTCCGCCGCCCGGCGCCGGCCGCACCCGAACCACGACGTCGTCCTTGAAGCGGAAGAAGCGGCTCGTCTCGGTCGCCTCCACGACGCCCCTGGCCTCGTCGACCGTCGCGACGTCCCAGCCGCGCTCGCGGGCCAGGGCGGCGGCCCGCCGAACCGCCTCGGCGGGAGGAATGGCCAGGCGCACCGTCCTCAGGTCGCCGTAATGGGCCCGGTGCACGGCCTTCCACCTTTGCTCGGGCGGCAGGGCCTTGAGCTCCGGCTTGCCCTCGTCGGGGATCTTCTCGAGATTGTCGGCGCGCACCTTGAGCCGGACGAATTGCGGCAGATCGTCGAGGTCGGTGGCGACGTCGTGGATCGCCGGAACGCTCTTGGCGGTGCGGACGAGATTGCCGAGGTAGAGCACAAAGCCCAGCGCCACGACCAGGGCGACCAGGTTGGCGAGCAGCAGCTTCGCCCGCCGCCGCGCCATGATCAGGCCGATCAGCCCGATCGCGGCGCCGGCGACGGCGGCCCAGAACAGGTAGCGAAGCGAGGTCAGGCCGGCTCGGAACCCCCAGATCTCCATCGCGCTGCCCAGCGCGGCGACCAGCGCGGCGAGAACCGCGCCCACCCCGAGCAGCAGCGCCGTCCAGGTGACCAGCCGGGTCCAGTCCCGTTTCATCTCCGCCATCTCGCCCTCCCTTTGCGCTCATGCTGCGCCGGTCGGCCGATCACCGCAAGGGCGGAGCCTTGCAATGCCGCTCGATATAGGCCTGGTGCGAGGGCATCGCCTCCGCCGCCTCCACCGCGACCTGGCGGATGCCGGCGAGGATGGCGCCGGAGTCGACTTCGCTGCGCTCGTCGACCAGCGGATCGTAGCGCTCGGGCCAGTTGAGCTGGCCGATATGGACGGCGAGCCAGCTCGGATTCTGGAACAGCTCCGGCCCGGTCGAAACCAGCCGCCCGTAGCGGCGGAAATGGTCGATCTTGTACTGCAGCGGCTCGGGCACCTCCATCGCCGCGCACTCGCGCCAGAGCGGCGAATCGTCCCGC
>DASVVX010000092.1:0-8179 GCA_036386295.1 Allosphingosinicella sp.
GCGCGACGCCCCGCGGGCCCCGGATGCATAAAATACAAGCTATTGCATAGTTATGCATTAGCGTTCATGCGGCCCGAATGATTCGCGTCGCCATCCTGGGAGCCTCGGGCTTTGTCGGAGCGGAGCTGTTGCGGCTGTGCGCGCAGCATCCGGAATTGCGCCCGGCGAAGCTGTTCGGAAGCAGCCGGGCGGGCCAGGAGCTCGCGTCGGTCCATCCCCAGCTGGCGCTCGCCTATCCGAAAGCGATTGTGAATAATTATGCAGCCGAGGCCTTGGATGGGGTCGACCTGGTCTTCGCCGCCCTGCCCCACGGCCGGTCGCAGGCGCTCGCCCCTGAAATCCTCGCCGCCGGCATTCCATTCGTCGACCTCGGCGCCGATTTCCGCCTGGACGAGGCCGCCGATTACGAGCGCTGGTACCACGAGCCGCACCGGCGACCCGAGCTGCTCGGCCGATTCGTCTACGGCATTCCCGAGCTTCACCGCCAGTCCATCGCGGGTTCCGCGACGGTCGCGGCGGCCGGCTGCTACGCCACGGCCGCGATCCTCGCCTGCAAGCCGCTGATGGAGCTGATCGAGCCGGGCACCCTCGTCGTCGACGCCGCCTCCGGGGTCAGCGGCGCCGGCAAGGCGCTCAAGGACGAGAGTCATTTCAACACGGTCGACGAGAGCTTCGCCGCCTACGGCCTGCTTACCCACCGGCACACCGCCGAGATGGAGATGGCGCTGGGCGGCCCGGTGCTGTTCACGCCCCACCTCGCGCCGATGAACCGCGGCATCCTCGCCACCTGCTACGCCACCGCGAGGGGACCCTGCGACCCGCTCGAGGCGTTGCGGACGGCCTATGGCGGCGAACCCTTCATCCACGTCTCGGAGCGCGCTCCGGCGACGAAATGGACGCAAGGGTCCAACGCCGTCCACCTCACCGCGCGCTACGACGAGCGCACCGGCCGGGTGCTGGCCATCGCGGCGCTCGACAATCTCGTCAAGGGAGCCGCCGGCCAGATGATCCAGTGCGCCAATCTCATGCTCGGACTCGAGGAGACCGCCGGCCTTCCGGTGGCGGGGATGTACCCGTGAGCGTCACCGCCGCTTTGGGCTTCGTCGCCTCCGGCTGCCACGCCGGGATCAAGCGCCGCCGCTTCGACATGGCGATGCTCGCCACCGACGACCGCAAGCCGGTCGCGGCCGCGGCCGTGTTCACCCGCAACAAGTTCGTCGCTCCGCCGGTCGTGCTGTCGCGCGGGCGGCTCGAGGAGAATGGCGGGCGGGCGGCGGCGATCGTCGTCAACAGCGGCAACGCCAATGCCGGCACCGGCGCCGCCGGCCTCGCCGACGCCGAGGCGATGGCGGCCGAGACCGCCGGGGCGCTGGGCGTCGCGGCTTGCGACGTGCTGGTCTGCTCGACCGGGATCATCGGCACGCCGCTGCCGATGGACGTGATCCTCGCCGCCACTCCCAAGCTGGCCAGGAAGCTGTCGGTCGGCGGCGCCCACGACGCGGCGCGGGGGATCCTCACCACCGACCACAACGCCAAGGAGACGCTGGTGGAGGGGTCGACCTTCACGCTGGGCGGAATGGCCAAGGGCTGCGGGATGATCGCGCCCAACATGGCGACGATGCTCGCCTTCCTCACCACCGACGCCGACGTCTCCGCCGAGGAGATGACCCGGATCCTGCGCGACGCCTCCGACCGGACGTTCAACACGCTCAACGTCGACGGCGCCACCTCGACCAACGACACCGCCATCCTCCTCGCCTCCGGCCGGCGCGGGAAGCCGGACCTGGGCGAGTTCGCCGACGCGGTGCACAAGGCGTGCGAGGACCTGACCCTTCAGATGGCGCGCGACGCGGAAGGAATGACCAAGATGGTCGCCCTCTCCGTCACCGGCGCCGCCTCCGACGCCGAGGCGCGGATCGCGGCCAAGTCGATCGCCGAGAACAATCTCGTCAAATGCAGCTGGTACGGCGGCGATCCTTACTGGGGTCGCCTGCTGGCGGCGGCGGGCTCGGCCGGGATCGCCTTCGAGACGGAGAAGACGGCGGTGGCCTATGGCGGCACGGTGGTCGCCCGAGGCGGCATCAACGCCGATCACGACCATGAGGCGGTGGTCCGTCACATGGCCGGCGAGCGGATCGAGATCGAGGTCGCCCTGGGCCTCGGCCGGGGCCGGGCGCAGGTGATCGGGATCGATCTCGGCCCGGGCTACATCAAAGAGAATTCGAGGACGTCATGAGGAGCCCATTGCTCGTCGTCCCAGCGAAGGCTGGGACCCCAGCGGGTGAAAGCCACCTGCGTTCTTCACTCCTCGGGGCCCCAGCCTTCGCTGGGGCGACGGATCGCTCATGCTGACCCCCACCCAGACCGCCGAGATCCTCGTCCAGGCGCTTCCCTACATCCAGCGCTTCCACGGGCGCTCGGTGGTGGTGAAGCTGGGCGGGGCGGCGATCGACAAGGCGCTCGACCGGGCGCTCGCCCAGGACGTTCTGCTTCTGAGGAGCGTCGGCGTGCGCTGCGTCCTCGTCCACGGCGGCGGGCCGCAGGTCGACGCGCTGATGAAGCGGATGGGCAAGCAGCCCGAGTTCCGCGACGGGCTCCGGGTGACCGACGCCGAGACGCTCGAGATCGTCCGAATGGTCCTGACCGGCAAGATCAACCGCGACCTCGTCTCGACGATCAACCGCGAGGCGCTCGACGATCCGGTCGCGGTCGGCGTGTCGGGCGAGGACGCCGGCCTGCTCACCGTCACGCCGCGCGAATCCTCCCTGGGCTTCGTCGGCGACGTCAGCTACGTGCGCCACACGGTGCTCGAGCGGCTGCTCGACGAAGGCCTCTCCCCGGTCGTCTCGACGATCGGCGCCGACGAGACCGGCCAGCCCTACAACGTCAACGCCGACGAGGCCGCTCGGGCGATCGCCGTGGCGATGGCGGCGGAGAAGATCGTCTATCTCACCGCCGCGCCCGGCCTCCTCGAGGACGTCAACGACGAGTCGAGCCTCGTCCCCCGCCTGACCTCGGCGGAGATGCGCGAGCGGATCGAGCATGACAGCGTGTCGAAGGGCATGATCCCCAAGCTTCGCGCCTGCGCCGACGCGGTCGACGCCGGGGTGGCGACCGCGCACATCATCGACGGCCGGGTGCCGCATGCCCTTCTGATCGAGCTTCTGACCGACGAAGGCATCGGCACGATGGTGAAGAGGGAGAAGAGCTGGTGACCGATCTCCTGACGATCGCCGAACTCGGAGCCGAAGGGGTGGAGGAGATCCTCGCCTTGTCGGAGCTGCCGGACCTCGGCCTGCCGCTCGCGGGCAAGGGCGTCGCCCTGGTCTTCCAGAAGCCTTCGGCGCGCACCCGCAACTCGATGGAGATCGCGGTCTTCCAGCTCGGCGGCCATCCGGTCTACATCCAGAAGGACGAGGTCGGCCTCGGCACCCGCGAGACGGCGCAGGACGTTGCCCGCACCCTCGCCTGCTTCCATTCCGTCATCGCCGCGCGGGTCATGGATCATCGCGACCTCGAGGCGATGGCCGCGGCGACGCCCAGGCCGCTTCTCAACCTGCTGTCGGACCGGGCCCACCCGCTGCAGGCGCTGGCCGATCTGCTGACCGTGAGGCAGCTGCTCGGACGGCTGGACGGCGCTCGCATCGCCTATGTCGGCGACGGCGACAACAATGTCTGCCGGTCGCTCGCCGAGGCCTGCTCGCTGCTCGGAGTCGAGCTCCGGATCGCCAGCCCGGAAGGCTATGGGCTGGCCGACACCCTTCCGCGGGTCAGCCAGTCCACCGATCCCGCCGAGGCGGTCGATGGCGCCGATATCGTCTATACCGACGTCTGGGTATCAATGGGCCAGGACGCCGAGAGCGCGGCGCGGATGGAGGCGCTCGCCCCCTATCGGGTCGACGAGGCGCTGATGGCGCGCTGCGCGAACGCCCGCTTCCTCCACTGCCTTCCCGCGCGTCGCGGCGAAGAAGTCAGCGCGGGAGTGATCGACGGCCCGCAAAGCGCGGTCTGGCTCCAGGCGGAGAACCGCATGCACACCGCCCGCGGCGCGCTCGCCTGGCTGATGGGGGCGAGGCCGTGAGGGGCGCCGTCATGCCAGCGCAGGCTGGCATCCCAGTGGGTGAAAGGCATCCGCTTTCTTTACCCCCCGGGGCCCCAGCCTTCGCTGGGGCGACGCAATCATGACCGACGCCCGGGCCCGCCGCCAGAAGGCGATCGCGGACCTGATCCGGGCCGAGCCGCTCGGCAGCCAGGAGGAGGTCACCGCGCGCCTCGGCGCGATCGGCTTTTCGGTGACCCAGGCGACCGTGTCGCGCGACCTCGAGCAGATCGGCGCCGTCAAGGTGAAGCGCGGCGGCGCCCTCGCCTACGCTTTGCCCGACCAGCTCGGCGACAACGACTGGGCGGCGGCGCGCCTCCGGCGAATCCTCGCCGAATGGATGCTGTCGGTCGAGGCCGCCGGCAATCTGCTCGTCCTCAGGACTCCGCCGGGCTCGGCCCATCTCGTCGCCCTCGCCCTCGACCAGGCGAAGCTCGAGGAGGTCGCCGGGACCATCTCCGGCGACGACACCCTGTTCGTGGCGGTGAAGGACGGCATCGACGCGCGCTTCCTTGCCGGCCGCTTCCGCAAGCTCTCGCAGGAGGGGGCGTGAAGCCGTCATTCCAGCGAAAGCTGGAATCCATTCGGCGGCCCGGGCTGCGTGGATTCAGTTTGGACCCCAGCTTTCGCCGGGGTGACGAAGGATAGAAGAAATGACGCTCCCACCCCCCAGGAAGGTCGTGCTCGCTTATTCAGGTGGGCTCGACACCTCGATCATCCTCAAATGGCTGCAGACCGAATATCGCGCCGAGGTCGTCACCTTCACCGCCGACCTCGGCCAGGGGGAGGAGGTCGAGCCGGCGCGGCGCAAGGCCGAGCTGCTCGGGATCCGTCCGGAGAACATCTTCATCGAGGACCTCAGGGAGGAGTTCGTCCGCGACTACGTCTTCCCGATGTTCCGGGCCAACACGGTCTACGAGGGCCAGTATCTGCTCGGCACCTCGATCGCCCGGCCGCTGATCGCCAAGCGGCAGATCGAGATCGCGAGGGCGGTCGGCGCCGACGCCGTCTGCCACGGCGCCACCGGCAAGGGCAACGACCAGGTCCGCTTCGAGCTCGGCTATTACGCGCTCGAGCCCGACATCCGCGTCGTCGCGCCGTGGCGGGAATGGGATTTCGCGAGCCGCGAGGCCCTGATCGACTTCGCCGAGAAGAACCAGATTCCGATCTCGAAGGACAAGAGGGGCGAATCCCCTTTCTCGATCGACGCCAACCTCCTCCACTCTTCTTCGGAGGGGAAGGTGCTCGAGGACCCCTCTGTCGAGGCGCCCGAATATGTCCACCAGCGCACCATCTCGCCCGAGGACGCGCCCGACAAGGCGACCGTGATCGAGATCGGCTTCGAGCGCGGCGATCCCGTCTCGATCGACGGCGAGGCGCTCTCGCCTGCCGCCCTGCTCACCCGCCTCAACGACCTCGGCCGCGACAACGGCATCGGCCGGCTCGACCTGGTCGAGAACCGCTTCATCGGGATGAAGTCGCGCGGGGTCTATGAGACGCCCGGCGGGACGATCCTGCTCGCCGCCCATCGCGGCATCGAATCGATCACGCTCGACGGCGGAGCCGCCCATCTCAAGGACGAGATCATGCCGCGCTACGCCAGCCTGATCTACAACGGCTTCTGGTTCTCGCCCGAGCGCGAGATGCTTCAGGCGCTGATCGACAAGAGCCAGGAGCATGTCACCGGCAAGGTGCGGCTGAAGCTCTACAAGGGCAATTCGACGGTGATCGGGCGGGAGAGCCCGCTCGCTCTCTACGACCAGGATCTGGTGACCTTCGAGGAAGGATCGTCGAGCTACGACCAGCGCGATGCCGCCGGGTTCATCCGCCTCAATGCGCTGAGGCTGAGGATCGCCGCCAAAAGGGCGCGCCGCTAGACGGAACCGTGTCGCCGGTCAGGCGCCCCGGTGGAACCAGCAGTTCACCGCGAAGCGCGAATCCTCGAAGCGCCGGCCGGGGCAGGAGACCCTCCTCACCTCGTGGGCCGCGAAGGAGGGGAAGACGAGGAGGCTGTTCTGAGCCGGCTCGATGTCGACGAAATCGCCGGCCGCGCCGTCGAAGTCGAAGGCGTGAAGCCTGAGCTCGCCGCCCGCGAAGCCCTTCGGTTCGCGGTAGAAATAATAGACTCCGCTGACCACCCGGTCGGCCGGCGCGCCGTCCGGGCCCCGCTGCCGGTTGGCCCCCGCCAGGGTGTCGCTGTGCCTCGCGAAATGGGCGCCGTCGTTATGGGCGACCAGCTCGACCTCGATCCGGCCGACGTCGAACGGGCGGACTCCGGTCCGGGCGAAGATGTCCCCGCTCGAGTCGCGGAGCGCCCGGCGCAGGCGCCCGGTGAACGGGCCGAGATCGGGCAGCTTGGTGGAGATTCGCGAGTCCACATCGACCACGGCCTCGGCGTTGCGGACGATGGTGGTCGGAACGAACGACTCCTCGCTCGCCAGGGCGAAGTCGAGCAGAGCGGCCCGTTCCGCATCGGGCAGGAAGTCGCGGAAGACGTGGAATGGCGGAAGCAGCGGCACCGGCTCAGCCGAGCGTCTTCCTGGCCCGCCGGATCTGCTCGCCCACGCGCTCGGGCGCGGTGCCGCCGTAGCTGGTGCGGCTTCGAACCGAGGCGTCGACGGTGAGGACCGAATAGACCCGCTCGTCGATCCGAGCGTCGACCGATCGAAGCGCCTCGAGATCGAGGTCGGCGAGGGCGCAGCCGCGCTGCTCGGCGAGCTTCACCGCCCGGCCGGTGACATGATGGGCCTCGCGGAACGGCAGCCCGGCCTCGCGGACCAGCCAGTCGGCGAGGTCGGTGGCGGTGGCGTGGCCCGATTGAGCCGCGGCCCGCATCCGGTCGGCGTCGAAATGCGTCGCCTCGACCATTCCGGCGAGGGTCTGGAGCGAGAGAAGGAGCAGGTCGTGGGCCTCGAAGACGGGCGGCTTGTCGTCCTGCATGTCCTTCGAATAGGCCAGCGGCAGGCCCTTCATCGTCATGACCAGGGCGACCATCGCCCCGGCGATGCGCCCCGAATGGCCGCGGACCAGCTCGGCGGCGTCGGGGTTGCGCTTCTGCGGCATGATCGACGAGCCGGTCGAATAGGCGTCGGGCAGCCGGACGAAGCCGAACGGCTGGCTCGCCCAGACGACGAGCTCCTCGGCGAGCCGAGACAGGTGGATGGCGCACTGCGTCCCCGCCATCAGATAGTCGAGCGCGAAGTCGCGGTCGGAGACGGCGTCGAGCGAGTTGGCGCAGGGCCGGTCGAAGCCGAGCGCCGCGGCGGTCGCCTCGCGATCGATCGGGAAGCTGGTGCCGGCCAGCGCCGCGGCGCCGAGCGGGCACTCGTTGAGGCGGCTGCGGGCATCCGCGAAGCGCGAGCGGTCGCGCCCGAGCATCTCGTAATAGGCCATCAGATGGTGGCCGAGGGTGACCGGCTGGGCCGACTGGAGGTGGGTGAAGCCCGGCATCACCGTCTCGATATGCTCCTCGGCGCGGCCGACGAGAACGCGCTGAAAGGCGGCGAGCGCGGAATCGGCCTCGTCGATCGCGCCGCGGACCCACAGGCGGAAGTCGGTCGCGACCTGATCGTTGCGCGAGCGGGCGGTGTGGAGCCGGCCGGCGGGCTCGCCGATCAGCTCGGCGAGGCGCGCCTCGACGTGCATGTGGATGTCCTCGAGCGCCGGATCCTCCTTGACTCCGAGCCGCGCATATTCGTCCTCGATCCGCTCGAGCCCCTCGGCGATGGCGGACGCGTCCGCCTCGGAAACGATGCCCTGCGTCTCGAGCATCGCCACATGCGCGAGCGACGCGGCGATGTCCTCGCGCCACAGCCTCTTGTCGAATCCGATCGACGCGTTGATCTCGCGCATCAGCGCCGCCGGCCCGCCATCGAAACGGCCGCCCCACATCAGGTTGGAAGGTTTGTCCTCGGAAACGTCGGCTCTCCTTTTGGCTGGCGATAGGACAAAGCCGGCAAGGATGGAATTCCTCCCCGGCATTTGCCGGGGAGGGGGACCGCGCGAAGCGCGGTGGAGGGGTTCTTGAGTGCCCGAAGAACCCCTCCACCATGCTTCGCATGGTCCCCCTCCCCCGGAAAG
>DASVVX010000093.1:0-16484 GCA_036386295.1 Allosphingosinicella sp.
AGCTCTATGCCCGCGACCCGCGCTCGACCGCCCGGCGGGCCGAGACCTACCTCAAGGGCACCGGCATCGGCGACACCGTCTTCGTCGGACCGGAGGCGGAGTTCTTCATGTTCGACGACGTGCGCTTCGAGGACGGCTACACCGCCTCGGGCTTCCGGATCGACGACGTCGAGCTTCCGACCAACACCGGCCGCGACTATGAGGCCGGCAACCTCGCCCACCGGCCGCGCGCCAAGGGCGGCTATTTCCCGGTCGCTCCGGTCGACAGCGCGATGGACATCAGGGGCGAGATGGTCTCGACGATGATCGAGATGGGCCTGCCCATGGACAAGCATCACCACGAGGTCGCCGCCGCCCAGCACGAGTTGGGCCTGACCTACGGCACCCTCACCCAGACCGCCGACCGGATGCAGATCTACAAATATGTCGTCCACATGGTCGCCCACGCCTACGGCAAGACGGCGACGTTCATGCCCAAGCCGATCAAGTCGGACAACGGCTCGGGCATGCACACCCACATGTCGATATGGAACGCGGGGAAGCCGCTGTTCGCGGGGAACGGTTATGCGGGCCTCAGCGAGACGGCGCTCTACTTCATCGGCGGGGTGATCAGGCACGCCAAGGCCCTGAACGCCTTCACCAATCCGACGACGAACAGCTACAAAAGGCTGGTGCCGGGCTTCGAGGCGCCGGTGCTGCTGGCCTATTCGAGCCGCAACCGCTCCGCCTCATGCCGGATTCCCTACGGCGCCGGCGAGAAGGCCAAGAGGGTCGAGTTCCGCTTCCCCGACGCGCTCGCCAACCCCTATCTGGCCTATGCGGCGATCCTGATGGCCGGCCTCGACGGGATCCAGAACCGGATCCACCCCGGCGATCCGATGGACAAGAATCTCTACGACCTGCCTCCGCAGGAGCTGGTCAACGTCCCGACCGTCTGCGGCTCGCTTCGCGAGGCGCTGATCTCGCTCCAGAACGACCGCGCCTTCCTGACCAAGGGCGACGTGTTCAGCGACGATCAGATCGACGCCTATATGGAACTGAAGTGGGAAGAGCAGATGCGCTGGGAGACGACCCCGAGCCCGGTCGAATACGACCTCTATTATTCGAGCTGATTTCCCCTCCCTGGTAACAGGGAGGCGCCGGGGGTGGGTGGGTCTCCGCCGGCAGTGACTCTTCGAAGGCGGACCCACCCCCGCCCCTCCCTGCGTGCAGGGAGGGGAGCTCAGCCGGCCCGCCGCTTCTTCACCGCCAGCGGCAGGGGGGCGGGCTCGGCGGGCTCGGGCTGGGGGCCGAGATATTGCGGCATCAGCATCTCGGGCGGGCCGCTCCGCCGGCGCTTGCGGGCCAGCTTGCCGAGCGAAAAGGCCTCGGCGAAGTGAAGGCCGACCTGGCCCTGCTGGCTCCAGCGCACCTCGGCTGGGAGGGTCCCGGCCTCCTCGAGATCGAGCTCGACCGCGGTTCCGGGCGCCGGCTGCGCCTCGCATTCGACCATCGCTCCGCCGGCCGAGATGTTCCTGAGCCGCACCGGCAGCTCGCGGCCGCCCAGGTTCAGCCTGCCGTTACGGATCAGCCGGTGGCGGGGAGGCCGGCTGAAGCCGACCACCTCCGCGCTCGGGCGGCTCTCGGTGGCGAGGGTCCGGGCCTCCTCGGCGGTCATCGGCTTGCCGAAGATGAAGCCCTGGACCTGCGAGCAGCCGAGGCGCCGGATCAGCGCCAGGTCCTCGCTCCGCTCCGCGCCTTCGGCGGTGGTGTCCATGCCGAGGCTTTCGGCGAGGACGACGATCGCCCTGACGATGGCGCCGTTGCGGCTGCCGGGATCGGCGGCGCCGCGCACGAAGCTGCGGTCGATCTTGATCTTGTCGAGCGGCGCGTCGCGCAGATGGCCGAGGCCCGAATGGCCGGTTCCGAAATTGTCGAGGGCGAGCCGGACCCCGATGCCGCGCAGCCGCTTCAAGGTCGCTTCCGTCACCGCGCCGTCGGCGAGGAACACCGCCTCGTTGATCTCAAGCTCCAGCCGGTCCGGATCGAGCCGGGAGCCGGCGAGCGTGCCGGTGACCGTCGCCGCCAGCGCCGGGTCGGCGAACTGGACCGGCGAGAGGTTGACCGCGACCCGGATGTGGCGCGGCCATTTCGCCGCCTCGGCGCAGGCCGTCCTCAGCACCCAGTCGCCGATCGGCCCCATCAGGCCGCTTTCCTCGGCAAGCGGGATGACCAGGGCGGGCGGAAGCACCCCGCGCACCGGATGGTGCCAGCGAAGCAGCGCCTCGAAGGCGACCACCTCCTCCGAGACCGAATCGACGATCGGCTGGTAGAGCAGCCTGAGCTGGTCCGAGGCCAGGGCATGGCGAAGGTCGTTCTCGAGGATCTGCCGCTCGGTCGCCCGGGCGTGCATTTCCTGGGCGAAGAAGCGGAAGGTGCCGCGGCCGTCGCGCTTGGCGGCATAGAGGGC
This sequence comes from Allosphingosinicella sp., assembly GCA_036386295.1. Taxonomy (GTDB): domain Bacteria; phylum Pseudomonadota; class Alphaproteobacteria; order Sphingomonadales; family Sphingomonadaceae; genus Allosphingosinicella. Next base: position 2,450 of record DASVVX010000093.1, read on the forward strand.
AACGTCGGCATCCTTGATCAGGCTCTCGGCCAGAGTCTTGCCGGGCAGCGCGACGGCGATTCCGACCGACGTGCCGATTCGGATCTCGTGCCCCTCCACCTTGTAGGGGCGCGACACCTGGTCGATCAGCCGGCGGGCCAGCTCCGACAGCCGCCCCTCCTCCTCGATCCCGGGCAGGATCGCCTCGAACTCGTCGCCGCCGAGCCGGCCGACCTGGCCGTCCTCGCCGAGCACCTCGGTGAGCCGTCCGGCCACTTTCCTGAGCAGCTTGTCGCCGACCGGGTGGCCCAGCGTGTCGTTGACCTGCTTGAACCGGTCGAGGTCGATCATCATAAGAGCGCAGCCCCGCCGCCTGGCGTCGGCGTTGGCGAGCGCGGCGTCGAGCATGTCGCGCATCATCGCCCGGTTGGGCAGGTTGGTGAGGCTGTCGTAGCGGGCGCGTTTCGACGTCTCGGCTTCGCTCCGGCGCTGCTCGGAAAGGTTGGTGCCGAGGCCTCGGAAGCCGAGGAAGCGGCCGTAATCGTCGAAATTGGGGCTGCCGGAGAGCGACCACCACACCTCCCGCGCGGCGGGCGCGCGGACGACGACCTCGGCGAAGGGGAAGCGGGCGGAAAGGTGGAAGCCGAGCGTGCGGCGGCTGTCGCCGGGATCCTCGTCGCCGCATTCGAGCAGCAGGACGTCCTCGAAGCGGCGCCCGATCAGCTCGGCCGCCGCGAGCCCGAGATGGGCGGCGAGCGGCTCGGACACGTAGGTGAGGGCGCCGTCGGCATTCGTCTCCCAGAACCAGCCGCGCCCGCTCGCCTCGAAATCGGCGACGAAGCGCCGCGCCTTCTCCGCCTGCCATTCGAGCGCGAGACGCTGGCGGGCGGCGAAGAGCAGGTGGCGAGAGCGCGACACGGCCAGGCTGACGAGGACGAGACCGATGCCGGCGCCGATCGCAACCAGCGGGTCCTCGCCCGGCAGGAGCGCGGTCACCGCGAGGGTGCCGGCGCTGGCCAGGATCATCAGCAGCGGGATGGTGAAGAAGACCGGGATGGCGGCGCCGGCCCCGGCGACCAGCGCCGCCCCGACCACCAGCGAATCGGCCGCCGCCGGTCCGGCCAGCGAAGCGGCGACGGCCCACAGGGCGGCGGTGGCGAGGCCGTGCGCGGCGGCGAGGCGCATCGCCCGGTGCGGCGCAAGCGCAAGCCTCCGGAGCGTGATCCAGAGCAGGCCGTCGAGGAGGAGGATCGCCGCCAGCACGGCCGCGATCCGCCCCGGCGGGCCGGCCGCTGCGAGGCTTCCCAGAAGCACCGCGCTCCACAGCAGATGCGATCCGGCGAGAAGCGGCAGGGACAGGCGGACGGTGTGCGCCCGCTCCCGAGCGGCGCGCTCGTCGTTCTCGCGGGCGGCGGGGGCGAAGTCGAACAGCAGGAGCTCGGCGAGCCCGGGCGGCGTGACGGGCTCCTGGCCCCTGTCGCTCAAACCGGCGAATCGCCCTTTGCGCATCGCTTCAGAAGTCCCGAAATTGATCCGCCGGCCAAGCCCGAAACCGGTGGCTGGAGCTTAGGTAACCCAGGTTAAGAAAGCGCTTATTCCTCCCCGGATGATCATGCCGAGGCGCAGCCCTTGCGCATCGGCAAGGCGGAGAGGATCTCGCGCCGCAGATGACCTTCGGCGCCGCGTCGGCCGGCCCGGTTCGCGCCGGCCCGTTCGATCAGCAGGCGGGCGAGAGCCTGATGCCGTTGGCGGAAGGTCCACTGGCAGAGTGAGATCTCGATCGGAGCGAAGAAGCGGGCGCCGAACTGATCGCCGCGCTGCCACTCCACCTGCGCCTCGACGGCGCCGATGCCGGGTATGTCGAGCGAGACGCTCCCGCCCCTTTGCACCCGCGCGTCGCATTCGGCCCGGAAGCCCGAGGCCGAAAGGTCGAGCATCCTGATCTGCAGGCTGCTCCAGTCGTTCGGCCGGAGCCGCGCTTCGGCGTCGAGCGGGAGCCTTTCCGCCTTGCGGCCGCTCCCCAGGCTGCCCTGTTCGTCCGAGGACATTCCCCATCCCCAAGTTGAGGTCGGGACCTGACTAGCGCCTCGGCGTTAACGAATTGCTGCCGGTCGGCGACCGGCCTTGTAAACATGGATCAATTTTCTACCCCTCTCCCTGTAGGGGAGAGGGAGGGGCCCACCGCGAAGCGGTGGGAGGGTGAGGGCGTGCTGATATACTGACGACAGGCCCTCACCCTAGCGAGCTTCGGTCGCCTGTCCCTCTCCCCTCCAGGGAGAGGGGATTTCAGTAATCCTTCGACACCCTGACGTTGACGCTCTCCCTTCCGATCGTCGAGATGCTCGAGAGGAGCGAGAGCCAGCGGGTGATCTGATATTCGACCATCGTCGCCGAATAGCCGCGGGCGTCGGTGACCACTTCGACATAGACTCGGCGGCCGAGATACTTGCCGGCCGCGATCGCGGTGCCCTGGCCGGTGGTGATGTCGGCGGGGACGATTCGGAGGCGATCGAGGCCGGTCGCCGCGCGCACCGCGTTGATCGGATCGAGGCCGCCGCCGCTGTCGTTGAGGGAGGCGACCGCGGCGGCGAGCTGGAGCGCCTCCGGCGCCGACAGGTTGGTGATCGAGGTCCCGAAAAGAAGGCGGGAGAGCAATTCGTCCTGGGGGAGCGCCGGAGTGCTGGTGAAGGCGATCTCGGGCCGCTGGCCCCGGCCGGTGACCCGGATCACCGCGTTGAGGCCCTGGACTCCGCCCTCGGCGGTGATGTCGAGCACCGGATTGACCGGCGACTCCCCGAGGAAGCGGATCTGGCCGCGCTCGAGGTCGAAGCGGCGGCCGGCGAAATCGTAGCTGCCCCGGATGAGGTCGGCCCGGCCGGTGATCCTCGGCTCGGTGACCGTTCCGGCGATCTTGAGATCGGCGCTCCACTCGCTGTTGATGCCGAGGCCGGTCACCATCAGCCGGTTGCGGGCGGCGACGTCGAGGTCGAGCCGCCAGGGCGAGAGACGCTTCGGCACCGGCCGTTCGTCGGCGGGACGGTTGATCTCGCGCACCGCGAGCCGAGGAACCTGCGCCGAGGCGGTGGCGCTGCCGAGGCGGAAGGCGCCGCTGACCAGCTCGACCCGGCCGGCGATGCTGCCGGCCTCGCCGTCGGAGCGGATCCGGATCGGCCCGGTCACCTGCGCCTTGATGTCGTCGCGGTCGAGCAATTGCGCCGCCTTGGCGTCGAGCGCGATGTCGATCCCGAAGCCCTTCGGCCCGGCGAGATCGAAGGTCGCCCGGCCGGTCACCGCGCCGCCGCGCTTGGTGGTCCCGGCAAAGCTGTCGAGCACCAGCTTCGAGCCTCCGAACCGGCCCGAGGCGCGGACGTCGCCGATGACCATGCCGGTCACCGCGCTCTCGATCCGGGCGCGCTCGGTGCGCAGCGAGCCGCGGATCTGCGGGCTCATCAGCGTCCCGCGGGCGTCGGCGCCGACCGCGACCGGGCCCGAGACGTCGATCAGCTCGACTCCGGTCAGCCGCCACAAGGTGTCGGCGGGGCCGTTGTAGCGCAGCTGGGCGAACAGCGGGGCGGCGGCGAGCCGATCGCCGATATTGCCGCTGCGACCGATCGGCGCCAGCCGCGCCTGCGCCCGGCCGATCGTCCGGCCCTCGCTGACCGCGACCGCCCGGAGCGCCGCGTTGCCGCCGGCGAGCCGGGCGACGAGGCCGATGTCGACCGGCCGCGACGACAGGACGAGGCCGGAGCGGGTGAGGCCGCGGATGCGCAGATCGGCGTCGCCGCTCGGCTCGCCGACGGCGCCGAAGCGGTAGCTCAGGGTCCCCGAGGCGGTTCCACCGAGGCCGAGCCGCGGCCAGCCGATGTCGAGCACGCCGAGCGGCATCCTCTCCACCTGCGCGTTGAGCTCGCTGGTCGAGCCGCCGAACAGGCCCGAGACGGTGGCGTTGCCGCCGGCGAAGGTCAGCGACGTCGGCGCCAGCCGCCAGGCGTCACCCTCGCGGGTCAGCAGGGCCGGTTCGGTCAGGACGATGGCGCGGCGGTCGACGGTGCCCCGGCCGGTGAGCCGGAAGCGGCCGGGGGCGATATCGGCGACCGTGTCGAAGACGAAGTCGCGGCCGCGCGTCCCGGCGATCCGGGCCCGGACCTGCCCCGAGCCGCCGCGAAGCTCGCCGGTGGCGGCAAGGCTTGCGATCGACAGGGCCCCCCGGCTGAGGCCGCGGGCGTTGAGCGTGCCCTTGAGCGAGGTCCCGGCCGGATCGAGCAGGGCGACTCCCTCGAGCCGGCCGCTCCGGATCAGGATCGGCGGCGGCCCGGCGAAGCGGGCATTGTCGGCCTTGAGGTCGATCGTGATCCGCTGGATGCCCCGCCAGGGATCGAACAGCAGCTTGCCGGCGAGGCCGCCGCCGTCGACGTCGAGCCGGCCGGTGAAGCCGCCCGGATCGGAGCGCAGGGCGCCCGACGCCCGGCTGTTCGAGACGAGGAGCGCGGCGATCTGGATGAGCGCCGGGCGGTCCTTGGGCAGGAGGATGGCGCCGTTGGAGGTGAACGGCCCGAGGTGCGATCGACCCGCCGCCCGGTAGGCGAAGCCGGCCGGGGTCGGATCGAGATTGAGAAGCACGTCGCGAAGCCCCAGCGCCTCGTTCGGACGGGCGAGCCGGATCGCCAGCTTCGGCCGCTCGATCCGGCCGTCGAGGGTCATGGCGAAGGCTCCGTAGCTGGCCTGGGCGCCCTTGCCCTCGAACCAGAAGGTTCCGTCGCGCCGCCTGAAGCCGGTTCCGGCGATCCGGATCTTCGGGGCGGTGATGACGAGGTTGCGGAAATGGACGATGAAGTCGTTGCCCCGGACCAGATCGGCCTCGAGATAGGGCAGGCCGCCCGCCAGCCCGGCGAGGAACCGGTTGTCGAAGCGCCTCACCCAGGCGCGGGCCTTGCCGGTGACGAGCGTGCCCTTGCCGGCCGGGTTGGGGACCACCTTGAGCTCGCTGGTCACGTCGACCACGCCCAGGCCGGGGATGAGATACCGGGTCATGCCGCCCGAGATGACGACGTCGAAGCGGCCGTTGATCAGGTCGACGAACAGGCTGACCTTCCCCTTGAGCTTGTCCGAGGTGAGGGCAAGCCCCTCCCCGGTCAGCGCCTTGCCGGTGACCTTGAGCAGACCCTCGACCCGCAAATTGGCGAGGATCCCGCCGGCGACGTCGCCCACGCCCGTCACCCGCCGCGCCGACAGGACGATCGGGACCGTCACCGGCGCCTTCGAGAAGCGGCCCCGGCCCTGCGCGAAAACGTCCTCGAACCCCGTCTTGTCGAACGCCACCCGCGGGCTGGTCAGCCGATAGGCGAAGGCGAACGTCCTGAACGGCCCGTTGAGCAGGGCGACCAGCCGCACCTTCTGGCCGGTCATGTTGGGGAACATGGCCGGCGGGCGCAGCAGATCGGCGCCGACGCGAAGGTCGCGGAACCGGCTCCGGGCGAGGTCGACGATTCCGGTCGCGACGACCGTCATCGCCGGCGAGCGCAAGGCCAGGCGTCCGGCGAGCTGGCGGTCCTCGAGCGTCGCCCGGCCGGTGACCTGTACCGCCGGAGCGGTCAGCCGCGCCTTCTTGCCTTTCCAGAACTGGGCGGGGGCGAGCCGGCCGCCGAGGCTGTAGCGCCCGTTCTCGGCGCGCAGGCGAAGGTCGGCGGTGCGCCGGCCGGAGAGGTCGAGCCGCGCGATCCCGTTCCAGGCGGCCCAGCTGCCGTCGCCCTCGACGGTGAGGGTGATCGGCCTCCCCGTGCCAAGCATCGCCCCGGCCACTCCGCGCTCGGGCGAGCTCAGCTTCACGTCGAGGTCGAAGCGGTCGCGGTCGGGCTCGGCGTCGAGGAAGAGCGACAGCCGGTCGCCGCCCTCCTTCACGGCGGCCTTGAGGTTGACCAGCGCCCGCCCCGACCGGATGTCGGCTTCGCCGGCGAGGCTCGCGACTCGCGGCCGGCCGGTCACCGCCTTGCCGATCCTCAGCTGGGCGACCTGGAGGCGGCCGACGTGGATGTCGAAGCCCGGCAGGACCGGGCCCGGCCGCTCGCTCGGCCGCAGCCTCGGCAGGCGGTGGAGGCTGGCGAGATCGGAATCGAGCCGGTGGATGACGAGGCGGTTGGTGATCCAGCCGAGGGGCTGCCAGTCGACCTCGATCAAGGGCGATTCGGCGAACAGCCCCTGCGGGTCGTAGAGCCGGACGTCGCGGAGCCTGGTGTCGCTCCATATCGAGCCTTCGATCCGGCCGATATGGATCCTGAGGCCCGATCGCGGGGCCATCGCGGCGATCCGGTCGGCGATGAAGCGGTGGCCGGCACCGGTGTCGAGCAGGACCGCCAGCGCCGCCGCGAGCAGGGCGAGCGCCAGCGCGACCGCGACCACCGTCTTCGCCAGCCGCGACAGCCAGCGGCGGCGGCGGCGCGGCGGCGGCGGGGCTTCGCCTTCGTCCATCAGAAGGCCTGGCCCAGCGAGACGTAGACGGCGACCCGGCCGTCGCCGCTGCGCCGGTTGAGCGGGGTGCCGACGTCGACCCGGATCGGCCCGAACCGGGTATGGTAGCGCACTCCGATGCCGGCGCCGAAGCGCAGGTTGTCGAACTTGGGCAGCGGCGAAGTCGAGATGTTGCCGCCGTCGAGGAAGGGGACGATCCCCCAATTGCCCCGGCGGATCCGCGCCTCGATCGCGAATTCGGTGACGCTCCGGCCGCCGATCGGATCGTCGAACACCGGATCGCGCGGCCCCAGCCGCTGGAAGCCGTAGCCCCGGACCGAGCCGCCGCCGCCGGCGTAGAAGCGCCGCGACGGGGCGATCCGGTCGCGGCCGGCGCCGAGGATGGTGCCGAGCCGGATCCGGCCGGCGAGAGTCACGGTCGGAGTGAACGGCTGGTAGAGGCTGGCGTCGATCTGGGTGCGCGCGTAGCCGAACGTGCCGGACTGGAGCGACGCCTCGGGCGAGACTCGAAGGGCGAGCCGGTAGCCGGTGGTCGGGTCGAGCAGGTCGTTCGAGCCGTCGTAGCTGAGGCTGGCCGGAAGGGCGCCGATGAAGAAGGTGCGCCGGCGGGTCGTGCCGGTCTCGATGTCGACATCCTCCTCGTCGGTCGCGACCAGCTCGGCGCCCGCCGACCAGGTCCATTTCTTCTGCCAGATGAGGTTGGTCTGGCGCTCGATCGATCCGGCGAGGATGGTGGTCCGGGCGTCGTAGGCGGCGCGGTCGATATGGCTGATCGCGAATTGCGCGTTCAGCACCTGGTCGCGGCGAAGGAAGTTGTTGCGCCTCAGCACGACCCCGATCAGCTGCTCCTGGGTCCCGGCGACGCCGCGGAAGGTCACCGCGCCTTCCGGTGGGAGCAGGTTGCGGTGCTGCCAGCTCGCCTCGAGCCGGATGCCCTCGCCGGTGCCGTAGCCCGCCTGGCCGGCGACGGTGCGCATCGGCGCCCGCTCCAGCGAGATCGCGAGGTCGACCGACCGGCCCTCGCCGGGGACGGGCCGGATTCCCACCGCGGAAACCAGGCCGGTCGCGATCAGCGCCCGGCGAAGGTCCTCGACCAGCGCTGCCCGATAGGGCGCGCCGGGCTTCCAGCGGGCGATGGTCTGGATGTGCTTCGCTCCGAACAGCGGTCGGCCCTCGACGAGGATGCGGCCGAACTCCCGGGTGCCGTTCGGGTTGACCGGCAGGGTGAGGATGGCGGTCCGGGTCTCATGGTCGAGGACGACGTCCATCTCGCCCACTTCGGCGAAGGCGTAGCCGCGCTTGCCGAGCTCGACGCGCAACGCCGCTTCGCCGGCGGCGACTCGCGCCGCGTCGACCGGCTCAGCCGCTTTCAGCCCGAAAGCGTCGCGCAGCGCCGCCGCGTCCTCGCTCGACTCCTCGATACCCGGCAGCCTGATCTCGGCGAAGCGATAGAGCGGCCCGGGTTCCGCCTCGAGCGCGACCGTCACGTCGCTCCCCGCGCCCTCGACCCTCGTCCTCACCAGGGCGTCGTAATAGCCGCGCGCGCGCAGCAACTCGGCGAGCAGGTCGGCGTCCTCGCGGGCCCGGCGGTCGATCTGGGCCGCGTTGGCGGGTTCGCGGCGGTTCTGCTCGAGCGTCGAGAGCGGCTCGAACTGCCCCCTCAGGATCGTCTCCGTGTCGGGGTCGAGCCCCTCGATCCGGACCGTATAGCGCAGTCCGGCCGAGGCGTCGGCGATTCCGGCGGCCGGAGCGTCGGCGATGGCCTCGCCGGGGCTCGCCTCCATGTCGGGCCAGTCGACTCCGAGGTCGGGCAGGGGGTCGAGCGGCGCCGACGGATCGAGCGGCGGCAGGTCGAGCGGATCGGCCGGCGGCTGCTCCTGGGCGAGCAGCGCCCCGGGGCAGGCGCACAGCAAAAGGGCGGCCAGCGCGGCCGCCACCCCCCGCCCCGCATCGACTTGAAACATCGCGCGAAACTAGCGGGCGGGGGAGGGGGCCGCCAGCCGTGAAATTACGGCCCGTCGTCCCAGCGAAGGCTGGGACCCCCGGGGGTAAGAACGCCGCGCCCTTCACCCGCCGGGGCCCCAGCCTGCGCTGGGGCGACGATTAATGCACCGAGCCGGTCACGGCTTGGTCCCGGATCAGCTCGATCATCCGGGCGACCTCGCGCCAGCGGCAGAAATGGATGAAATTGCCGAGGTCTCGGCTGCGGTCCGCGCGCAGCGCCGCCTCCGATCCGGCATGGGCTCCGAAGCGCTCGATCAGCTGCGCCGCCTCGGCGAAGGCGGCGGGCTCGAAGACTTTGTGCTGAAGCAAACTTCCCCCCTCGGATACCTGTCCCGCCTTCCTAGCGGGCGCAGGTTTCGAAACCGCGCAGGCGCATGATTGACGGTGCGTTCACCACTAATTCCTCCCCCGGGTTTCCGGGGGAGGGGGACCGCGCGAAGCGCGGTGGAGGGGTTCTCTCGGAGGCTCGGAGAGCCCCTCCACCAGCCTTCGGCCGGTCCCCCTCCCCTGCAAATGCAGGGGAGGAATTGAGTCGCCCCGCCCTTCCTGCCAAAAGGCCGTCATGTCCGAGCGCACCCATTATACCCAGGCCGCCGGTTCGGTGCTGGCGATCAGCATCATCGCCGGCGCCGTCGCCGGGGTGATCGTCGGGCAACCCAGCATCGGCTTCCTCGTCGGGCTGGCCGCGGGCGTGCTGCTCGCCCTGCTGTTCTGGCTGAACGACCGCCGCCGCTAGCGCGTCTCAGTTCGCCGGGGGAGCGACCTAGCGAAGGCGCCGGCCGACCCAGACGACCCGGCCGACGACGTCGACCGCGCCCGGCTCGAGCTCCGGCCAGCCGGGATAGGCGTCGTTGTCGCTGCGCACCGACAGCCGTCCGCCGGGGCCCACGGAAAGCCGCTTCACGACCAGCACGTCCTCGATCCGGAGCACGTAGACGCCGTCGCGAAGCCGCCCGGCGCCGTCCTCCCGGTCGACCAGTATCTCGTCGCCGTCGGACAGGGTCGGGGTCATCGAATCGCCGTCGACCCGGATCACCGACAGCCGGTCGGGGCCGCCGCCGCTGACTCCGAGCCGGCGCAGCCAGGCCGAGTCGAAGCCGATCCGGCCGAGTCGCTTTTCCTCCGCCTCGAGCGCGCCGGGCCCGGCGGAGGCGTGGACGTCGAGCCGGGGGATGCTGATCAGCCCCGCCTCGACGGTCACGCGCGCGGCGCCGCCGAGCAGCGACTCGTCGACTCCGAAATAGCGGGCGAGCAGCCGCCTGTCCTCCTCGGCCAGCCGGCGCGGCGATCCGCGCTTCATATATTGCTGGATATAGGCCGGATTGCGTCCGAGCAGGCGCGACAGGCTGGCATAATCCTCCCCCCGTTCCCGGATGAGTCTCTCGAGCTGCGCGCGTGGATCGTTCCCAGTCATGACGCTCCCCATATCAGCAGGAATAATCCTAGACAAGTAGGAATAAAGGCTGTAGGGAACATAGCACGAACTCTTGGCCGAAGGGAGAGTAAAATGCCGCCGCCGTTGCTTCGCCGGATCGAGGCCTTTCTCAAGCGCAGCGGGATGCGGCCGACCGACTTTGGACGACGCGCCGTCCGCGACGGCCTGTTCGTCGCCGAGCTGAGGCGCGGCCGCAAGCCCCGGCCCGGCACCGTCGCGAGGGTGGGCGCCTTCCTGGATCGGGCCGAGCTCGAGCTGGGCGGAAGGCCGGCCCGCCTGCGGCGTGTCCGACCCGCCGCGTCCCGGCCTTCGACCGAGGGCCGCTAGGTGCCGCTCGAGGCGATCTTCTGAAGGTCGGCGAGCGCGCTGCGCAGGCGGTGGCCGACCTTTTCCGGCTCGGAGGAGGGCTGCTCGGGCGGCGGCAGGTCGGCCGCCGGCAGGGCCTGGCGCTTGCGCGACATCCCGAACTCGATCCGGTTGACGAGCTGGGCCAGCGACTGGCCGCTCTCCTCGCCGGCCTCAGGCTCGGTTTCGGGAAGCCGGGCGGCGAGCTCGGCGATCGGCAGGGGCTCGGGCTCCGGCTCCGGCTCCGCACCGGCGGGCTCGGCTTCGGCGGCCTCGGGCTCCGGCTCCGGCTCCTGGGGAACGAGGAAGCCGGGAAGCGGCCGAGAGGCGGCCTCCTCGAACGGAGCCTCCTCGACGGACGGCTCCTCGGCCGGCTCCGGCGCGACGTCGTCAAGCTCGAGCGGCTCACCGAGGTCGCGGGCGAGCAGCGGCGGGCGCGGCGGAGCGTCGGGATGGGCGTCGGCGCGGCGCTGGCGCGGCACCTGGATCGCGGCTTGCGGATCGGCCTCGCGCAGCGCCGGCCCGCGGCCGAGCAGAGCCATCAGCGCCCAGACGGCGGCGAAGGTGCCGAGGGTCGCGGCGGCGATCGCGGCGAGCCTCGCGGTGTCGCCGAGCGGCGGCCGCGCCGCCGCGACGAAATCGGGGATCCGGCTCGCCTCGACGAGGCCTGAAAAGACCGGATCGGGCATGGCGAAGGCGACGAAGCCGGCGGAGAGCGCCGCCAGCGCCGCCAGGCCCGCGTCGAACGCGCGTCCGCTGAGGAATGAAAGTTTCGGCATCAGACCGCCTTGCCCGTGAGCTTTTGGTAAGCGGGCATGTAACGGGAAATATTTGACGACCAGTTACGATCCCGTTTGACGAAGGCCTGGGCCGTGTCGCGCCGCTCGTCCCAGCGGCCGCGATTCGCGAACAGGGCTTCGAGCGCGTCGGCGAGCGCCCGCGGATCGCCCGCCGGGAAGAGGGTGCCGGTGACTCCGTCCTCGATCAGCTCGCGATGGCCGCCGACGTTGGAGGCCGCGACGAGCTTCCTCTGCGCCATCGCCTCGAGCGGCTTCAAGGGCGTGACCAGCTCGGTCAGCCGCATCGCCTTGCGCGGATAGGCGAGGATGTCGATCAGGCCGTAATAGCGGTCGACCTCGTGGTGTGGGACGCGGCCGATGAAATGGATCCGGTCCCGGGCCGGCGAAGCCTCGGCCTGGGCCCTGAGCGCGTCCTCGACCGGCCCTCCGCCGACGAGCAGGAGATGCGCCTTGGGCCGCTTGCCGAGCAGCAGCGGCATGGCCGCGATGAGGTCGTCCAGCCCCTCGTAATCGTAGAAGGAGCCGATGAAGCCGATCACGTCGGCGCCGGCGAGCCCGAGCCTGCGGGCGAGGCTGCGGTCGGCGGCGAGCGGATTGCCGAACAGGCCGAGATCGACTCCGTTGGGCGCGACGATGATCTTCTCGGCCGCGATGCCGCGTCCGATCAGGTCGCGGCGAAGGCCTTCGCAGATCACCGCGACCGCATCGGCGCGCCGGGCCGCCCAGGTCTCGAGCATTCGGATCAGCCGGTAGCGGGCCGAGCCTTCGCGCCCCGTGCCGTTGCCCACCGCGGCATCCTCCCAGAAGGCGCGGATCTCGTAGAGGAGGGGCAGGCCGCGCCGCTTCGCCACGGGCAGGGCCGCCAGGGCGTTGAGGACGGGCGAGTGGACGTGGAGATGGTCCGGCCGCCAGGCCTGGGCGAGGGTGTCGAGCCGCGCCTCCAGAGCCTTGATCTCGCGCCATTCGCGGAGCGGCGAGGGCGCGGCGGCGGGGGCCGGGGTCCGGTAGAAGTCGATGCCCTCGATCGTCTCGGGGTCCGGCCCGCCGCGCGAGTGGCGCACTCCGGTGAGGCAGGCCACGTCCATCCCGCGCGCCTTCTGCGCGGTGACGATCGCGCGGGTTCGAAAGGTGTAGCCGCTGTGCAGCGGCAGGCTGTGGTCGAGCACGTGGAGGATGCGCATGCGAACCGCTCTGCCACAGCGAGCTTAACGGGCCGTCAACCGCGAGCCTGTAGCCCATATTCCTCCCCGGCATTTGCCGGGGAGGGGGACCAGGCGAAGCCTGGTGGAGGGGTCTTCCGGTTTCCGTAGAACCCCTCCACCGCGCTTTGCGCGGTCCCCCTCCCCGCGAACTCGCGGGGAGGAATTTTAGGAGTGACGCCATGAAGATCAGGATCGCGCTCATGCTCGGCCTTGCCGCCTGCGCGGCGGGGCCGCTGGCCGCCCGGGGCCCGGGCCCGTTCCTCGTCGCCGAGACCGGCGAGTCTTTCGGAAGCCTCGAGCAGGCGGTGGCGGCGATCGGCGCCCACGCCGGGACGATCCGGATCGCTCCGGGACGCTATGGCGACTGCGCCGTCCAGGAGGCCGGTCGGATCGCCTTCGTCGCCGAGGAGCGCGGAACCGCCGTGTTCGACGGCGGCGCCTGCGAGGGCAAGGCCACCCTCGTCCTTCGCGGCCAGGGGGCCAGAGTCGACGGCCTCGTCTTCGTCAACGTCCGGGTCGCCGACGGCAACGGCGCCGGGATCCGGCTCGAGCAGGGCGACCTCGACGTCGCCTGGACCCGCTTCGCCGACGGCCAGTGCGGGATTCTCAGCCACAACGATCCGGCCAGCTCGATCCGGATCGACCATTCGACCTTCAGCGGCCTCGGCAAGGATCCCGACGGCAGCGGCGCCCATTCCCTCTACATCGGCGATTACGGCAGCCTCACCGTCACCAACAGCCGCTTCGAGCGCGGCACCGGCGGCCATTATCTGAAGAGCCGCTCGCCCCGGATCGAGGTGCTCGGCAGCAGCTTCGACGACAGCTTCGGCCGCCGCACCAACTATCTCATCGACCTGTCCAACGGCGCGGTCGGCCGGATCGCCGGCAACGTCTTCGTCAACGGCACCGGCAAGGAGAATTACTCGACGATGGTCACGGTCGCGCCGGAAGGGGCCGACAACAGCTCGGCCGGCCTCGTCATCGAGGACAATGACGTCTCGGTCGTCCCCGGCTTCCGCTGGCACACCGCCTTCGTCGGCGACTGGAGCGGGGAGCGGCTGGTGGTGCGCGGGAACCGGGTGGCGCCGGGGATCGCGCTTCTCGAGCGGCGATAACCCCTCTCCCGCCTTTGGCGGGGGAGGAGGGGCCCAAGCCGTCAGGCTTGGGAGGTGGGGGTCTTGCCGACTCGGGTGTACAGACCCTCACCTCCCACCGCTTCGCGGCGGGCCCCTCCTCTCCCGTAAGAACGGGAGAGGGATTAATCTGCCAGCTTCGCGCCCAGGCGCCGGGCGAAATATTCGAGGTTGGCGATTCGGCGCATCAGGCCGCTGTCCCGGATATTCCCGATCCGGAAGAAGCGGCGCATCGCGGGGAATTCGAGGTCGACGACGCGGCCGAGATAGTCGTCGCCGAGCAGTCCGCCGTGCTCGTCGGCCATCGGGCCGAGGCGGCGGCGGATCTCGTAGCTGCGCTGGCGAAGCCAGACCGGCCGGGCGCGGGTCGACCATTCCTCCAGCCGGTGGCGAAGGCTCGGCGGAGTCGCGAAATCGTGGCCGTAGGCGGAGGGCAGGCGGGCGAGCTCGGGGTCGATCGATCGAAGCAGCATCGCTTCGAACCGGCCGGCGTTCTTCAGTCGGATCGGCAGGGTCATCGCCTCGGCGACAACGTCGCGGTCGAGGAAGGGCATCAGATAGGCGCCGTAGCGGCCCTCGAGGCTGATCTCGCGGCCCGACAGCGCCCGCGACCGGACTCGGGGGTAGATTTGCTCGACCCTGAGGCGCGGCAGCCGCTCGAGCGCGTCGGCG
>DASVVX010000094.1:0-7193 GCA_036386295.1 Allosphingosinicella sp.
GATCCGGGATCAAGTCCGGGATGACAGACTAAATCAACCCATCCCATGCGCCGCCGGGATCGGCGAGGGCTCCCCCGCCGGCTGAACCAGCAGCGCCTCCTCCCCCTCCCCGCCCCGAAGCCTCGCCACCAAAGTCGTTGACCTGACGGTCGCCTGCGGCCCGACTTCGCTCGGGATAAACTAAGGATCGGCCAGCACCCCCACCGGATTGTCCGCGGCCGCTCCGCCGCGCAGGAGTCGACCTGGAGGGCGCATTCACCTTGCCAATAGCTTACATACTATCTTTGCATATCAATAGCTTAGCGGGCATCCCCGCATTGTGCCCATCCTTTCCTTGCGGCATGTTGCGGCAGCGGGACGCGGCCCCCGCCTGTTCAGCAAGGCATGGTCTCGGAGCCGCGGCAATGCTATTGGGAGGCGAGCATCGTCTTCGAGTTCGACCCGGAGAAGAGCGAGGCCAACCTCGCCAAGCACGGGATCGACTTCGAAGCGGCTCAGGCGCTCTGGCTTGACGAACGGAAATCGACCGGTCCCACCGTCTCGCCCGACGAGGAGCGCTGGATGGTGGTCGGGACGATCGCCGGGAAGCTGTGGTCGGCCGTCGTCACCTATCGCGGCGACGCGGTTCGGATCATCTCGGTGCGCCGGGCCCGGCCGAAGGAAGAGAGAGCTTATCATGCCAAAGCCGATCAGCGCTGAGGAGTTCGACCGCCGTTTCGACGCCGGCGAGGACATGGGCGACTATATCGATTGGTCCTCGGATCGGCGGTCGGCGCGGGAGATCGAGCGCGTCGGTCTCGATCTGCCGCACTCGCTGGTCGCCAAGCTCGACCAGGAGGCGAAACGCCAAGGCGTTAGCCGCGAGGCGCTGATCGAGGCGTGGGTAAGCGAGCGGCTGGACAGGGCAGCTTGAGAGGAGACGGACGATGTCACAGAGGAAATTGGCCGCGGCTTTCCTGATTGCCGTCGCCGCTTCGCCGGCCGAGGCGCAGCCGGCCGAGCGGGATTTCGCGGCGGGCGCCCCGGCGGCGGGTCCGGACGCGCGCTATTGCCTTCGGGTGGAGGCGGTCACGGGCAGCCGGGTCGAGCGGGTCCGGTGCTGGACGCGCGAGCGGTGGGCCGGGATGGGAGTCGATCTCGACCGGGAATGGGCCAGGGAAGGCGTTCGGGTCATCGAGTGAAGCCGGGCGGCGGCGCGCCGTGGCGAGGGGTGACGGGCAGGTGGCCGTGACCGGACTGTCACCCCTCTCCCTCAAGGGGAGAGGGAAACCGCGGCGCAGCCGCGGGAGGGTGAGGGACCGGCTCGGCGCCCTCGACGTACGTCGCGCCCTCACCCTGGTTCGCTTTCGCGAACCTGTCCAGCATCAGGCGAGGACAGCCCCCGGCTGTCCTCAGCCCGTCCGGGGGACGGGCGACCCGATGCTCCCCTGCAGGGAGAGGGAGGATCAGAGCATTCTTATGCTGGGTTCGGCGCGCTCCTTCTGAAGCATCAGCTCGGTCAGCGCCCAGACCATCGCGTCGGCTCGGTCTGCCCGGGCCTTCGTAATCGCGGCCGGCGATCATTCCGCAGAGCTGGGCCTCGAGCTCGGGGAAGGGGCCGTGGACCGTTACCCTGCCCGCCTCGAACAGCATCGCGACGGGGGCGGCGCGGTCGGACTTGCCCTGGATCGCGGGGACGAGGTCGACCCTAAGCTTGGGGTCGGCGATCCGGAGGACCGAGCGGACCATGAGGCCGCCCTGGTTGGACTCGGCGACGATCCGAAGGTTCGCCCCGGGGTGGAGGGCGGCCCAGACCCGGGCGGCGTCGGCGACGGCCTGGGCCCAGCCCTCGGGGCTGCGCTCGGCGACCGAATGGTCGGCGAGGAGGTGGGCGAGGCCGGACCTGTCCCTCGCGCAGGCGATGATTCCGCAGGTGCCGGCGCCGGTGGGCGGGTCGACGGCGATGACGAGGCGGGTGAACGGAATTGGCCCCTCTCCCTGCAAGGGAGCATCAGGCCGCCCGTCCCCCGGACGGGCTAAGGACAGCCGCGGGCTGTCCTCACCTGATGCTGGAGCGAGCCGCGAAGCGGCGGAAGGGTGAGGGACCGGCGGAGGGCCCTCCACGTACCTCGCGCCCTCACCCTGGTTCGCTTCGCGAACCTGTCCCTCTCCCCTATAGGGAGAGGGGTCGGGGACCCGGCACCCCTCCAGCAAGGCCTCGGTCCAAAGCGCGCCGGGATTGTCGGCGAGGAGCTCGCCGTCGAGCTCCTGGCGCTCGAGGCGGGTGCCGGCGTAGCGCTCGCGCATTCCGGCCATCCAGACCCGGCTGTTGTGGGGATTGGCGTCGCTCGGGCCGCCGATGACGACGGGGGCGGGCTCGGCCATGATCGAGCGAAGGACGGGGCCGGGGCGCGGCGTGGTGATGACCAGCGCCCTCGGGCGCTCGCCGAGGCGAAGGCCGAGCTGGAGCATGTCCCAGGTCTCGCGGCCCTTCTCCCATTTGGTGAGCTCGTCGCACCAGGCGTAATCGTGCTCGGGGCCGCGAAGAAGCTCGGGCGTGTGGCCGGAGAAGAGGGTGGCGATCGCTCCGGTCCGGAAGAAGAGGATGCCGCGCCTCGGATGCCATTGGCGGATCCACGGGCCGGCGACCTCCATCAGGCCGCTCCTGCCCTCGAAGCCGCCTTTGGTCGATAAAGTGTGGCGGGCCGGAGGGCCGGGGAATAGGTTGGGCGCTCCCGTCGCCCGAAGGAAGCAATGCCCCTCCCCCGCTCCAGCCTCGTCCTCGCCTTCGCTCTGACCGCCTTCGCCCTCGCCGGCGGCGGCGGGGCCGGGGCCGAGCCGCCGAGGATCGGCAAGCCGAGGCCGGCGCCCGGGCCGCCCAACGTTCTTCCGCTCCCGCCCGCCGCGATCGACGAGGCGCTCGAGATCGGCGGCGACGACGTCGAGGCGAAGAAGCGGGAGACGAGGCTCAGCGTCGAGGTGCGGGTGAACGGCCGGGGGCCCTATCAGTTCGTCGTCGATTCGGGCGCCGACACGTCCGTCGTCGGCCTCCGGATCGCCCACGACCTGCAGCTTCCGCTCGGCACTCCGGTCACCTTGAACAACATGACCGACCGCAACATCGTCGACCGGGTCCACGTCGCCGAGCTCAGCCTCGGCCCGAGCGTCATCCGCAACCTCCAGCTTCCCGCGCTTCGCGAGGCCGATCTCGGCGGCGCCGGGATGATCGGCATCGACGCTCTCGCCCGCCAGCGCCTGATGCTGGATTTCGAGCAGAAGCTGATCCGGGTCGAGGACGCGTCGAAGCCGGTCCGGTCGATGCCCGGCGACATCGTCGTCACCGCCCGCCTGAGGCGCGGCCAGCTGATCCTGACCGAGGTCAAGGCCGGCCCGGTAAGGCTCGAGGCCGTGGTCGACACCGGCTCGCAGATCAGCATCGGCAACAGCGCGCTTCGCGAGAAGCTGGTCAGGAGCCGGCTCCACAAGCTCGAGACGGTGACCGCGATCGGTGTGACCGGAACCAGCGTCCAGCTCCACATCGCCCATGTCGACGAGCTGAGGCTCGGATCGGTGACCCTGACCAACGTTCCGATCGCCTTCGCCGACGTGCCGCCCTTCGAGGTGTTCGGAATCGCCGACGGGCCGGCGCTTCTGCTCGGCACCGACCTGCTCGGCACCTTCCGCCGGGTGTCGCTCGATTTCAGGGCGCGCAAGGTACGCTTCCAGCTTCGCCGCTGCAGCCAGGGGCTGACGATCAACACCCTCCCCCAGGCTTCGGTGACCCGCCTGACGTCGACCAGCGGCGAAGCCTGCGCGCGCTGACCGGACCCGTTGATCCCGCCCGAACAAAGCTGCCATCCTCGCCGCGATGCGCAATCCCGCCCGCAAGGCCCTCTACCTGCTCCTCGCCGTCCTCGCCGGATCGGCGCTGATCTGGATCGGGATCGAGCGCTACGAAAGGATCGGCGAGAGCTGGAGCTCGACCGGGCCGATCCTTCTCGGCCTGACGATCGCGCCCCTCCCCCTCCTCTTCCTGATCCAGGCGCTGTTCGCGATCCGCGGCCAGGCGCTGCTTCGAGCCGGCCACCGGGTGATCGCCCGCTGGGAGGTCTACCCGGCCGAATGGGAGCAGTTCCGAAGGCTGGACTCGCGGCGCTCGGCCGACCCCGATTCGTCTCCGAACGACTTGTGGACCCGCAAGGCGGCGCCGGGCGGTCCGGTCGAGGTGATCGTCGGCGAAAGCTCGGCGCTGGTCGACGGCTCCTACCATGTGCTCAGGCCGGGCGGGCTGCCGGAGCTTCGCGAGGTGCGCCTGTTCGACGGGCCGCCGGCCTGCCTCGAGTTCGCCCTGCTCTACCCGCGCAGCCGCTATGGAGGGACGGTTCCGGCGACGCTTCGGATCCCGGTCCCCCCCGGCTCCCGCGGCGCCGCCCAGCGGGTGCTGGACCATTACCGGCCACGCACCGTGCGCAGGCCGGGTCTCGCTCTGCGCAACCCGCCCCGCACCTACCGGATCTGCGCCGTGCTGCTCGTCGCGGCGGCGGCGATGGCGGCGCTCGGCTACGGCTGGGCGAGCGGCCTTGCCGACGGCGCCGACCCGCTGGTGCCGCTGGCGCTGCTCATCGCCGGAATCGGCCTCGGCGCCTTCGCCCTTCTGCTCGCCCTCGCCGTCTGGCTGGTCACTCGACCCTGAAGGAGGTGACGACCAGCCTCGCCCGGCCGGTGGCGAAGACTCCGTGGCCGTAGCCGTCGCCGCCGCCGAGCACGAAGCCGACCTGGTCCGCCTCCTCGATCGCGGCCCGGAAGGCCTCCGGATTGGTCCGGGCCGACGATCGCTCGACCGCGGTCCAGGCCGCGTCGAGCGGAGCGACGATCTCGTTCGAGCCCGGGCGGATCGGGGTCTGGGTGGCGAAGGTGGCGTACCAGCGATAGGCCTCGAAGCGGCCGCGGCCGCTCCAATTGTCGCCGGCGCGCTGGAAATAGAGGGTGATCATCGATTGCGATTTGCCGTCGCTCGCCGCCAGCAGCCGGGCGCCCGGCTCCAGCTCGAGCCGGTAGCGAAGCACGATCCGGCTCTTGCCGGTGAGCGGGCCGTGGCGGAAGGTGACGTAATGGACGCTTCCGGGCGCTTGCGGAAGGTCGATGTGCCATCCCCCCGAGCGGCGCGGCACCGGGTTGAGCGGCACCCCCTGCGAATAATTGCGGCCGCGGATGATCGGCCCGATCGTCCAGGCGGCCGGGTCCGCGGGGACGGCGGCGCCCGCCGGAGCGACGTCGCCGCAGGCGGCCAGCGCGGCGAGCGCGAGAAGCGGAGGAATGCGCATTTTCATCGATCGAGTCCCCGATACGGCCCTTGGCAGCGCCGCGCCTAGCGGGGCAAGGCCTTCGCGATCCTGAACGCCCGGCGCGATCAGCCTTTCCGCCCCCCTAACGGGCCGTAAACCGGGTTTTTACGGCATTGATATAGGTCAGCCTTCTAAAGCGGCTTCAGGCAGCTTTTCGGGAGGGCCGCAAATGGCATCGGTATCGATCGAGACTGCCGGCGCACCCCAGTCCGGGGCGCTGCTGCTGGCGCGCCTCGGCGACCATGGCAGCGCCGCCCATCGCTATCCGGCCGAGCCGTCCTGGATGCGCTCGCCCGGGGGGGCGCGCGACCTCGCCGACATGATCCACTATCTGTGCGTCCTTCACGGCCGCTATCCCGGCCTGGTCGATCACGCCGCCGCCCGGGTGACCGAGCCCGAGCCCCGCGCCTGGCTGACCCAGGCGACCTACGCCTTCGCCGGCGAGCGCGCCTATCTCGCGCGGCTCGCGGTCGCCGCCGGCCCGGTTCCCTCCACCCCCGGCGCGGCCGGAAGCGACGCGGCCGTGCTCGGCCAGCGCCACGCCATGGAGACGCTCGCTTTGTCGGAGCGGCGCGGCTGCGCGCTCGGAGCGGCGATGGCGCTGGTGCTCGACTGGGCGGCGCTTCGGACCTGCCTCGACGGCGCCGCCCGGCGCTTCGGGATCGAATCGCCGGATTATCCCGCGGCGGACCGCGAAACGATCGCGGCGCTCGCCGATTCCTACGCGGCCTCGCCGCCGGTGCAGCGCGCCCTGCTGTTCGGCGCGGAGCAGATCCTCGTCCAGCACCATGGCCTTTGGGACCTGCTCGAGGCCAGGCGCGAGGCCCGCGGGACGGCTTAACCTCGTCATTGCGAGGAGCGAAGCGACGCGGCAATCCAGCGCGGCTTCGGAGTCGGCACTGGATTGCTTCGCTTCGCTCGCAATGACGGCCGCTTGCCCTCCTCCGCCCCCTCCCCTATCCCGCGCAGCCATGCGCTTCGAAGGCACCCGCAACTACGTGGCCACCGACGACCTCAAGGTCGCGGTCAACGCCGCGGTCACGCTCCGGCGGCCGCTCCTCGTCAAGGGCGAGCCCGGCACCGGCAAGACCATCCTCGCCCACGAGATCGCCGCCGCTTTGGGCGCGCCGCTGATCGAATGGCACGTCAAGTCGACCACCAAGGCGCATCAGGGCCTCTACGAATATGACGCCGTCGCCCGGCTTCGCGACGGCCAGCTCGGCGACCCCAGGGTCCACGACATCGCCAACTACATCCGCCGCGGCAAATTGTGGGAGGCCTTCACCTCGCCGAAGCTTCCGGTCCTCCTCATCGACGAGATCGACAAGGCCGACATCGAATTCCCCAACGACCTCCTCCAGGAGCTCGATCGGATGGAGTTCCACGTCTACGAGACGAAGGAGACGATCGCCGCGGTGGAGCGGCCGATCGTCGTCATCACCTCGAACAACGAGAAGGAGCTGCCCGACGCCTTCTTGCGCCGCTGCTTCTTCCACTACATCAAATTCCCCGACCGCGAGACGATGCAGGCGATCGTCGACGTCCATTTCCCGGGCATCCAGAAGATGCTCGTCGCCAGGGCGATGGACATATTCTACCAGGTCCGCGAGGTGCCCGGCCTCAAGAAGAAGCCGTCGACGAGCGAGCTGATCGACTGGCTCAAGTTACTCCTCCACGAGGACATGCCGCTCGAGGTGCTCCAGTCGCGCGATCCGTCCAAGGCGATCCCGCCGCTGCACGGTGCCTTGCTGAAGAACGAGCAGGACGTGATGCTGTTCGAGCGGCTTGCTTTCATGAGCCGGCGCGGGGGCTGACGCCCTCACCGCTTGCCCTGCCTCCGCTGGCGGAATAGCCTGCTGATCCGGCTCG
>DASVVX010000095.1:0-6140 GCA_036386295.1 Allosphingosinicella sp.
GGGACCGCGCGAAGCGCGGTGGAGGGGTTCTTCGGAGTCAGTAAGCCCCTCCACCATGCTTCGCATGGTCCCCCCTCCCCTGCAAATGCAGGGGAGGAATTAGGGGGGCCGGCCGGAATGTCGACTCGGCCTACGGCGGAAGGAGGAGAGACCATGATCATCGTCAACGGCACGGTCCGCTTCGGCTCGGGGGAGATCGACCGGCTCCGCGAGTCGATGGCTCGCAACATCGAGGCGACCCGGGCCGAGGAGGGCTGCGAGCATTACGCCTATTCGGTCGACGTCTCCGACCCCGACCTGCTCCACGTCGCCGAGCGCTGGCGCGACGAGGCGGCGATCGAGGCGCACATGGCCTCGCCCCATATGGCCGCGTTCATGGCCGAGGTCGGCGCCTCGAAGGTCGAATCGCTCTCGGTCAAGGCCTATCGGGCGAGCTTCCTGAGGAACGTGCTCGGCGGCTGAGCGCCTGCGCGGCAAAGGGCCGCGGGCAAATGGCCGATCGGCGACCCGGGTAACTCGATCCGGCAACACCCGTCGTCCCAGCGCAGGCTGGGACCCCGGCGAGTGAGAGGCGCCGAATTCCTCACCCCGCGGGACCCCGGCCTTCGCTGGGGTGACGCGCTCTAGCGCGGCCCCAGGATGATCAGGGTCGAGGTGCCGTGGGCGAGCAGCTTGCCTTCCGCGGACCGCAGATAGGCCTCCGCCGTCGCGATCGTCCGGCCGCGCGACACCACCCGGCCCTCGCAGCGGACGACGCCACCGTCCGGAGCGATCGGCCGGGTGAAGTTCGCCTTGGTCTCGACCGTCGTATAGCCCACCCCGGCGGCAAGCTCGCTGTGGACGGCGCAGCCGGCGGCGCTGTCGATCAGGGTCAGGGCGACCCCGCCATGGACCTGGCCGAGCGGATTGAGCAGCCCCGGCCCCGGCCTGCCCTCGAACACCGCCCGGCCCGGCTCGACCTCGACGAGCCGGAACCCCATCGTCGCCCCGATCGGCGGCGACGGAAGCTCGCCCGCGACGATCGCCTCGAGCACCTCCAGCCCGCTCAGCCCCTCGATCTCCTCGCGCGTCGCGATTCCGATGCGCCGTTCGGATTCCATGTCGATCATCCTATATAGGTTTCTAATTGAAACTTAGACGGACGCCGGGCCGCGGTCAACGCCGACCAGGCCGAGCCCTTGCGCGCTCCCGTCATCCTGAACTCGTTTCAGGATCCAGTCCTCCGCTTCCCGGGCGAGAGACCAGCTGGACCCTGAAACAAGTTCGGGGTGACGGGAACGGGCTGCGCCTCCTCGACTCGCCCGGCCTATCCGTCGGAACCGCCGCAGTACCTTGCCTTCGACCCGGCCAGGGCCTAAGTCGCGGCCCTCGGTCGGGGCGTAGCGCAGCCTGGTAGCGCATCACACTGGGGGTGTGGGGGTCGCTGGTTCGAATCCAGTCGCCCCGACCATTTTCGAAGGGCCCGCTCCGGCGGCGCATCAGCTCTCATTCGCCGACGTCCGTGACGTGAACCAGCGCCGCCGGGTTCACGCGAAGACGCGAAGAAGCAACGTCAGTGTGATTGTTGACGATGCGCCTGATGCCTTCCCGAAGCGTCGCTCCACCAAAATTCAGAAGAACGCCAAGGGGCAGGCCGGCGAGCCGGAGGTAGGTGAGCAGCTCTTTGCCATGGGCCGGCATGAGCCGGTCTACCGACTTCACCTCCACATGAGACGATTATCGATGAGCAGGTCGGCCCGGAAGCCTTCGCCAAAGGCGAGGTCCTCATATTCGATCGCGATCGGCACTTGCCGCTCGACCTTAGGCCATTTCTGATCAGACTTGAGGCGAGCACGGCCTCATAGACCGATTCGAGCAGCCCCGGCCCCAAGTCCATGTGGATCTTCAATGCGCGATCGACTGGTCAGCCGAGCAAGCTCTCCGGCACGGGTGCCCCTTTGCGTCCTTCTTATCCTTCGCGTCTTCGCGTGAAACATATAGGAAGTGTGTGGGTGATGCGACGCAATTTTATGAAAGCAGTGAGTCAGGCCCGGACGCTTCAGCGATGCCGGTGCCGTGTGGCGGACGGCTTTGAGGCGGAGCGGCGCCTCCTCCTTTAGGTGCCGCGCAGCCTGCCCTCGGCGTTGAGTACCCTCGCGTAGAGCTTGCCGAGCCCGATCAGCGCGATTCCGAGGACCAGGAAGGAGAGGATCCGGAGCACCCCTTCGAGCGCTCCGGCGTCGACCAGGAAGACCTTGACCGTCGTCGCGGTGAGCAGGACGAGCCCGGCGAGTCGAAGCGCCTTGTCGGGCAGGCGGATCCCGGCGAGCAGAAGGGCGACGGAGAGCAGCAGGCCGGCCAGCGAATAGCCGTAGGATTCGGCCGACGGCAGGTCCGGCCCGTTCAGCAGCGGGCCCTGGAAGAGCTGCCGGACCGTCAGCATCCCCCCAAGCACCAGCGACGCGAGAGACAGGATCAGCCACAGGCCCGAACGCGGCGCGCCGCCGGCGCCGCGGCGGGCCCGGTAGAGCCACCAGGCGCCGCCCAGATAGGCCGGCGCGATCAGGTTCGCGACCGGCCAGGCGCCGACGTTCTGGGTGTCGAGCACCGGGTTGTGGATCAGCATGTCGAACCAGAACAGCCGCGCCGCGGCGAGCGCGGTTAGGGCGGTCCCCGCGCGCCGGCGGATCCGCTCGTCGAAGCCCGGGATCGCCGGCCCGCCGCTGCAGATCAGCCATCCGGCGGCGAACAGCGCCTGGTTGAGGATCGTCCGCTCGGCGAGGCCGCGGGCGGCGAAATCCTCGGCCGAGGCGAGTCCGAAGACCTGCTTGAACAGGATGTAGAGCGCCGCCGCTCCGAACAGGCCGGCGAGGGCGAGCGGCGCCGGGCGAAGCCGCTCGAACGGGGCCGGCAGAAGCCGCCAGATCGCGGCGAGCAGGACCGCGGGGAGGAGCAGGGCCTGAAGCGCCCGCCCGGCGGAGGGCAGGTCAGCGGCCAGCGCCGGCATTCCGATCAGCGAGAGGGTTGCGGCCTGCCACAGATCGGGCACCCGACCGGCCGCGGCCAGGGCGGCGATCGCGCCGGCGAGCAGAACGAGAAGGACGAGCCCTTCGTCGCCGAGCCGGCGCGCCGCGAGCGCCGCGCCGAGCGCGACCGCCAGCCAGGCGGCCGGGACCCAGTCCGGCGGGAGCAGGTCCCAGGCGGCGAGGCCGAGCATCAGCATCGCCGTCCCGGCCGCCACGACGAGCGGCGGATCGGCCTCGTCCTCGTCCTCGCGCGCCGCCCGCCGGCGGGTCCAGGCGAGGAAGGCCGGTCCGGCCGCGAGAAGCAGGAAGAGCAGCCCCCAGAGCGGCCGCTCGAGCCATTCCGGACGCTCGGCGCGAAGGATCAGGGCCGGCCCGAGCAGCGCCGCGCAGGCGGTCGCGAAGGGCAGCAGCGGCCGCTCGCGGCGGAGCGCGGCGGGCAGCGAGCCGAGCGCGAACAGGGCCGTCGCCGCCGCCGCCACCTCGGGAACGTAAGCCGGCTGGTCGAACGCCTTGACCGCGATCAGCAGCAAGGCGAGCAGCAGCGCGAAGGCCGGCAGCGGACGATATTCGGGCTTGCGCGCCTCGAGCGGGAAGCAGGCCGCCGAAAGCAGCCCGAACAGCGCCCAGGCGGGCGCGCCGATGTCGACCCGGCCGACCAGCACGGCGAGCTGGACCAGCCCGAACGCGGCCGGCCGGAGGAAGTCGAGATGCCAGCCGCGGCCGGCCCGGAGCATCGAGGCGGCGAGGCTGAGCAGCAGGATGAAGACCCCCGCCGCGATCGCGTCGGGCCGGTCCCAGGACAGCAGATAGGCGGTCCAGCCCAAGCTGAGCAGCGTCGCGGCCGCCGCCAGCCAGGTCCAGCCGCGCCGCCCGGCGAGGGTGAACAGGGCGACGTCGAGCAAGGCGAGGTAGGTGAGGAGCGGGATCGCCGTCTCGCTTCGCTCGCCGACAAGCACCGGGGTCAGGAAGCCGCCGACCAGCCCCATCACCGCCGAGGGCGAGCCGTGCCGGAGCGACAGCACCAGCGCGGCTCCGGTCACCATCACCATCAGCCCGAACGCGGTGCCGTTGCCGATCAGCTGGTGGACGACGAGCGAGCCGTAGGCGGCGGCGTAGAGGACGAGGATCCCGGCGCCGACCAGCGCCTGGGCGACCCGCCGGTCGGCCGACCAGTCGGCCCGGCCGCGAGCCAGCTCGCCGAGCGCGAGAAGGGCGAGGCCGAACAGCGCCGCCATCCCCATCTGCACCGGCGGGGTGATCAGCCCGATCTGGATCGAGTAGCGCACCAGCAGCACTCCGGCGACGGCGAGCGCGATGCCTCCGACCCAGATCATCAGCCGGCCGCCGACCCAGCGCTCGAAGAAGCCGCCCAGCGTCTCCGGCGCGGCGGGCTCCGGTTCGGGCTCGATCTCGGCGGATCCGGTGATGGCCGCGTGACGGCCGCTCGACCGGGCGGGGACCGGTTCCGGCCCGGGCTCGGCGAGGGCCGGCTCGGCCGGCGCCTCCGGATTGGCCTGCCAGGGCGCGGGCTGGATCGTGCCGTCCGGCCGGACCCGGGTCTCGAACAGCGGATCCGGAGTCGCGGCCGGGGTCTCGCCATACCAGTGCCGGACCTGCTCCTCGAGCCGCTTCACCTTCGAGGCGAGGTTCAGCGTGTAGGCCAGCAGGGCGCCGAGGCCGATGAGGAGGAGGGTCTCCATCGCGCGCGAAGCTAGCGGGCGGCCCGCTCGCTGTCAGCGCTCAATCGTCCCGCCGCCGCCGGGGCGTCGCCGGACCCGCCCGCCGGCGGCGCCCTCAGGGCCTCGCGGACCTGCCACAACGCCTCCGCGACGGCCGGAACCGCCGCGAGCACCGCCGGAACCGCCTTGGCGGCCCGCTTCAACAAGGATCCGACCGACATTGCCCACGCTCCCGTCCCGCTGCGACGAACCCACGAAATCCGCGAGTCGCACCAGAACATAGCATGAACTACCGGCCTAGAAAAGTCCTATTTTTCCTATCCGTCATTCCCGCGAAAGCGGGAATCCCGCTTCTCCCCGCGGCCGCGAGCGGAACCGGGGACAGGTACCGGTACCGGTCCCCAATCGACCCGCCGTCCGCACCGGGCGGAACCGGGGACAGGTACCGGTACCTGTCCCCACGATTGGCCGCCACGCCCGGCGATCGCGGCGCCGGGAAGGGAAGCGGGATTCCCGGCCTGGCGGGAATGGCGGCGAGCCCGGTTTGCAACCCGGCCGCCGCCTCCCATATGTCCGCCTTCGAAGGCTTGGCGGGAGCGACCGATGGAAAGCTGGCACGGCACGACCATCCTGGCGGTGCGCAAGAACGGGCGCGCGGTGATCGCCGGCGACGGCCAGGTCACGCTCGGCCAGACGGTGATCAAGCCCAACGCCCGCAAGGTCCGCCGGCTCGGTGACGGAAGCGTCATCGGCGGCTTCGCCGGAGCCACGGCCGACGCCTTCACCTTGTTCGAGCGGCTTGAGCGCAAGCTCGAGCAGCATCACGGCGCCCTGATGCGCGCCGCCGTCGAGCTCGCCAAGGACTGGCGGACCGACAAATATCTGAGGAACCTCGAGGCGATGATGATCGTCGCCGACAAGGAGGTGACGCTGGTGCTCACCGGCAACGGCGACGTGCTCGAGCCCGGATCGGGAGTCGCGGCCATCGGCTCGGGCGGCAATTTCGCCCTCGCCGCGGCGACCGCCCTGCTCGATTACGAGGCGGACGCCGAGACCCTCGCGCGCAAGGCGATGGCGATCGCCGCCGAGATCTGCGTCTACACCAACGCCAATCTGACCGTGGAGAGCCTGGAGAGCGCGAATTGAGCTGGACGGTCGAGCGGCTGGACTGGGCCGACGAGGCGCTCGGCGAAATCGACCTTCCGAAACGCACGATGCGTTTCCGATCGAGCTTAGGCTCCGGACTTTCGCGCCGGGCCGGGGATCCGCCGGGAGTCGTCTGGGCGCTCGGTGACCGCGGCCCCAATATCAAGGTCAAGACGGCCGTGAAGCTTTACGGCCTCGACCGCCTGAAGCCCTTGAGAAGCGAGGAGGGCGCCAAGATCATGCCGCGCCTCGATCTCGGGCCCGCACTCGCGGAGCTGCGGGTCACCGACGGGCGGGTCGAGCTGGTGCG
>DASVVX010000096.1:0-7746 GCA_036386295.1 Allosphingosinicella sp.
TTGCTTTCAATGGCCGCCTCGCCGCTGTACAGGGCGGCCGTCTACAGGGGAAAGAAATGAAGTGGTTCCGAGCGATCATGCCGCAGGAGGCGGCCTTCTTCGACCTGTTCGAGCGCCACTCGGTGACCCTGGTCGGCGGCGCCGAGGTGATGAGCCGGATGTTCGCCAAGGAGGAGGCCATCCAGGAGGCCTGCCGCCAGATCTCGCAATATGAGGAGCAGGCCGACGACGTCACCCGCGAAGTGCTCCACGCCGTCCGCAAGACCTTTCTCACCCCCTTCGACCGTAGCGCGATCACCGACCTGATCTCCTCGATGGACGACGCCATCGACGAGATGCAGAAGACCGCCAAGGCGATCACCCAGTTCGAGGTCGCCCATTTCGAGCCGCAGATGCGCGACATGGCGGCGCTCGCCGAGCAGGGCGCGGTGCTGGTCGCCGAGGCCCTGCCGCTGCTTCGCAAGGTCGGCGGCAACCACGCCAAGCTCGACGAGATCACCGAGAAGATCGTCCATCTCGAGGAGGAAGCCGATCATCTCCACGATGCGGGCCTGAAGGCGCTCTTCCTGCGCCACCGCGACGGCAACGCCATGGGCTATATCGTCGGCCGCGAGATCTACAGCCATCTGGAAAGGGTCCTCGACCGCTTCGAGGACGTGGCCAACGAGATTTCCGGCATCGTCATCGACCACGCCTGAGGAGCGGGACCATGCACGAGCTGGCCCTGCCGCTTCTGATCGGCCTCATCGCGATCGCGCTCGCCTTCGACTTCCTGAACGGGCTCCACGACGCCGCCAATTCGATCGCGACCGTGGTCGCCACCCGGCTGCTCAGCCCGGTCCAGGCGGTCGCCTTCGCCGCCTTCTTCAACTTCGCCGCCTACTTCCTCTCGCTCGCCGTGCCGAGCCTCCACAAGGTCGCCGACACGATCGGCAAGGGCCTGATCGACAAGGACCTGATCACCCCGGCGGTGGTGTTCGGGGCGCTCATCGGAGCGATGTTCTGGAACGTCGTCACCTGGCTCAAGGGCATCCCCTCCTCGTCCAGCCACGCTCTCGTCGGGGGGCTGGTCGGCTCGGGAGTCGCCCATGCCGGGTTGACCGGAGTCCAGTGGACGGGGCTGAACAAGACCCTGATCGCGATCGTCCTGTCGCCGATGCTCGGCATGATGCTGGCGATGCTGATCATGCTGGTGACGAGCTGGCTGGCGGTCCGGGCCAGCGCCCGCGGCGCGGAGCGCAGCTTCCGCTCGCTCCATCTCGTCTCCTCGGCCGCCTATTCGGTGGGCCACGGCCTCAACGACGCCCAGAAGACGATGGGGATCATCACCGTCCTGCTCTACTCCACCGGCTACCTCTCGGGGGAGTTCCACGTCCCGCACTGGGTGGCGATCAGCTGCTACGTGGCGATCGGCCTCGGCACTCTCAGCGGCGGCTGGCGGATCATCAAGACGATGGGCACGGGCATCACCAAGCTCTCGCAGCACCAGGGCTTCAGCGCCTCGGCGGGCGGATCGGTGATGCTCTTCGCCGCCTCCTGGCTGGGCATACCGGTCTCCACCACCCACACGATCACCGGCTCGATCATCGGCGCGGGAGTCGCTCGGCGGGCTTCGGCGGTGCGCTGGGGCGTCGCCCAGAATGTGGTCCTGGCCTGGGTGATCACCATCCCGGCCTCGGCGACGGTGGGGGCGCTGTTCTATCTGCTGACCACGTTGTTCTAGATTGCCCCTCTCCCTGCAGGGGAGAGGGAGGGGCCCAAGCCGAAGGCTTGGGAGGGTGAGGGCTTGTCTTCTGATAGGGGGCCATGCCCCTCACCCTGCCGCCGCTTCGCGGCGGCTGTCCCTCTCCCCTGGAGGGAGAGGGGTTGTCTAGAACTTGCCTCGGACCTGGAAGCTGAAGATCGGGCCGATCAGGCGGTCGCGATGCTCGATCTGCTGGATCGGGCCGGTCCGGCGGCCGACGTAGACGATCCGGTCCCACATGCTGGTGGCGCCGAGAATGTTGCCGATGGTGCCGCGCACCGTGAGTCCCATGACGTCCTTGTGCTCGACGTAGAGGCTGGCCCAGACCGGGCCTTCCCAGAGCCGGCCGACCTCGGTGAGGCGATAGTCCCTGGCGTAGAGGGCGTAATTGGCGTTGCCGCCCCAGGCCCAGTCGCTGTCGGGTATGTCGTGGCGCAAGGTGACGTCGAACAAATGCAAAAGATTGCCGGAGATCGGCCGTCGCTCGCCGGTCAGCGGGTCCTCGACGCGAGTCTTCTGGGCCTGGAAGCGGGCGTCCAGCTTGGCCCCGCGCCAGCCCATCGGATCGAAGTTGAAGGTCGTCTTCCACTCCGCGCCCCAGGCGGTGGCGCGGTCGATATTGCCGCGCGATTCGCCGTCGAGCCCGATCGGGATCGTATCGACGACGTCCTCGTAGAGCCGGCCGTAGAGCCTCACCGTGGTGGTGCCGTAGCGGCCGAGGCTGCGGGTCGCCTCGAGGTCCGCCTCCCAGCTCTGGGTCGGGACGAGGTTGACGTTGCCGGCATTCTCGCGATCGTCGGTGAGGTTCACGGTGGCGAGGAAGTCGCCGAAGTTGAGCTGGCCGACCCGGCGCTGGAGCTTGAAGTTGACGTCGAGCCTCGGCGACGCCTTCCAGGCGGCCGAGAACAGCCCCTTGGGCCGCCAGAAGGTGCGGATGAGCCCGCCCGAGCCGATCTGGCGAAGGTTCGAATATTCGGCGCCGGCGGCGAGCTGGACGGTGAGAGACGAGGACAAGGGCCTGCTGTGGCTGGCCATCACCTCATAGCGGTCCTCCTTCACCGTCGCATTGCTTCCCGGAAGGACGATCTCGTCGAAGGCGCCGCCGGTGTCGAGGACGAAGAAATGGGTGAGGTTGTCGAGGCTGTTGAAGGCGGCCTCGGCGGAGAGCTGCCAGTCGCCCTTGCCCCATTTCCAGCGATATTCGGCGCGGGCGATGCGCTCGTTGGTGTCGGCGATGGCGAGGAAGCGGCTGCCGGTGTCGGGGTCGCCGTTGGCGAACTCGGTCCTCACCCCCTGCTCGAACGGGTCGTGGTCGTTGCGGGCGAGGCCGATCAGCTTGAGGCGTCCGCCCGCCAGGGCGAACTCATAGTCGCCGCCGACCTCCCAGATCCATTCGTCCTCGTCGTTGGCGACCCGGCGGACCCGGTCGACGAGGCCGGGCCCGGTGCGGGTCCCGAGCTCGCGATAATCGTAGAAGAAGCCGCGGAGCGAGGCGTTGAGGTTGGCGACCGAGCTTCCCGGCCCGTCCCAGGTCACCCGGGTGCTGGCCCGCAGGTCCTCGCCGCTTCCGGTCCAGACGTCGTGGCGGCGCTCGATGAATTCGCCGCCGGCATTGAAGACGTTGGTGCGGCCGCCCGCCCCGCTTCGGAACGCATTGTTCTGAAGGCCGACATTGTAGTCGAGCTTGCCGAGCTTGCCGCTGACCGAGACCTCGCCGCGGGTGAGCAGGGGATCGGTGAAGCGCTGGCGGAACTCCGGCCGCCAGGCGAACTGGCCGCTGAACGAATCCGCCTTGACGACGACGTTGGCGACCTGGCCCGAGAGGCCGGGGACGTCGAGGGTCGCGGCGTCGCGAATCTCAATCCGAACCACGTTCGAAGCGGGGATCCGGCCGAGCTCGGTCAGCACGTCGTTCGACTTGCCGGAGATGCGCTGGCCGTTGATCAGGACGTTGCCGGTGGCGGCGCCGAGCCCCCGCTCCTGGGTCGCCTCGCGGATGGTGAAGCCCGGCACGTTGCGGAGCATGTCGAGCGCGTTGCGCGGCGCGAAACGGGTGAAGTCGGCTGGGAGGAAGGTCTTCGAGCCTTCGACCCCGGCTGGAAGAGTGGGCTCCGGCGGCGGGGCGTCGCCCGTCTCCTGGGCGAAGGCGGGAGCGGCGGCGAGCGCCGTTGCGACCAAGGCCAGCCTCGAAACCCCTGCCTGACGGCCTGCTCTCGTCATTTCCATCCCCCAAGCGCGCTCTCGCGGCCCGACCTGCCCGGCTTCGCAGCAGGAAGCGTGCCAAGTCGAATGCTGCCGTCATTGCGAGCGCAGCGAAGCAATCCAGCTGCAGCGGCAATGACAGGCGCCGGACTGGATTGCCGCGTCGCTGCGCTCCTCGCAATGACGGGCTCTGCGGACGCCTTGTTCAAAGCCGCGGCCCGCTGCCAGGGCCGTCCCGCCGATCTCACTTGCGCCGCTCGCCGGGGTCGAAGCCCGAGATCCGCATCCGGACGAGCTGGTCGGCGTCGGGAACGGCATAGCCCCTCGCCTTGAAGGCCCGGACATAATCCGGAGTGACTCCGTGGATCCGCATCGAGACCAGCTGGTCGGCGCTGAGGTCGCGATAGCCGAGCGCCGACATCGCCTCGACATAATCGGGCGTCGCGCCGTGGATCGCCATCGAGACGAGCTGCTTCGGCGCCAGGTCGCGATAGCCCAAAGCGGCGTAGCGGCCGACCCGCTCCGACGTCACCCCGTGGATCCGGAAGGCGACCAGATCGTCGGCCGGCAGGCGGCGATAGGCCGGGCCGATCGCGGCCAGCTCGCGGATGAATTCGGGCGTCACGCCGTGGATCCGGAAGGCGACGAGATCGTCGAGGTCGCCGAGCCGGTAGCCGGCTTCGTCGAGGCCCTTGAGGAATCGCACCGTGGCGCCGTGGATCCCGAGCGCGACGAGCTGGTCGACGGTCGGGCGCGGATAATCCTGCCGCTCGAGCTCCTCGACGAGGGGAAGACCGACGTCCTGGACGGTCAGCTGATATTGCTGGCGAAGCGTCGGCCGGCCGATCCCGCGCCGCTCGAGCGCCGCGGCGAAGGCGCCGTCGGGCGCGAAGACGCAGTCGCCGCTGCCCCGCCGCCGCCGGGCGATCCCCTCGCAATCGAGGCGCCCCGCCTGGCGGGCGATGCGGAAGCGCACCGGCGCGCCCTGCTCCGAGGCGAAGGCGGCCGGATCGAGGCCGTCCAGCTCCCCGACCCGCCACGGCTCCGAATTGTTGCTGGAGCCGCCGCGCTCGCGATAGGCGAGGTTGAGCTGGACCGCCGGCTGGCCGTCGAGCGGCTCGGCGGGCGACATCGTCCATTCGACCGGCAGGGTCGCCGACGTGGGCTGGGCGTTGCCGGCCGGGGCGCAGGCGCCGACGGCGAGGACGATGAGGGCTTTGCGGATCATGGCGGTCTTCCTCTTCCTGGATTGACGGACGAGCGGGAGGGTTCGGCCTCGGTGGGCCGGGCTGGTGTGGGTACGGGTACGAGGACGTGCCGGAGGCGGAGCGGCGCTTACGGGTCGCCGTCGTCGGACGAGCGCCGGGCGCCGGCGACGCTGACGCCGTGGATGCGCATGTCGATCAGCTCCCTGGCGGTGACGTCGTCATAGCCCGCCGCCCGGAATTCCCGGATGTAGGCGGGCGTGACGCCATGGATGCGCATGGCGGTGAGCGTGTCGACGCCGAGGCCGCGGAAGCCGAGGGCGCCGATCTCGCGGACGAAGGCCGGGGTGACGCCGTGGACGGCCATCGCCTGAAGCTCGGCCGAGCTGAGGTCGCGATAGCCGAGCTGGGCCAGCTCGCGGACCCGCTCGGCGGTGATTCCGTGGACCCGAAGGCCGACCAGCTCGTCGGGAGTGAACCGGGCGTAGCGGGGGCTGATCGCGGCGAGATCGCCGACGAACTGCGGAGTGACGCCATGGACGCTCATCGCGACCAGCGCCTCCGGGGTGGGCCGTCCGTCGGGTCGGACGGAGGATCTTGCCGGCCGGGGCTCTTCGCGGGCCGCGAGCTGGACCGGAGCCCTTGCCGGATCGCCCGTGACGGCGGCCGGCGCGGCGGCGCGGACCGGAGCGGCGGCGGGAGTGACCGCCGTGGCGGGTTGGCCCAGGCTGACGGGGCTCGCGAGCACGAGCGGCCGTTGCAGGCTGGCGACGGTCGCCGCCGAGGCCGGAAGCGGGGTGACCGGGGTCAGAGCCGCCAGCGGGGCCGAGATGAGGATCGCGCCGGTCGAGCAGATCGCGATCCAGCCCGCCTTCGCCGGCGCCCTCGACAGCGTCTTGTCGAGGATCCGGGTGACCCGGCGCTTCAGCGAATCGCGGCCCGGAGCGACTCCGTGGGCGGCGAGAAGCATGGCGTTGTTCTCGTGCCGGGCGGCGGAGACGAGCAAGGCGGCATATTCGGTCTCGCGCACCTCGCTCCGAAGCACCGTGTCGTCGGCGGCCTCCTCGCGAAGCTGGTGGCAGTGGCGGGCGAGGATCCAGACCAAAGGATTGAACCAGAAGAGCGCGGTCGCCGCCCGCGCCAGCAGCAGCTTCGCCCAGTCGAGGCGGGCGACATGGGCGAGCTCGTGGGCGATGATCGCCTCGGCGTCGCCGCGGGCGCGCACCGCGCCGTCGTTGAGGAGGATGATCGGGCGGAGCAGGCCCCAGCTGACCGGCGAGGTCAGCTCGTCGCTGACCAGCAAGGCGGTGCCGTGCTTGAAGCCCATCCGCTGCTGGGCGTGGGCGAGCGCGCTAAGCCAGGCCGGCTCGACCATGACGTTCGCCCGCCGACGGATCGCGAACAGGCGAAGGACGGCGACGAAGGTCGCGAGCAGGAGCAGGATCGCCGGCACGGCGTAGAGCCAGACCGACAGCGCCCAAAGATCGACCGCCGGCGCGGAGGCGACCGCTCTCGGCGCCGGGCCGGCGTCGCCGGCGGCCGCGGCCGTCGCGGGCCCGGAAGCGGCGAAGACCGCCGGCGCGTCCACCTGCCAGTTGGGCAGGAGGACGATCGCGGCGGGCAGGAGCAAAGTGGCGAGCAGCCCGGCATGGGCGATCCAGGAGCGCT
Source organism: Allosphingosinicella sp. (assembly GCA_036386295.1). GTDB lineage: Bacteria > Pseudomonadota > Alphaproteobacteria > Sphingomonadales > Sphingomonadaceae > Allosphingosinicella. Next base: position 6,820 of record DASVVX010000096.1, read on the forward strand.
CGCCGGCGGTCCGGGCCTTGAGCAAAGCGAGGAGCAGGAGCGCCGCGCCGCTGGTCACCAGCGACTTCCAGGCGATCTCGAGAAGCAGGGCGTAGGTCATCTCATTCCCCCTTCCGGGCGTTGGCGATGAGCCGTTCGAGCTCGTCCAGCGCGTCGTCGTCGAGCCGGCCCGACATTCCGAGCAGAGCGCTCGCCGCGCTCGCCGGGGAGCCGTTGAAGAAGGTCTCGACGACATGGCTGAGCACCGACTGCCGGGCCGATGCCTCGGGCACGGCCGGAGCGTAGAGGAAGCCGCGCTCCGACTGGTGGCGGCACACGAACCCCTTCCCTTCCAGCCGGGCCAGCATCGCCCGGACCGCCGAGCCGCTGAGGATCACCGGCAGGCCCTCGCAAATCTCGGCGACGGTGGCCTCGCCCTTCGCGTAGAGGAGGTCGACGATCTGCCTTTCCCTCGGCGGCAGTGAATCCAGCATTCGACTCGTCCTTCCGCTACGTTTGTAGCGTTGTGCTACATTTGTAGCGCGGACGCAAGAGCGAAATTCGGAGCGGGCCACGGCCGTGGGGATTGTGCCCCTCAGGCTCGTCCCATTGGCTGGATGCGTCGGCCCGGAGCTTCATCCGTCGACGCCCGTGCCCTTAAACGGCGGCCCCTGGTTCACGCGAAGACGCGAAGATCCGACGTTCGTGTGGTTATTGACGATGCGCCTGATCCCCTCCCGCAGCGTGGCGCCGCCGAAGTTCAGAAGAACGCCAAGGGGCCGTCCGGTCAGCCGGAGATAGGTGAGAACCTGCCTGGCGTGGACCGGCATCAGGCGATCCACCGATTTCACCTCGACGATCAGCCGGTCGTCGACAAGCAAATCCGCGCGGAATCCTTCCGCAAAGACCAGGCCGGCATATTCGATGCCGATCGGCACTTGCCGATCG
>DASVVX010000097.1:0-11272 GCA_036386295.1 Allosphingosinicella sp.
GAGCGCCTGGATGTCCGAACGCGAGTCGATGCCCTATGACGTGGTGATCGTCGGCGCCGGTCCCGCCGGCCTCGCCGCCGGCATCCGCCTCAAGCAGCTCGCCGAGGAAGCGGGGCGCGAGCTCAGCGTCTGCATCCTCGAAAAGGGGTCCGAGGTCGGCGCGCATATCCTGTCCGGCGCGGTGATCGACCCGAGGGCGGTCGACGAGCTTCTGCCGAACTGGCGCGAGCTGGGCAGCCCGCTCACCGTCCCCGTCGTCGAGAACCATCATTGGGTGCTGACCCGCACCGGCAAATATTCGATGCCGCACCTGATGATGCCGCCCTTCATGAACAACAAGGGCACCTACACCGCCAGCCTCGGCAATTTCTGCCGCTGGCTGGCCGGCCAGGCCGAGGCGCTCGGGGTCGAGATCTTCCCCGGCTTCGCGGCGGCCGAGGTGCTGTTCAACGAGGACGGCTCGGTGAAAGGGGTCGCCACCGGCGACATGGGGGTCGCCCGCGACGGCACCCACCGGCCCGACTACCAGCCCGGAATGGAGCTTCATGGCCGCTATACCTTCTTCGCCGAAGGCGCTCGCGGCCATCTCACCAAGCAGTTGAAGCGCCTCTTCGACCTCGAGCGCGACGCCGAGCCGCAGGTCTACGGCATCGGCCTCAAGGAGCTTTGGGACATCGAGCCCGGCAAGCACGTCCCCGGCCGGGTCGTCCACACCCAGGGCTGGCCCCTGGACGACGCCTGGGGCGGCGGCTTCCTCTACCACCAGGAGGCGGGGCAGGTCGCTCTGGGCTTCGTCGTCGCCCTCAACTACCGCAACCCCCATCTCTCGCCCTTCGAGGAGTTCCAGCGCTGGAAGCAGCATCCGGCGATCCGCGAGGTGCTCGAGGGCGGCCGCCGGGTCTCCTACGGCGCCCGGGCGATCAACGAGGGCGGCTGGCAGGCGGTCCCGAAGCTCGCCTTCCCCGGCGGAGCGCTGATCGGCTGCAGCGCCGGCTTCGTCAACGTGCCCCGCATCAAGGGCAGCCACACGGCGATGAAGTCCGGCATGCTCGCCGCCGAGGCGGCCTTCGCCGCGATCGTCGCCGAGCGCGGCGGCGATGAGCTGGCGTCCTATGAAGAATCCCTCAGAAACAGCTGGATAGCGACCGAGCTTAAGACGGTGCGGAATGTCGAGCCGCTGGTCGCGAAATTCGGCGGGACGGCTGGAACGCTGCTTGCCGGGATCGACATGTGGATGCGCACTCTGAAGATCGGGCTGCCCTTCACGCTTCGCCATCACCCCGACAGCGAGACTCTCTACCGCAAGGACCTGGTGCCCAGGATCGACTATCCCAAGCCCGACGGGGTGATCAGCTTCGACCGGCTCTCCTCCGTGTTCATCTCGAACACCAATCACGAGGAGGACCAGCCGGTCCACCTGACCCTGAGGGATCCGTCGATCCCGACGGAGATCAACCTGCCGCTCTACGACGGGCCCGAGCAGCGCTACTGCCCGGCCGGGGTCTACGAGTTCGTCGAGGAGGCGAGCGGGCCGAGGCTCCAGATCAACGCCCAGAATTGCGTCCACTGCAAGACGTGCGACATCAAGGACCCGACCCAGAACATCAACTGGGTCGTCCCCGAGGGCGGAGGAGGGCCGAACTATCCGAACATGTGACAATCCCGTCATCCCGGCGAAAGCCGGGACCTCGACGGGTGAAAAACGCCGGCGCGTCGCCCCAGCGCAGGCTGGGGCCCCGGCGGGTGAAAAACGCCGGCGCCTTTCACCCACTGGGATCCCGGCCTTCGCCGGGATGACGATCTGGGCGCTGCTCTCCGCCGCCCCCGCCGCCGCCACCCTCGACGAGACGTCCGCGCTCTCGGCCTACGTCCGGGCGCGCGCCGCCGACAGCTCCGGCGCGGCCGATCAGGCGGCGCGCAACTACGGGGCAGCGCTCGCCCTGGCGCCCGAGAACGAGGTGCTCGCCACCCGGGCCCTCTCGCAGGCGATCGCCGCGGGGGACCGGCCGCTGGCGCTTCAGGCGGCGCGAATGCTCGACTCCGCCGGCAAGCTCGCCCCGGACGGGCGGCTGCTACTCGTCGGCGAGGCTTTCCGGACGAAGAGATGGAAGGAGGCCGGCCGGCAGATCGACCTGCTCGAGCGCGACGAGGTCTTCTCCTTCATGACGCCCTTGCTCCGCGCCTGGCTCGCCCAAGGGAGCGGCAAGGGCGATCCGCTGAAGGCGCTGGCCGCCGCGTCGGGCAACGCGCTCGCCGCCACCTACGCGGCCGAGCACCGGCCGCTGCTTCTGATCGCCGGCGGCAAGGCGAGGGAAGGCGCGGCCGCGCTCGCGCCCGCCCTGCCGGACGAATCGATCCGCTCGCAGCGCCTCCGGGTCGCGGCCGCCGGCATGCTGGTCCGCAAGGGCCTTCGCAAGGAGGCCATGGCCCTGCTCCAGGGGGAATCCGAGGCGCTCGTCGAGGCGCGCCGGCGGGTCGAGGCCGGACGGAGCCCCGGCGCCGGAATCGTCATGCCCGCCGACGGCATGGCCGAGCTGCTCGGCCGGATGGCGCTCGACCTCAACGGCCAGGAAGTGCCGCAGCTCGCCCTGAGCTTCGCCCGGCTCGCCACCTTCCTCGCGCCCGACAGCGCCGAGGCCTGGCTGATCGCCGCCGATCTGCTCGCCGGCCAGGGCCGGCACGAGGCGGCCCTTGCCGCCCTCGCCCGGGTGGGTCGCGACGACGTCTTCGCCGCCACCGCGGCCGAGCGGCGGATGACCGTGCTGGTCGAGGCCGACCGCACCGACGAGGCCCTCGCCGAGGCGCGCGCGGGGGCCTCGGCGGCTCCCTCGGCGATCGACAATTGGACTCGCCTCGGCGACATCCTCGGCCAGGCCCAGCGCCATTCCGAATCCGCCGCCGCCTACGAGAAGGCGCTGGATCTCGCCAAGTCGGGAGTCGAGGCTCAGCACCCCTTGTGGGCGCTGTGGCTGCTGCGCGGAAGCGCGCTCACCCAGGCCGGCGACTGGGCCCGGGGCAAGGCCGCGCTCGAGGAAGCGCGCCGGCTCGCGCCCGAGCAGCCGGTGGTGCTCAACTTCCTCGGCTATTCGCAGCTCGAGCGGCGCGAGAATCTCGTCGAGGCCGAGAAGCTGATCGGCGAGGCGAGCCGGCTCCAGCCCGACGACGCGGCGATCACCGACTCGCTCGGCTGGGCCCATTATGTCCGCGGCGACGTGCCCAAGGCGATCGAGCTGCTCGAACGGGCGGCGCAGGGGCAGCCCGCCGACGCCGCGATCGCCGAGCATCTCGGCGACGCTTATTACAGCGCCGGCCGCCGCTTCGAGGCGCGCTACGTCTGGCAGGCGGCGCTGACCTATGCGCAGGGCAAGGCGGCGGACCGGCTCCGAACCAAGATCGACGCGGGCCTTCGGCCGGATCTCGCCGCGCCCTGATGCACGAGCTCGCATATGCCAAGCTCAACCTCGCCCTGCGCGTCCTGCGGCGGCGGGCGGACGGCTATCACGATCTCGACACCGTCTTCGTCTTCGCCGCGGACGGCGATCGGCTGAGCGTCGCGGAAGGGGAGGGGCTCAGCCTCGAGGTCACCGGCCCCTTCGCCGACTCGCTGGGCGCCGCCGACGACAATCTGGTGCTTCGCGCCGCCCGCCTGCTCGGTCCTGGGCGGGGGGCTGCGCTCAGCCTCGACAAGCGGCTGCCGGTGGCGGCCGGGATCGGCGGCGGCTCGGCCGACGCCGCAGCCGCCCTGCGCCTTCTGGCGCGATGGTGGCGGCTCGACCTCGGCGAGGACGAGCTGCTCGAGCTGGCGGCCCGGATCGGAGCCGACGTCCCGGCCTGCCTGCGCTCGCGGACGGTTCGGGGAACGGGACGCGGCGACTCGCTGATCGGGGTGCGGCAGGATTTCGCCGGCACGCCGGTGCTTCTCGTCAATCCAGGGGTCCCGGTCGCCACGGCCGAGGTGTTCGCGCGCTGGAAGGGAGTAAGAGCCGGCGGCAACGACCTCGAGCCGCCGGCGATCGAGATCGCGCCCGTCATCGGCGAAGCGCTCGACCTGCTTCGTTCCCAGCCGGGCGCCCGCCTCGCCCGGATGTCCGGCTCGGGGGCGACCTGCTTCGCTTTGTTCGAGACGGCGGCCGCCCGCGATTCGGCCGAGGCGGCGATCGCCGGCCGGCAACCGGGCTGGTGGCGGCTCGCCAGCCGTCTGAGGTGACCCGGCAGTCCCGTCGCGGGACGCTCCTTGCGCCGCCTTAACCATCGCATCCCGCAGTCTTGCGTCGTGGCACGCTCCTTGCTGCAGGATCGGCGACGAGTCGAAACAGGGCCTTGAGGGGGCTTGTGGACATTCGCACATGGTCCCGCTCCGCTGGTGTACGGAGCCGGCGCCATGGCTCCCCTGAGAGCCGGCCGCTCCCGACCGGGCGGCCGGCTCTTTTTGTGGCGACAAAGCCGGCGGCCGGCGCCAAATCGGCCGATGTTCGAACTCACCCGTCACGACGGCGTCGCGCGCCTCCGCCTCGACCGTCCCGAGGCCCGCAACGCCATACCCGCCGCGGGCTGGGGCGAGCTGGCCGCCCGATGCGGCGAAGCGGCGGCCTGCGGGGCTCGGCTGCTCGTCGTCGCCGGCTCGAGCGAGGCTTTCTGCGCCGGCGCCGACCTCGCCGATTTCCCGTCCTTCGCGGCCGATCCGGCGAAAGCCACGGCCTTCCGGCTGATCATGCGCCGCGGCCTGGACGCCCTCAAAGACCTGCCGATCGCCACCGTCGCGCTCGTCGAAGGCCCCTGCTTCGGCGCCGGAGTCGCCCTCGCCATGGCCTGCGACCTGAGGATCGCCGGCCCCGCCGCCCGCTTCGCCATCACTCCGGCGAAGCTCGGCATCTCCTTCCCGCAGGAGGACGTCGCCCGCCTCGTCGCCCTGGTCGGCCCGGGCCAGGCCTCGCGCCTGTTGCTCGGCGCTGGAGCCATCGATTCGGCCGAAGCGGCTCGGATCGGCCTTGTCGAGCTCGCGCCGGCCGATCCCGGAGCCGAGCTCGAGTCGTTCGCCGCCGCGATCCGCGCCAACAGCGCCGAAAGCGTCGCCGTGCTGAAGCGCGCCGTCGGCCTCGCCGCCGCCGGCGCCGGCCGGGACGACGAGCAGGACCGCCGGTTCGACGCGATGTTCGGATGGCCGGAGCTGAGCGAACGCCTTGCGCTGCTGAGGCCGCCCCGCTGACTTGCCTCATCGGCGCCAATGAGTGACAAGCCCGCGGATGCGACGCCTGGCCGTCCTCCTCCCGCTCCTCGCGGCCTGCGGCGGCCCTCCCGCGCCGAAAGCCGAGACCCGGATCGAATGCGCCGTCGACGGCGCGGCGGACTTCGCCCGCGTCTGCACCGTCGAGCGCGGCCCCGGGCCGGGCGTCCTGTTCGTCATCCGCAGCCCGAGCGGCAGCTTCCGGCGCCTCGCCGCGACGTCGGACGGACGCGGCGTGATGGCCGCCGACGGAGCCGAGGCCGCGACGGTCAGGGTCGTCGGGCCCGGCCTCATAGAGGTTTCGATCGGCGGCGCCCGCTACCGGCTGCCGGCCACGATCCGGTGAGCCGCTTCATTCTCACCGCCGCCGAGATTCGCGCCGCCGAGGCCGCGGCGATCGCCGCCGGGACTCCGGCCTCCGTTCTGATGGAGCGCGCCGGAACCGCCGCCGCCGAGGCGATCTGGCGGTTCGCCGGCCCGCTCCCCACCCTCGTCCTGTGCGGGCCGGGCAATAACGGCGGCGACGGCTACGTCGTCGCCCGGCGCCTGGCGGAGCGCGGAACGAAGGTGCGGGTCGCCGCTTCGGCCGAGCCGAAGACGCCGGACGCGCAGGCCGCCCGCGCCGCCTGGGCCGGGCCGGTGGAGACCCTCGCCGAGGCCGCGCCGGCGCCGCTCCTCGTCGACGCGCTGTTCGGCACGGGCCTCGCCCGGCCGCTCGACGAGGCGCTGGGGCGCCGCCTTCGCGATCTCGCCGGCGGCGCCCGGGTACGGGTCGCGGTCGACCTGCCGAGCGGAGTCGCGACGGACGACGGCGCGATCCTTTCGCCCGTCCCCGATTTCGACCTGACGATCGCCTTCGCTTCGCTCAAGCCCTCCCACCTCCTCCAGCCGGCGGCCCGGCACATGGGCCGGCTCGTGGTCGCCGATATCGGCATCGAGGCGCGAAGCCGCCTTGAGATCGTCGCCAGGCCGGCGTTGCGCCGGCCGGGGCCCGACGATCACAAATACCGGCGCGGCTATCTGCTCGTCGTCGGCGGAGCGATGCCCGGCGCGGCGGCGCTCGCCGCGAGCTCGGCGCTCCGGGCGGGCGCCGGCTATGTGGCGCTGGCGGGGGAGGGGGGGAGCGTCCCGAACGGCGTGGTCCGAAAGCCGGTTTCGGGGCTGAAGGCCGCGCTCGAGGACCGGCGGGTGGCCGCCGTCCTGGTCGGCCCCGGCCTCGGCCGCGACAGTGAGGCCTGGGAGCGGCTCTGCCTGGCGATGGACAGCCCCCATCCGGTCGTGCTCGACGGCGACGCGCTGTGGCTCATCGCCAGCAAGGGCTGCCCCTGGCAGCGGACCGCCCCGATCGTCGCCACCCCCCACGCGGGCGAGTTCCTCGGCGCCTACGGCGACGGCGGCGGCAAGGTCGAGGCGGCCCGATCCGCCGCCGCTCGGACGGGGCACGCGATCGTCTACAAGGGCCCCGATACCGTGATCGCCGCGCCGCGCGGGGAAGCGGCTATTGCCCGCCCGGGGCCCGCATGGCTGGCCAGCGCCGGCACGGGCGACGTGCTGGCGGGGATCGTCGCCGCCCGGCTCGCCGCCGGGCTCCCGGCGTTCGAGGCGGCCTGCGCCGCAGTCTGGCTCCACGCGCGGGCGGCCGAGCTCGCCGGCCCGGGCCTCATCGCCGACGATCTTCCGAGCCATCTGCCGGCCGCCCTCGCCGAATGCCGGTGAGCGAGGCCGACATCATCGTCGGCCTCGCCGCGCGCGGCGACGGCATCGGTGCAAGCGGCCGCTTCTATCCGTTGACCGCGCCGGGGGATCGGGTGCTGCCGCCCGGCGAAGTGGAGCCCGGGCCGCATCGCCAGGTGCCGCCATGCCGTCATTTCCCCGAATGCGGCGGTTGCCAGCTTCAGCATGTCGACGACTCCGCCTATGCCGGCTTCCTTCGCGACCGGATCGCCTCCGCGCTGGCGCTTCAGGGCGTCGCCGTCCCCGATATCCTCGACCCCCCGATCTCGCCGCCGCGCAGCCGCCGCAGGGCGTCGCTGCGCGCCGACCGGGGCGGCGCGCTCGGCTTCAATGCCGAGGCCACCCACCGGATCGTCGACATGCGCGAATGCCACATTCTGCGGCCGGAGCTGTTCGCGCTCGTTGCGCCGCTGCGCGCCCTGCTTGCGCGCCTGAAGCCGGCGGCGACCGCCGGGGTGCGCCTGACCCTCGCCGACCAAGGCGTCGACCTGCTGCTCGAGAAGGTCGAGGCGCCCGACCTTGGGTCCACCGAGGCGCTGGGCGCGTTCGCCGCCGAGCACCGCCTGGCCCGGCTCGCCCTCGACGACGGCTACGGCGCCCAGACCCGCTGGGAGCCCGAGCCGGTGACCGTCACCCTGGCCGGCGTTCCGGTGCCGCTTCCCCACGGCGCCTTCCTGCAGGCGACCGCGGAAGGGGAGGCGGCGCTGGTCGAGGCCGTTCGGCGGGCCGTCGGCGGGGCCCGGATCGTTGCCGATCTTTTCGCCGGCCTCGGCACCTTCGCCCTGGCGCTGGAGGGGCGGGTGCTCGCCGTCGAAGGCTCCCGCGACGCCGCGCTCGCCCTGAAGGCGGCCGCCGGCCGGGTGCAACGGCCGCTTTTCGTCGACCATCGCGACCTCTACCGCCGGCCCCTGGACCTTTCCGAGCTGAACCGATTCGAGGCCGTGGTGCTCGATCCGCCCCGAGCCGGCGCGAGGGAGCAGGCGGCGATGCTCGCCCGCTCGGCGGTGGAGCGGATCGCCTTCGTCTCCTGCAATCCGTCGACCTTCGCGCGCGACGCCGCCGTTCTGCTCGCCGGCGGTTATCGCTTGGACTGGGTACGGCCGGTCGGCCAGTTCCGCTGGTCGACGCACGTCGAGCTGGTCGCCGCCTTCAGCCGCTAGGCGATGTGGCTGCAGAGCATGCGCACCGCTTGGATCACCAGACCGACCAGCGCCAGCGACGACAGCGCGAACAGCAGGAAGCGGTAGGCGACGACGTTGATCGTGGCCTGGACCAGGCTGTGCACGATTCGGAACAGGACATAGGCCCAGGCGAGCCATTCGCTGTACCCGCCGCCAGCATGGCCGATCGCCAGCACCAGCGCGATCGCGTAGAACAGCGTCGGCTGCTCGAGGAGGTGCATGTAGTTATGCGCCTTCCACATCACGTCGTCCTCGACGACACCCTCGAGCTGGGCGCCGCCGCGCCCGCCGACGCGGCCTTTGAGCGAGATGCCCTTGCGCTTCATCGCGGCGAAACGGCTGACCATCATCCAGATCATGACGATCAGCGTCCAGCCGACGAGTGCGACGACGGGCGCGAGGATGGGACTGTAGTACATGGCTTCGACCTCCCCTGTGGCGGGCCACAGTGGCTCCGCCGCGGACGCAAGTCAAAAACGCTGAGAGAATCGGGGTGACGGCTGCGCCCCGTCGCTTCGCTACGGAGACCGCGGGGGCTCGTCGGCGCCTTCGGCGGCAATGCCGTCGAGTGCGGCGAGGTTGAGGCGCAGGTAGGCCGCGAATCGGCCGCGGTCCGCCGTTCGCCACCCCCGCTCCTTCCGGCTTTCGGCCGCTCGGTTCCAAAGATCGAGCCACATCTCCCCGGCGCGGTCCGGCGGTTCGAAGAATACCTGCCATCGTTGCCGTGCCTCAGGCCCTTCCCAACCACAGGAAAGGTGAAGCTTCGGTAACGGCAATCGGCGCCCGGCGACAGCAGGGGCTCGCGTCAGCCCTGGTCGAACAGCTTCGCGAAGCGCCGCTTGGTCCGGTCCCGCCAATGGCCGCGGTGATAGGCGTCGGAGGCGAGCAGGGGCACCACGCTGGTCGCCTCGGCGAAGACCATCTGCTCCATCGCCGTCGACACCTTGCCCCAGCTCGCCGCCTCCTGGAGGGTCGAGGAGGAGCAGGCGCCGTCGCGGACGTCGGCGACGGTGATCTGCACCGCATATTTATGCACCTCGACGTCGTCGTGGCCGAGGATCTCGGCGCAGACGACCGTGTCCTGGGTGAAGTTCTTGGGAACGCCGCCGCCGATCATGAGCAGGCCGGTCGTGCCGGCCTCGATCTTGAGGTTGGTCAGCTCGCGGAAGTCGGCGATCGCGTCCAGCACCATGTACGGCCGGCCCGCCTTCATCGCGTCGACCTGGTGCTTGACCAGGCCGAATCCCGCCGAGCTGTCGACGAAGGCCGGGCAGAAGATCGGCACGTCATGCTCATAGGCGAGCTTGACGAGGCTGTTCTCCTTCTTGCCGTTCTCGATCAGCCACTTGCCCATCTCGCGGATGAAGGCGCGGGAGGAATAGGGCTTGGGCTCCAGGGCATTGGCGATGTCGCCGATCGTGTGATCGGTCTCCTGCAGCTTCTCCTCGTCGATATAGGTGTCGTAGATACGATCGATATAGAGCGAGCGCAGGGTGTCGTCGTCAGGGATTTCAAGCGCTTGGTAGTGCTTGTGGCCAAGCGCTTCGAAGAAATCCATGTCGACGATGGTGGCTCCGGTGGCGACGATCGCGTCGACCATGTTGTTGCGCACCAGTTCGGCATAGAGGTCCATGCAACCCCCGGCCGAGGTCGAGCCGGCGATCACCAGGATCACCGAGCATTCGGGATCGGCGAGCATCGTGTTGTAGATCTCCGCCGCCCGGCCGAGGTCGCGGCTGGTGAAGCTCATCTTCTTCATCGCGTCGACGATCGGACGGGCGTCGAAGCTCGTGATGTCGATATGCTCGACGACGTTGGAGAGCAGCTCGGCTTTCCGGGTGTCGTTGATCTTGGTCTCGCTATTCACTTCGATCTCCATATCTCCGTCACCCCAGCGAAAGCTGGGGTCCATGCCGAGTCCGCATGGATGCCAGCCTTCGCTGGCATGACGATGTTACAACGTGACGACGTGCGACGGGACGTCCCGTTCCTCGCTCGCGCCGTACAGGGTCGCCATCGGCTCGTCGGTCGCCTCGACCTTCGCCACCGCGCCGAAGCCGTTGAAGCCGGTGCGCATCGCGCAGCCGTAGGCGCCGAGCATCCCGATCTCGATATAGTCGCCCGCGCCGACGTCCGCCGGGAGGTGGAACGGCCCGGCCATATGGTCGAGATCGTCGCACGTCGGCCCGTAGAAGCTGAACGCCATGTCGCGAACGTCGGACTCGGTCTCGCGGACGAGCTTCACCGGAAAGCGCCAGCCGATATGGGCGGCATCGAACAGCGCCCCATAGGCGCCGTCGTTGATGTAGAGCTGGTCGCCGCGGCGCTTTTCGACTCGAACGAGAAGGCTCGCATATTCCGCGCAGAGCGCCCGGCCCGGCTCGCACCACAGCTCCGCCGAATAGGAGATGGGAAGGCTTTCGAAGGCGCGCGAGATGACGTCGAAATAGGCTTCGAGCGGCGGCGGCTCCATGCCCGGATAGACGGACGGGAAGCCCCCGCCGACGTCAACGATATCGACCGTGACCGCCGCCTCGACGATCGCCGCGCGGACCCGCTCCATCGCCTCGAAATAGGCCATGGGCGTCATCGCCTGGCTTCCGACGTGGAAGCAGATGCCGAGCGCGTCGGCGGCCTGTCGCGTGGCGAACAGCAGGGCCTTCATCTCGTCCGGCTCGGCGCCGAACTTGGAGGCGAGGCTGAGCTTCGAATGATCCGAGGAGACCCGGATCCGAACGCAGAGGTTGAGGTCCGAGGCGCCGCCGGTGGCGCGGACGATCTTCTCCAGCTCATCCATCGTGTCGAGCGAGAAGGTGCGCACCCCGAGCGCATAGGCCTCGGCGATGGCCTCCTCGGCCTTGACCGGATGCATGAAGCACTGGACCGCGCCCGGAAGCGTGTCGGCGACCAGCCGGATCTCGGCGATCGAGGCGACGTCGTAATGGGTCACGCCCGAAGCCCAGAGGATCCGGAGCAGGTCGGGGGACGGGTTCGCCTTGACCGCATAGAGCGACCGGCCCGGAAACTTCTCGACGAAGAATCGGGCGGCGCGCGTTGCGGCGTGCGGACGAAGGAGCGTGACCGGCTGGACCGGGAGCTGCCTGGCGATCTCGGCGGCGCAGTTGCCGCCGAA
>DASVVX010000098.1:0-2479 GCA_036386295.1 Allosphingosinicella sp.
AGGCAACGGCGGTGGTCACCTCGGCGATGTTGCGCACCTGGCCCGTCAGGTTGGTCGCCATCGCGTTGACGTTGTCGGTAAGGTCCTTCCACGTGCCGGCGACGCCCTTCACGTTCGCCTGGCCGCCGAGCTTGCCTTCGGTTCCGACCTCGCGGGCCACGCGGGTCACCTCGGAGGCGAAGGCGTTGAGCTGGTCGACCATGACGTTGATAGTGTTCTTGAGCTCGAGGATCTCGCCCTTCACCTCGACGGTGATCTTCTTCGACAAGTCCCCCGACGCCACCGCCGTGGTCACCTCGGCGATGTTGCGCACCTGCCCGGTCAGGTTGGTCGCCATGGCGTTGACGTTGTCGGTAAGGTCCTTCCAGGTGCCGGCAACGCCCTTCACATTGGCCTGGCCGCCCAGCTTGCCCTCGGTTCCGACCTCGCGCGCCACGCGCGTCACCTCGGAGGCGAAGGAGGCGAGCTGCTCCACCATCGTGTTCACGATCTTGCCGATGCGCAGGAACTCGCCGCGCAGCGGCCGGCCGTCGATCTCGACCGTCATCGACTGCGACAGGTCGCCCTTGGCGACGGCGCCGATGACTCGCGCGACCTCCGCGGTCGGCTGGACCATGTCCTCGATCAGCTCGTTCACCGAGCGGATCGCCGATTCCCAGCCCCCGGTCGCGGCCTTGACCCGGCCGCGCTGGCTGATCTTGCCTTCCTTGCCGACGACCTGGGAGAGCCGTTCCAGCTCGTCGGTCATCTGCTCGTTGAGCGACACCGTCTCGTTGAACAGGCGGGCGATCTCCCCGTCCTCGCCGGGAAGGTCTTCGGAGAGACGCACGGTGAAATCGCCGCGGCGGAAGCTGCGGAGCGCGCTGAGGAGCTGGCGACGATCGATGAAATCGCGCGGGGCCTGTACGTTCAACTCTTCACTCCTTCGTGCGTCTTTCCCCCGCCCGAAGTCACTTCCAGGCCCCCGCCCGTGCCGACAGCATAGCCGAAGGATGGAAAAATCCACCCCGAAATTTGCTTAAGGTTGCGATTAGCCTGTCGGCCGCCTTGCCTCGCCCGTCGAGGCCGATAGAAGGCCCGTGGGCGGCGGAAGATTATCAAGACGCGCCGCAGCGTGCCCGGGTCGATCGTCTCGATGCCGCCCGACGAGGAGGTCTCAATCGATCGGGACGAAGAACCGGCGCGGGTGACGGAGCGTCTGTCGCCCGCCATGGCGCGCCGGATCGCGCTGGCGGCGCAGGGCTTCGGAGCCATGAGGCCCGAAGTCGCGACCCGCCGGCATCTGGCCGCGACCGTGGCGCGCCTCGGCCTCCACCAGATCGACAGCGTCAACGTCCTCGTCAGGGCCCATTATCTGCCCGCCTTCTCGAGGCTCGGAGCCTATGACCGGACCCTGATCGACCGCGCAGCCTGGGGGCCGAAGCGCGAGCGCCGGCTATTCGAATATTGGGCCCACGAAGCCTCGCTCCTCCCGCTGGCGATGCATCCCCTGCTGCGCTGGCGGATGGCGCAGGCGGAGCGGGGCGAGATCGGATGGGGCTCGCTTCGCGGCTTCGCCGGCGAAAGGCGGGCCGAGGCCGAGGCCATCCTGGCGCGGATCCGCTCGGACGGGCCGCTCGCCGCGTCCGATTTCGAGGAGGGCAAGGGTAAGGGCGGCTGGTGGGAATGGGGCGACACCAAGCGGGCGCTGGAATGGCTGTTCTGGGCCGGGCGGATCACCACGGCGACCCGCCGCGCCAGCTTCGAGCGGGTCTACGACCTCACCGAGCGGGTCGTCCCGGCCGCCGTTCTCGCCCTGCCGACGCCGCCGCCCGACGATGCCCGGCGGGCCCTCGTCGCCCACGCCGCAACGGCCCTCGGAATCGCCACGGAGAGCGACCTTCGCGACTATTTCCGCCTCAAGCCCGGACCGGCGCGGCGGGCGGTGGCGGAGCTGGTCGAGGAGGGAATCCTGGTCCCGGCCGAAGTCGAGGGCTGGAGCAGGCCCGCCTTTCTCCACCGCGACGCCCGTCGGCCGCGCCGGATCGGCGGGCAGGCGCTGCTCGCCCCGTTCGATCCGCTGGTCTGGGAACGCGGCCGGGCCGAGCGCCTGTTCGGATTCCGCTACCGGATCGAGATCTACACCCCGGCCGAGAAGCGACTCCACGGCTATTACGTCCTGCCCTTCCTGCTCGGCGACCGGCTGGTGGCGCGGGTCGACCTCAAGGCCGACCGCAAGGCCTCGCGGCTGCTGGCGCAGAAGACGACAATGGAACCGGGCGCTCCGCCCGAGACGCTCGAGAGGCTCGACGAGGAGCTCGCTCTGATGGCTCGCTGGCTGGGGCTGGACCGGGTCGCGATGGCTTGAACGGTGGGCCGGGTCGGCAGGATCCGGCGTCCGGATCCGGGCCGGCAGCTCGCGCTGTCGGGCTTCGCCCTGCCGGCGATCGTCACTCCGATCGCGCCGCCGCGGCCGAGCGGGCGATGAACTCGCCGTGCG
>DASVVX010000099.1:0-3159 GCA_036386295.1 Allosphingosinicella sp.
CAAGACCAACGACCTCGCCGGCGACGGAACCACCACCGCAACCGTCCTCGCCCAGTCGATCGTCCGCGAGGGCATGAAGTCGGTCGCCGCGGGCATGAACCCGATGGACCTGAAGCGCGGCATCGACCTCGCCGTCACCCGAGTCGTCGAGGACCTCAAGGCCCGCTCGAAGCCGGTTTCGGGCTCCAACGAGATCGCCCAGGTCGGAATCATCTCGGCCAACGGCGACACCGTCGTCGGCGAGAAGATCGCCGAGGCGATGGACAAGGTCGGCAAGGAAGGCGTGATCACGGTCGAGGAGGCCAAGGGTCTCGAGTTCGAGCTCGACGTCGTCGAGGGCATGCAGTTCGACCGCGGCTACCTCTCGCCCTACTTCATCACCAACCCCGAGAAGATGCAGGTCGAGCTTAGCGACCCCTACATCCTCATCCACGAGAAGAAGCTGTCGAACCTCCAGGCGATGCTTCCGATCCTCGAGGCGGTCGTCCAGTCGGGCCGTCCGCTCCTCATCATCGCCGAGGACATCGAGGGCGAGGCGCTCGCCACGCTCGTCGTCAACAAGCTTCGCGGCGGCCTCAAGGTCGCTGCCGTCAAGGCTCCGGGCTTCGGCGATCGCCGCAAGGCGATGCTCGAGGACATCGCGATCCTGACCAACGGCGAGATGATCTCCGAGGACCTCGGGATCAAGCTCGAGAACGTCACCGTCGCCATGCTCGGCCAGGCCAAAAGGGTCACCATCGACAAGGACAACACGACCATCGTCGACGGCGCCGGCGAGGGCGACCGGATCAAGGCCCGGGTCGAGGCGATCCGCCAGCAGATCGAGAACACGACCAGCGACTATGACAAGGAGAAGCTCCAGGAGCGCCTCGCCAAGCTCGCCGGCGGCGTTGCGGTCATCAAGGTCGGCGGCTCATCGGAGATCGAGGTCAAGGAGCGCAAGGACCGGGTCGACGACGCCCTCCACGCCACCCGCGCCGCGGTCGAGGAAGGAATCGTCCCCGGCGGCGGAACCGCGCTCCTCTACGCCACCAAGGCGCTTCAGGACATGAAGGGCGCCAACGACGACCAGACCCGCGGCATCGACATCGTCCGCCGCGCCCTGCAGTCGCCGATCCGCCAGATCGCCGAGAATGCCGGCCATGACGGCGCCGTCGTCGCCGGCAAGCTGATCGACGGCGAGGACCAGACGATCGGCTTCAACGCCCAGACCGAGGTCTACGAGAACCTCGTCCAGGCCGGCGTGATCGACCCGACCAAGGTCGTGCGCACCGCCCTCCAGGACGCGGCCAGCGTCGCGGGCCTGCTCATCACCACCGAAGCGGCGGTGAGCGAGGCTCCCGAGGACAAGTCCTCGGCCGGCGGCGGAATGCCCGGCGGCGGAATGGGCGGAATGGGCGGAATGGACTTCTGATCGAGGCGGCCTCCGCTAACGAAGGGATTGCGAAGCAATCGCGAGTTAGCGGCGGATTCGCCGAGATCCGGCCGGCGGGGCGGCGATCCAAAAAGGTCGCCGAACCCGTCCGACGCCAGCGCGGGCTTCGCCCGCGCGTCCGACGTCCGACCGAAAAGGAAGGGCCGGGAGAGGCGACTCCCCGGCCCTTTTTTCGTCGCCCTCTCCCTGCAGGGGAGAGGGGTTCGCGAACGGAACCAGGAGGAGGGCGGCGGCGATGGACGACAGTCCATCAGCCTCCCACTCCCCTACAGGAAGAGGGGGTACTTACTCAGTCCCTGCTGCGCAGATACTCGCGTTCCAGCTCGGGAACCAGCACCTCCAGCGGGAATGCATTCATCAGCTGGGCATCGCATTCGGAGGTCACCCACCCCGAGGGCGTCCTTCGAAGCGCCGCGAAAACGAGCGTGCCTTCTGCCGCTCCAAAGGTGGTTTCGGAGTTGGTGACGGTCATGTCCTTCCCCGCGTAAGGTTCGCGCAGCGCCAATGTCTGCCGCGGCCCCTTCAGCGAGAGCAGCATCGAAATCTCCTCCGGCTGCCCGGCGCCGGCGGGCCTGCGCTTGACGACCGCAGATCCCAGGGCGTCTACCCTATCGAACAAAAGCCTTGCTGCTGCCCTCGGCGTCGCCGTGGCTCCATCGGGAAAGCTGCAGCTCGCCTCGGCAGCGCCGGATATGCCAGCGCCCATGGCGACGAGGTACATCCCCACATCCCCACTCGCCTCACTCGCTGGCTTTCACCTGCTTGAACAAAGGCAACCTCCATTGGCCCGATCAATCGCCCTCGCCCTGCAGGGGAGAGGGACAGGTTCGCGAAGCGAAACCAAGGTGAAGGCGGCGGCGATGGACGTCAGGCCCTCACCCTCCCCCACCCGGCTGCGCCGGGCGGGCCCCACCCTCTCCCCTGGAGGGAGAGGGGGTCCTTACTGCCCGTTCGCGGCCGCGTCGTTGGCGACCTCGTTGCCGACCACCGGCAGGTCGCCGGTCTCGGCCGGAGCCTCGCCGTTGCCGAGCGTCGCGTCCTCGGGAACGAGGCTGTCGGCGGAGGTGTCGAGGACTTCCGAGATGTTGTTGAGCTGGTCGTTCTCGGCCGCGGTCGGGCTGCCGTCGTCGGCCTGGCTGCAGGCGGCGAGCGACGCGGCGGCGGCGAGCGCGATGGCGAATTTCTTGTTCATTCGGACGACCTCCCCTCGGATGGAATTCGGCGCCAGCTTGCCGCAAGCGCGGGCAAATAAAAAGGGCCGCGTGCCGGCGGCACGCGACCCTTTCCTATCGGTCAGGAACCGCTCGCCTCAGTCGGCGACGTTGGCGACCGCGTTGCCGGCGTCGGTGGCGGCATTGCCGACGTCGCTGGCGGTGTTGGCGGCGGCGTCGCCGATGCTGTCGAGCGCGTTGTCGGTCGAGCTGACCGCGGCGGCGCCGTTGACGTCGAGGGCCGCGTCGTTGACGTCGGCGTCGGTCTCGTTGACCGTCATGTTGACGTCGGTCGCGTTGTTGCCGGCGTCGTTGCTGGCCGGGGTGCAGGCGGCGACGCCGAGCGCGAGAGCGGCGGCGGCGGTGAGGACGATCTTCTTCATAACATTCTCTCCTTGGAGAATAAGGGCTTAGCCGGGCGAGGTCCGGACGCGGGCAGGCCCGCGCCGGCTTCCGGCAGCACCGGATGTATAGACGGCCCGGCGGTATGTCTACTAGTTTGGTAAGCAATTG
>DASVVX010000100.1:0-3085 GCA_036386295.1 Allosphingosinicella sp.
TCGTCGCGCCTGATGCAGCGGATCGGCCGGGCCAACCACCGGCTCGACGAGCCGTCCGAGGCGATCATCGTCCCCGGCAACCGCTTCGAATATCTCGAGGCGCGGGCCGCCCTCGACGCGATCGAGGAGGGCGCGCTCGACGCCGAATATTTCCGTCCCGGAGCGCTCGACGTCCTCGCCCAGCACATCATGGCGCTCGCCTGCTCGGCGCCGTTCCGCGAGGAGGCGATGCTCGAGGAGGTGCGCTCCGCCGCGCCTTATGCGGGGCTCAGGGAGGAGACGTTCCTCGCCATCCTCTCCTTCATCGAGAGCGGCGGCTATTCGCTGAGGGCCTACGACAAGTTCCGCCGGATCGCGAGGGATCCGGACGGCACGTGGCGGGTCTCGCATCCGCGCTTCGTCCAGCAGCACCGGATGAACGCCGGGATCATCGTCGACACGCCGCTCTACTACGTTCGCTTCCGCGGCGGCCGACTGCTCGGAACGGTCGAGGACAATTTCGCCGAGACGCTGAGCCCGGGCGACACCTTCTTCTTCTCCGGCCTGGTGCTGGAGGTGGAGCGGATCGACGGGATCGACCTCATCGTCCACGCCACCTCGAAATCGGCGCGGATCCCGACCTACATGGGCGCCCGGATCGCGATCAGCACCAACCTCGCCGACCGGGTCCGGGCTTTCTTGCACGACCGCGGCCAGTGGCAGCGCTTCCCCGATCCGGTGCGCGACTGGCTCAGGGTCCAGGAATATCGCTCCGCCATGCCGGCGCCGGACCAATTGCTCGTCGAGACCTTCCCGCACGAGCGGATCCACTACATGGCCGCCTACAGCTTCGAGGGGTGGAACGCCCACCAGTCGCTTGGAATGCTGATCACCCGGCGGATGGAGAGCGCCGGGTTGAAGCCTCTGGGCTTCGTCGCCAACGACTATGCGATCGCCTGCTACGGCCTCGAGCCGATCGCCGATCCCGCCGCGCTCTTCTCCGCCGACATCCTCGAGAAGGAGTTCGTCGACTGGGTCGAAGGCTCTCACCTGCTCAAGCGCGCCTTCCGCGAGGTGGCGGTGATCGGCGGCCTCGTCGAGCGCGCCCATCCCGGCAAGCGCAAGACCGGCAAGCAGGTCACCTTCTCGACCGACCTCATCTACGACGTCCTCCGCCGCTACGAGCCCGACCATCTCCTGCTCAAGGCCGCCTGGGCCGACGCCCGCGAGAAGATGACCGACGTGGGCCGACTCGCCCGACTCCTCGACCGGGCCCAGCGCACCATGCTCCACGTCGAGCTGGACCGGGTCTCGCCGATGGCGGTGCCGGTCCTCACCATCATCGGCCGCGAACGAATGCCCCAGGGCACGGTCGACGACCAGCTCCTGATCGAAGCGGAGAGCCTCGCCGCGACGGCGATGCGGATCGACTGAACGTCCATGCGATACCGGTCAGAGTTCAGCCGAGCGCGACAGCCTTCGCCCAAGCCGTCATGCTGAACTCGTTTCAGCATCCAGTCCTCCGCCCGCGAGGCGGCTCGTCGCTGGACCCTGAAACGAGTTCAGGGTGACGGGGTGGCGGACGGCGGCGGCAGCATCAACTCCCTCACTGCCACCTTCCGCCCCGAGAAGAAGTCGACCAGGATCGCCGGCACGTCCGGGTGCGCCTCGAACAGGTCGTGGCCGCCGTTGCGGACGACGATCCGGTGAAGCCGCCTGAGCCCCGCCGTCGCCATGGCCTGTTCCTCCAGGGGGGTTCGGACGTCGAGGTCGCCGCTCAGCAGCAGGACCGGGATTTCGGAGCGAATCTCCCGCCGGAAGGCGTCGCCGAGGTCGAGGCCGGGGACGGCGCCGCGCAGCTGCGGCATCGGGAAGTTGGTCGCCGTGCCGAGCAGCGAGGCCGGCGCCTGCCGCCGGACCGCCGCCAGCTTGCCGTCGGTGATTCCCGACGCGATGTCGGTCAGCTCCGGCATCCCGCTCATCGTCAGCGGGTCCTTGTAGAAGAAGCCCCAGATCAGCGGCGCCAGAGCCTGGGTCTGCCCCGCCTCGAGCGCCTGATAGGCGCCGACGAGCCGGGCGATTCCGTCGGGATTCTTGGGCAGGATCCCGGCCATCATCCGAAGCGGGAAGCCGTCGGTCCGGAAGCTCGGGCCGCCGTCCGGGAGCGCGAAGGCCTGCGGCTCGGAATCATATCGGGCGTGGACCCGCCGCATCCGGGCGGTGAGGCCGGGCGCGAACCGCTCGATCCTCGCGAAGGCGGCGTCGAGATGGGCGGGGAGCTTGACCGTCTGGTCCAGCCCTTCCGCGGAAGCGAGCGCGACCCGCCCGATCGAGCGCGGATGCCGGCGCATCGCCGCGAAAGCGAGATGGGTGCCGTAGGAGATGCCCCACAGGTCGATCTTGCGCGCGCCCAGCGCCTTGCGCAGGTCCTCCAGATCGTCGGCATTCTGCTCGGTCGTGTAGCCGTTCACCGCCACCCCGGCCGAGCGCCATTCGGCCAGGCAGGCCTCGAGCGTCTCGCGATGATAAGCGGTGAGCGTCGCCTCGGTCAGCACCGCCGCCGGGTCGAGCTTTCGCTTCGCCGTGCAGGGCGGGATGCGGTTGGAGAGGCCGATCCCGCGCTGGTCGAGCGCGATGACGTCGGCGACGGCGCGAAGCGCGAGGAAGACCGGCTGGCGCGGGCCGCGGGCAGTGGCGACTCCCGAGCCGCCGGGGCCGCCGGCGAGATAGACGATCGGAGGGCCCGGCCGGGGGTTGGTCGACTTGAAGCGGATGAAGCCGATCTCGATCCGCCGCGAGCGCGGGTCGCGGCGGTCCTCGGAGACGGAGAAGGCGCCGCGTTCGACCGCCAGCTCGCTTCCGTCGGCGAGCTTGAAGGTCGTCGGCTCGATCCTGAGCGGACCGGCGGCGGCGGGCGCGGCGGCGGCGGGCGCGGCGGCGAGCAGGGCGAAGGCGGTCAGGGCGAAGCGGAGCAGGGCCATCGGATTTCCTCGGGAAAGCGCGCCACGGCTGGGCCCGGCCGCCGCGAGCGTCGACCCCCCGCTCGGCCAGCGACGGGCTGCTTCGGTGAACGACAGGACAAGGGGGCAGCCCGCCGCTTATGATG
>DASVVX010000101.1:0-4973 GCA_036386295.1 Allosphingosinicella sp.
GCCGTTCGAGGTGGAAGCGAAGCGACAGGGAGTGGATGTGGGCGAACACCTTCTCCGCCAGCCGCCGGGCCGCGTCCTGCCCGACCCGTTCGAAAATGGCGTTGCGGAGGTTCTCGAACAGCACGCCCGCGAAGCGGGCGCCGGCATAAGCGAGCACCAGTCCGACCGCGAGCCCGACGGCGGCGTCCGCGCCTTTGGCGCTCCCCGACATGATGTCGATCGCGCCCTTGTAGACGAAGCCCGTGCTCAAGGAGACGCCCTTGGCGAGCAGGACCAGCAGGAAGGCGACGACGACCCGCGCCTTCAGCCCCGGTTCTCCCGCCGGCCACAGATAGGGTAAGAAGCGCCGCATGGCAGACCAGCCGGCCTTGGGGGTCAGATTTGTCGAGGATTCGAGTGGCCGCATTCCTTCCTAAATAGGAGACGCCCCCGGGGAACCCAAGCATCTCAAAGACGTCCTTGACTTTCCGTAAAACACGTACTATCCCGATTTTAGCCCAGTAGGGCCGCGACTGAAGAGTCGTCCTACCATGCGCCCACGCGGGCTCAGCAGCCCGTGGGGAGTACGGTTCGACAGTCGAGGTGTTGAACATGACGGAACCGCTAATCACGGTCTCTGCGAAGGAGGCAGCGAGTAAGTTCGGCTATTACACGGACGAGGCCATGCTTCATCCGGTGGGTATCCAGCGTCACGGCACCACGCGCGTCGTGATGATCTCGCTGAAGGAATATGAGCGCCTCCTGCGCCGCGATCGCCAGGTTCTTCTTGTGAAGGATCTCGACGATGAAACGCTCGACGCCATCAGGACCGCCGAACCCTCGGAGCGCTCGCGCGAGCTCGGGCGGCTCCTGGAAGACCCCGGAACCGGCTGACGTCATCTCTTATTCCTACCTCTGGGCACGGGAAGCCGCGGCCGGAGAGGAAAGCGGTCGCAAGGACCGGCCGGTGGTGGTGGTGGTCGCCCGGGTCGAGGCGGCGGCGGGAACCCTGATCCTGGTCGCGCCAGTCACCCACACCGCGCCGGATAAGGCGGCTGACGCCATCGAAATTCCGCCTAACGTCAAGAAACATCTCGGTCTCGACGAGGAGCGGAGCTGGATCGTCGTGACGGAGCTGAACCGCTTCATCTGGCCCGGCCCGGACATTCGCCCGGTGCCTGAATCCGGTACGCCTTTTTACGATGCCCTCCCGGACTGGCTATTCGAGCGGGTCCGAGACGGCGTTCTTCGACATTCCGGCGAGGGCAGCCTGAAGGTTACCAAACGGACCCTGTGAGCGCTCGTGCCCGGACCTTTCGACACCTGTAACAATAGACACAGAAAATCCCTCGCAGCGACACAAAGGCCCGACGCTCCGAGCCTAGACCGGCCGCAATGGCCGCTTTGGCCGGGGACAGGATAACCGCCGTTCGCCGCATCGCCTGCGAAACGTTTGGAACGGCGGGAATTCACAGGGGTTGAGCGGCTATGGGACCGGCCATCTTCATCATCGCGATCATGGGCTGCGGCGAAGCCGAGGCGCCTTGCCAGCAGGTCCGGACGCTCGAGGCCCGCTATGAGAGCCAGGCGGCCTGCATCGCGGCCACCGAGGCGGCGGTGACCCAGAACAGCGATGTCGATTTCCCTGTCGTGGTCGCCGAATGCCTCGCGTCGGGCGCCAAGCCCAACGCCCCGAGGGCGAGCGACGTCCAGCGGCCGGGTCCCGGCCGGGCCGATGTCAGGGTGAGCCCGCTCAGGAGCTGAGGCCCGGGACTTTCCTTTTCTTCATGTTTCTACTATGTTCTCATCCGTCGATGTCGCGGAGGAGGTGCTTCATGTCGCGGAGACGGGCGCTGTTCGGCCCAACCTGTCCTGTCGGAAGTTTTGGGGAAAGTTTTCCGCTTCCTTGGGAAGCTGAAACTTATGAAACTTCCGCAGCCGGAACCGGCCCGCCCCGGCGGCGGTTTGCATAGCGAAACGCTTCGAGGACAATGCGATGAGCAAGAACCAGAACAATTCGGGCGACCAGCCGCAGAACCAGAATAACGAGATGTCCGACGATCCGGGCGACGGCGGCCGCAAGTCGTTCACCATCGGCCGCGACGGCGGCCGCACCGCCGCCGAGAAGGCGCCCGAGCAGGACGATCAGGGCCAGTCGGCCATCGAGGCCTTCGGCGAGGAAGGCGCCGGGATCGCGGCCAAGGAGTAGGACGATGAGCGACACCGAAACGCTCGACATGATCCACGAGGACGCGCTGCCCGGCCACGAGAGCGAGCTCGAGCCCAAGCCCGACTGGGAGCCGCGCTATCCGGGCTCCGGCCGGCTGCAAGGCAAGGTCGCCCTGATCACCGGCGCCGACAGCGGCATCGGCCGGGCGGTCGCGGCCCTGTTCGCGCGCGAAGGCGCCGACATCGCCATCCTCTACCTGTGCGAGCATGACGACGCCAAGAAGACGAAGGAGATCGTCGAGGCCGAAGGACGCAGGGCGATCGCCATCGCCGGCGACGTCGGCGACAAGGCCTTCTGCCTGGCCGCGGTCAAGGAGACGGTCGACAAGCTCGGCCGGCTTGACATCCTCGTCAACAATGCCGGCGAGCAACATCCCGACGAGGAGATCACCGACGTCACCGAGGAGCAGCTGAAGCGCACCTTCCAGACCAATTTCTACGGCTATTTCTTCATGGTCCAGGCCGCCCGGCCGCACCTCAAGGAGGGCGCCGCGATCATCAACTGCACGTCGGTGACGATGTACAAGGGGTCGGAAGCCCTGCTCGATTATTCGTCGACCAAGGGCGCGATCACCGCCTTCACCCGGTCGCTGGCGCTGAACCTCGTCGGGGACGGGATCCGGGTCAACGCGGTCGCGCCGGGCCCGATCTGGACCCCGCTCAACCCCTTCGGCGGCCAGCCGCCCGAGAAGATCCCCGACTTCGGCAAGGACACGCCGATGGGCCGGCCCGGCCAGCCCAACGAGGTCGCGCCGAGCTTCCTGTTCCTGGCCTGCGAGGATTCGAGCTACATGGCCGGCCAGGTGCTCCACCCCAACGGCGGAACCGTGGTCAACGGGTAGGCCGGGCCAAATTCCTCCCCTGCTTTTGCAGGGGAGGGGGACCAGGCGAAGCCTGGTGGAGGGGCTCCTACCGACTCCGAAAGAACCCCTCCACCGCGCTTCGCGCGGTCCCCCTCCCCCGGAAATCCGGGGGAGGAATTTTAATCCGCTTTTGTCACCAAGCCGAGCGAGGTCGCGACGGGGAGCCAGAGCGTCAGGTCGGCGAGAAGCGCGCCGGCCTCCCGGCCTGACGATGAAGCGGCCGCCGCGGCGGCGCCGTAGACGTCGGCTCCGTCGGCGCCGAGCGCTTCGAGCCAGGCGTGGCGCCACGGCTCGAGCGGCAGCTGCCGCACCCGGTAGCCGCTCCGGACCACGGCGATCAGGCTCTCGCCCGGCTCCGGCACGACCGCCCCGCCACCGTCCTCGCTGGCCTCGATCAGCGGCAGCAGGTCGAAGTCGAGCCCGAGCAGCCGGACGCTGTCGGGAAGGCGGAGCCTGAGGCCCGGCAGAAGGGCCGCCTCGGCGGTCAGCCAGGACCGGTCCCGGCGCTCGATCCCCTCGGCGCGCTGGACCTCGGCGCGGGCGCGTTCGAGCCGCGCGACCGCCGCGGGGAGGCCGGCGAAGGGGCCCCCTCCGGCCGGCCGGGTCGCCTCGAGATGGTCGGCGAAGCGGGCGCCGTAATCGTAGAGGCTGAAATGGCGCGGCGGGTTGGCGGCGATATAGCCGCGCGCGAACAGCTCGAACACGGTGTCGCCGACCAGCAGGCGGAGCGCCGGATACTCGTTCTGGAGCGACTCGATCAGTCGGCTGCGATAGCCGCCGGCATAGATGGCGAAGCGTCCTTCCGGCCCGAGCCGGTCGTTGCCCTCGATCCGGCCGCGCACCGTCTCCGGCTCGGCCGTGCCGGCGACGATGGCGCCGAGCATCCACTCCTGCAGATCGGCGAGGGCCTCAGGCACAGGCCGGCTCCGCCGCCCGCCAGGCCCTGGCCTTGGCGAGCTCGGCGAGGAGCTCCTCGTAGGGCGGGATGCTCGAATCCCATTCGAGCAGGGTGGAGACTCCGCCGGTGCGTCGCATCGCCAGCGCGTAGAGCGCCCAGACCGGCTCGAGCACGGGGCTGTCGTGGGTGTCGAGCAGATGGGTTCCGCAGTCGCGCGGGCCGGCGAGATGGACCTGGACGATCCGGTCGGCCGGCAGCGCCTCGATATAGGCGGCGGCGTCGAAGCCGTGGTTGAAGGCGCTGACATGGACGTTGTTGACGTCGAGCAGAAGGCCGCAGCCGCTGTCCTCGGCGAGGCGGCCGAGATATTCCCACTCGGGCATCTGCGCTCCGGCGAACTGCAGGTAGGAGCTCGGATTCTCGACGATGAGCGGCCGGCCGAGCCGGTCCTGCACCTGCCGGACGCGCGACGTGACATGGGCCAGGCTGGCCTCGGTCAGAGGCATCGGCAGCAAGTCGTGGCTGTTGGTTCCCGCGATGCCGGTCCAGCAGAGGTGGTCGGAAATCCAGACCGGCTTCACCCGCTCGGCCAGCTCGGCGAGCTTGTCGAGATAGGCGGCGTCGAGCGGGTCGGCGCTTCCGATCGACATCGACACCCCGTGCATCACCACCGGGCGATGCGCCGCGACGCGCTCGAGCACGTGCGCCGCATAGCCGCGGTGGTCGAGGAAATTTTCGCTGAGGAGCTCGAACCAGTCGACT
Source organism: Allosphingosinicella sp. (assembly GCA_036386295.1). GTDB lineage: Bacteria > Pseudomonadota > Alphaproteobacteria > Sphingomonadales > Sphingomonadaceae > Allosphingosinicella. The sequence continues at coordinate 4,732 of DASVVX010000101.1, forward strand.
CCCCAGTCCGCCGGATCGGTGCGCATCAGATGGGCGAAATGCGGGTCGCGCAGGCCGACTCCGTCGCCGAGGTTCGGAAAGCCGAGCCTCGGCGGACGGGCCGGATCGGGGTCGGCCCTCGCCATCAGGTCGACGGCGGGAAGGCGAGCCTGAGGTCGGTCGGCTTCGCCTTCGGCCTGGCCGGAGTCTGCCGGTAGTTCATCACCTCTTCGAACGCCCGGTAGGCGACGTCGTGGACGGCT
>DASVVX010000102.1:0-3060 GCA_036386295.1 Allosphingosinicella sp.
CGCGAGGGGACGGAACAAGGCCATGGTGTCGCTCCTTTTCGCTTCGCATGCCGTGGCGCGCGCCGCTTCACAAGGGCTGCGCCACAAGCTACGGGCGCAGCCAGTCGCAACGAACAGGGGTAAGGATGACCGAGACAGCCGAGCGTTCCAACCGGCCGGCGCTCTCACTCCATGTCCCGGAGCCGCCGGCGCGGCCCGGCGACGCGGTCGATTTCAGCCATGTCGAGATCCCCGCGGCGGGCAGCGTCCGCCGCCCCGATACCGGCGTCGCCGCCGCCGACACGCACGATCTCGTCTATTCGCTGGTCCGGGTGCTCGACGAGGACGGCAAGGCGGTCGGCCCCTGGGACCCGAAGCTCGATCCGGACACTCTTCGCCGGATCCTTCGCGACATGATGCTGGTCCGGGTCTATGACGACCGCATGTATCGCGCCCAGCGGCAGGGCAAGACCAGCTTCTACATGAAATGCACGGGCGAGGAGGCCATCGCGGTGGCGGGCGCCCACGCCCTCGACCGCGACGACATGTGCTTCCCCACCTACCGCCAGCAGGGCCTGCTCGTCGCCCGCGACTATCCGCTCGTCCAGATGATGTGCCAGGTCTATTCGAACCGCGGCGATCCGCTGAAGGGCCGCCAGCTCCCGATCATGTACGCCTCCAACGCGCACGGCTTCTTCACCATCTCCGGCAACCTCGCGACCCAGTTCCCGCAGGCGGTCGGCTGGGCGATGGCCTCGGCGATCCGCGGCGACAGCCGGATCGCGGCGGGCTATATCGGCGACGGCTCGACCGCCGAGGGCGACTTCCACGCCGCCTGCACCTTCGCCGGGGTCTACCGGGCGCCGGTCATCCTCAACGTCGTCAACAACCAGTGGGCGATCTCGACCTTTTCGGGGATCGCCGGCGGCGAGCTCACCACCTTCGCCGCGCGCGCCGTCGGCTACGGCATCGCGGGCCTCAGGGTCGACGGCAACGACGCGCTCGCCGTCTACGCGGCGACGCAATGGGCCGCCGATCGCGCCCGCGCCAATCTCGGCCCGACCCTGATCGAATTCTTCACCTACCGGGTCGAAGGCCATTCCACCTCCGACGATCCTTCCGTCTACCGGCCCCAGAACGCCGGCGCCGCCTGGCCGCTCGGCGATCCGGTCGCCCGCCTCAAGCGGCATCTCGTCGCGCTCGGCGAGTGGGACGAGGAGCGCCACCAGGCGCAGCTCGACGCGCTCGACGCCGAGGTCCGCTCCGCCCAGAAGGAGGCGGAGAAGCTCGGCACGCTCCAGTCCGACCCCTTCCTCGATATCGCCTCGATGTTCGAGGGTGTCTTCGAGGAGCTTCCCTGGCATTTGAAGGAGCAGCAGGCGCAGGCGCTGGCGGAAGGCGAGGCGAAGCGCAAATGAGCGTGATGAACATGATCCAGGCGCTCAACAGCGCCCATCACGTGATGATGGAGCGGGACCCCGAGACCGTCGTCCTCGGCGAGGACGTCGGCTATTTCGGCGGGGTGTTCCGGGTGACGGAAGGCTTGCAGAAGAAGTTCGGCAAGAGCCGAGCCTTCGATTCCCCGATCAGCGAGAACGGCATCGTCGCCATCGCCGTCGGAATGGCCGCCTACGGCCTGAGGCCCGTCGCCGAGATCCAGTTCGCCGACTATATCTACCCCGGCTTCGACCAGATCGTCTCCGAATGCGCCAAGATGCGCTACCGCTCGGCCGGCGAATGGCATCTGCCGATGGTGATCCGCACGCCTTACGGCGGCGGCATCTTCGGCGGCCAGACCCACTCGCAATCGCCCGAGGCTTTGTTCACCCACATCGCCGGAATCAAGACGGTGATCCCGTCCAACCCCTATGACGCCAAGGGCCTTCTGATCGCCGCGATCGAGGACAACGATCCGGTCGTCTTCTTCGAGCCCAAGCGCATCTACAACGGCCCGTTCGACGGCTTCTACGAGCGACCGGTAACGCCCTGGGCGAAGCATCCCGCGGCCGAGGTTCCCGACGGCCATTACACCGTGCCGCTCGGAAAGGCGGCGGTGGTCCGCGAAGGCGAGGCGATCACCATCCTCGCCTACGGAACGATGGTCCACGTCGCCCTCGCCACCGCCGAGGCGGAAGGGGTCGACGCCGAGGTGATCGACCTTCGAACCCTGGTGCCCGTCGACGTCGAGACGATCGAGCAGTCGGTGAGGAAGACGGGCCGCTGCCTCGTCGTCCACGAGGCGACGCGCACCTCCGGCTTCGGCGCCGAATTGGCCGCCCTCGTCCAGGAGCGCTGCTTCTACCATCTCGAGGCGCCGGTCACCCGCGTCACCGGCTGGGACACGCCCTACCCGCATTCGATGGAATGGGCCTATTTCCCCGGCCCGGTCCGGCTCGGGCTGGCGCTCAGGAAAGCTTTGGAGGACTGACGATGTTTGCACGCGAACATCGTCATTGCGAGGAGCGAAGCGACGCGGCAATCCAGCCTCGGACGCCGGCGCCGCTGGATTGCTTCGCTGCGCTCGCAATGACGGCCGGAACCTGAGGGAAAATCATGGCGCGCTTCGAATTCAAGCTGCCCGACATCGGCGAAGGCATCGCCGAGGCCGAGATCGTCGCCTGGCACGTCGCGGTCGGCGACGAGGTCAGGGAGGACCAGCAGCTCGCCGACATGATGACCGACAAGGCGACCGTCGAGATGGAGAGCCCGGTCGCCGGCAAGGTGCTCGAGCTCGCCGGCGAGGTCGGCGACCAGATCCCGATCGGGTCGGTCCTCGTCGTGATCGAGACCGAAGGTGAGGCGAGCGCCGGCGCCGACGAGACCGCCGCGGACGGCGAGCGCCACGACGAGGTCGCCCTCGCCGACGGATTGGTCGAGGAGCGGCCCGAGCTCGAGGCGGCGATCCCCAGCACCGGCGAGGACCGCCGGGGCGGCGACCGCCGCGACGGCGGGGACCGGCGTTCGGAACCGCGCGAGGACCCCGACCGGCGGCAGGCCGAGCGCAGGGGCGGAGAAGAAAAACCGTTCGTGTCGAGCGAAGTCGAGACACCCTCCCGAGCGAAGCCGAGGGAGGATGAAGGT
>DASVVX010000103.1:0-22890 GCA_036386295.1 Allosphingosinicella sp.
CGGCTACGACTCCGAGCTGGTGGTGGCCGAGGACGGACCGGAGGCGCTCAGCACCGCGCTGACCAGCAAGCGCGGCCAGATGCTGCGGAGCTTCGATTCGGCGCTTGAGGATTTCCTGCGCCAGGTGACGATCGAGGAAGATACAGCCGTCGCGGCGGAATAGAAAAATCCTCCCCTGCATTTGCAGGGGAGGGGGACCAGGCGAAGCCTGGTGGAGGGGCTCTTCGGATCAGAAAAGGCCCCTCCACCGCGCTTCGCGCGGTCCCCCTCCCCGAGAAATCTCGGGGATGAATTTCCGCGCTACTCCGCCGCTTCGGTCCAGATCGAGCCGCCGCTCGCCCTGGCCTTCGGCTTGAGCGCCGAGTCGAGCCGGCGGAAGGCGGAGAGCGCCTGCCCGACGACCTGGTCCATATTGTAATAGCGGTAGGTCGCCAGCCGGCCGACGAAGGTAACGCCCGGAGTCTTGTCCGCCAGCGCCTCGTACTTCTTGAACAGCGCCTGGTTCTCCGGCCGCGGGATCGGATAATAAGGATCGCCCTCCGCCGACGGATATTCGTAGGTGATGCTGGTCTTCGGGTGGCTCTGGCCGGTCAGGTGCTTGTACTCGGTGATACGGGTGTAGGGCACCTGCGGGTCGGGATAGTTGACCGTCGCCACTGGCTGGTACGAGCGCTGATCGAGGATCTTGTGCTCGAACCGGAGGCTCCGATAGGGGAGCCTGCCGTAGCGGAAGCCGAAATATTCATCGATCGGCCCGGTGAAGACCAGGTGGCCGGCGTCGATCTCGTCGACGATGTCCTTATAATCGGTCGAGAGCAGGACATCGATATTCGGGTGGTCGAGCATGCGGTTGAACATGGCGGTATAGCCATGCTTCGGCATGATCTGGTGCTTGTCGCCGAAATAGCGGTCGTCGGTGTTGGTCCGGGTCGGGATCCGCGCCGTCACCGACTTGTCGAGGCCCGACGGGTCGATTCCCCACTGCTTGCGGGTATAGCCCTGGAAGAAGAGCTCGTAGAGCTCTCGTCCGACCGCCGAGATGACGACGTCCTCCGAAGTCTTGATCTCGGCCACCGTCTCGGCGCGCGAGGCGAGATAGGCCGCCGCTTCCTCGTCGGTCCTGAGGTCGAGCCCGAACAGCATGTTGAGCGTGGTCCGGTTGATCGGGATCGGCACCAGCTGGCCGCGCACCTCGGCCAGCACCCTGTGCTCGTAGGGCCGCCATTCGGTGAATTGCGACAGATAGTCGACGATCTCGTCCGAATTGGTGTGGAAGATGTGCGGCCCGTATTGATGGATCAGAACGCCGGCCTCGTCGAGATGGTCGTAGGCGTTGCCGCCGACATGCGGCCGCCGGTCGACGACCAGGACCCGGGCGTCGTGCTGGCTGGCCAGGCGCTCGGCGATCACCGAGCCGGCGAAGCCGGCCCCCACGACCAGATAATCGTAGGCCTTCCTGGCCGCCGACTTGAGGATGTTGGGGCCCTTGCTCGGCACCGACACCGCCTCGCGGACGAGGCCGGCCATCCGGGCGTAGGTGATGTCCCAGCTCAGGTTGGCGAGCTTGAGGTCGACGTCCTTGAGCCACTCGTCGCCCGAGCGGACGAGGGCGAGCGCGTCCTCGCACCCCTTGATGAACGCCTCGGCGCCGTCGGCGATGATCACCGCGTCGAGATCGCCGTAATGGCGGATGACGTCGGTGATCGGGGTCGAGACGACGGGACGGCCGCCGGCGAGATATTCGGGGGTCTTGGTCGGCGAGATGAACCTGGTCGAATCGTTGATCGCGAACGGCATCAGGGCGACGTCCCAGCCGCCGAGATAGACCGGCAGCTCGTCATAGGTCTTGCCGCCGAGATAATGGATGTTGGGCCGGTGCGGCAGGTCGGCGGGATCGATCTTGACCACCGGCCCGACCATCACGATCGACCATTCCGGATGGGCGTCGGCCACGGCCGCGACCATGTCGAGGTCCATGCGCTCGTCGATGACTCCGTAGAAGCCGAAGCGCGGCCGAGGCATCCAGGCCTGGTCGTCGGGCGCGGCGTCGATCGCCCGGGCCCGGCCGAAATGGGCCCGGTCGACGCTCGACGGGAAGGGGTGGATGTTGGGATGGAGGTCCTTTTTCGCCTCGTAGAGGCTGTAGCCGCCGGTGAAGACGACGTCCGCCGTGGCGATCAGCTCGCGCTCGAGGCCGAGCAGCTCCGCCGGGGCGAAGCGGAAATTGGCGAGCTCGTCCATGCAGTCGTAGACGGTGCAGGCCGCCTCGACATGCCTCGAGAAAGGCAGCATCATCGGCGTGTAATACCAGCGCACGAAGGGCCCCTTCTCGCCGGCCAGATAGGCGTCGAGAAGGTCGCGAAGCACCGTCTCGCGCTGCTCGGCCTCGAGAGTCTCGGGAAGCGAGGGGGTCACCACGATGACGCCGGTCTCGGCGCAGGTGCGAACGCCCAGCGCCGGCTCCATCTCCGGGAGCGCCGCCTCCGGCTCCTCCCAGAAGATCACCCGGCCGGCCTCGGCGAAGCGGCTCATCAGATGCTGGGGGCGCTGAAAGACGAAATTCCACCGCAGGTGGGAAAAGCAGATCAGGGTGTGGTCGGTCGGCTGGGGCGCGAAGTGGCTCTGCCCCAGCGTTGAGGCGGTGGAGAGGCTGATCAACGCAGTTATACCTTAATGGTTTGAAGGACTTCACGGAGAACGTCCGCTCACCGGGCGAAGTTCCCGCAGTGCAGCATGAATCTTACTGATTTAGGTCAGGATTAAGCTGGCTTGTTTCGCCTCCGGGCCGTTACGAGTCCGATTCATTTGTATGATTAATTAGCCTACTTCGTCATTGCGAGGAGCGAAGCGACGCGGCAATCCAGTTTCGGCCTCTGAAGCCGCTCTGGATTGCTTCGCTACGCTCGCAATGACGACACTAGTCAAAGGCCGACTTCAGCTCTTCGAGCCATGGCCCGGCGTTGCCGTCGGACGGCGCCCGCCAGTCGCCCCGGGGCGAGAGAGCGCCGCCGGCCGAGACCTTGGGCGAATTGGGGATTGCGCTGCGCTTGAACTGGCTGATCTGGAAGAAGCGGTAGAGGAAGACCTCAAGCCACTTGCGGATGGTCGGCAGGTCGTAGCCGCGCCTCATCGCCTCGGGGTAGCCGAGCGGCCACTGGCCCTTGCCGGCGTCGTTCCAGGCCTGCCACGCCAGGAAGGCGACCTTCGAGGGCGGCTGGCCCGACCTGAGGATGTGGAACAGGAAGAAGTCGTGGAGCTCGTACGGGCCGATCGTTCCTTCCGTCGACTGCATCTCGCCCTTGTCGTCGGCCGGGATCAGCTCGGGCGAGATCTTGGTGGCGAGAATCGCCTCCAGAATGGAGTTCGTATCGGAGTCGAATTGTCCGGTCTTCACCGCCCAGCGGATCAGATACTGGATCAGGGTCTTGGGCACTCCGGCGTTGACGCCGTAATGGCTCATCTGGTCGCCGACTCCGTAGGTCGACCAGCCCAGCGCCACTTCCGACAGGTTGCCGGTGCCGACGACGAAGCCGCGGCGCTGGTTGGCGAGCCGGAACAGATAGTCGGTCCTGAGGCCGGCCTGCACGTTCTCGAAGGCGATGTCGTAGACCGGTTTCCCGTCGGCGAAGGGATGCTTCATGTCCTTGAGCATCTGCATCGCCGCCGGGCGGATATCGATCTCCTCGCCGACGACGCCCAGCGCCCTCATCAGCGCCCAGGCGTTCCCCTTGGTCGTGTCGCCGGTGGCGAAGCCAGGCATGGTGAAGCCGAGGATGGTCGTTCGCGGAAGCTTGAGGAAGTCGCACATCTTGGCGGCGACGATCAGGGCGTGGGTCGAATCGAGACCGCCCGACACTCCGATGACGAGATGGCTGCCGCTGGTCGCCTGGAAGCGGCGGGCGAGGCCCTGGACCTGGATGTTGAAGGCCTCGAAACAGTCGGAATCGAGCTGCTCGGGCCGGTTTGGGACGTAGGGGAAGCGGCGCAGCCGCCGCCGGAAGCCGATGTCGGCGAGGCTCGGCTTGTGCTCGAAATGGATCCGCCGGGCGCTCTTCTCGGGATGGCCGGCCGCGACCGCATTGTCGTTGAAGGTCGGCATCCGCATCCGCTCGAGCCTGAGCCGCTGGGCGTCGATGTCGGCGATGCACAGCTCCGGCTCGAGGTCGAAGCGGGTCGAATCGCAGAGCAGCTCGCCCAGCTCGTAGATCGAGCCCTGGCCGTCCCAGGCGAGGTCGGTGGTGCTCTCGCCGGGCCCCGAGGCGGCATAGACATAGGCCGCGCAGCAGCGGCTCGACTGGGACGCGCAGAGCAATTTGCGCTCGTCCGCCTTGCCGATGGTGATGTTGGACGCGCTGAGGTTGCACAGGATCAGCGCGCCGGCGAGCGCGCCCACCGTCGAGGGCGGCTGCGGCGCCCAGTAATCCTCGCAGATCTCGACGTGGAAGATGAAGTCGTCGAGATCCTCGGCCGCGAAGATGAGGTCGGTACCGAACGGCACGATCTCTCCGGCCACGGCGATGTCGATGCCGTTGAGGCCGATGCCCGAGACGAACCAGCGCTTCTCGTAATATTCGCGGTAATTGGGCAGGAAGCTCTTCGGAACCACCCCGAGGATCCGTCCGCGCGAAATGGCCAGGGCGCAATTGTACAGCCGCCCGTTGCGGCGGAGCGGCGCCCCGACCACCAGCACCGGCGAAAGCTTCGCCGTCGAATCGCGCAGGCGGGCGACTCCGGCCTCGACGGCATCGAGGAACGCCTCCTGAAGGAACAGGTCGTCGACCGCGTAGGAGGAGATGTTGAGCTCCGGATAGACGACGAGGTCGACGCCCTTGGCGTCCGCCTCCTTCGCCAGGGCGATCGCCTGGTCGACGTTGAAGCCGATGTCGCCGACCGATCCGGTCGGGCTCGCCGCCGCGACCCGGACGAAGCCGTGGCGGTGGATCGCCTCGAACGGCGGGCGCGCCCTCTTTCCTGGGGCCATCACAGCATCTCCGTCATCATCTCAACGGCGACCTTCATGCATTTGATGCGCGTAGCACCTCTGCCGCCGGGACCGAAACGTTCCTCGCGATGGGCGGTGGCGCGGCCCGGCCGGGCGCAGCCGAAATGGACCAGCCCCGGCTCGTCGCCGGTATCGGCGAAACCGGTGACCGACAGGGCGATGTTGGCCCGCGACCGCTCGAGCGCGCCTTGCGCCATCGCCACCGCGACCTCGCGCGAAACCGCGCCTTTCTCGTCGATCAGCGCCATCGGAACGCCCAGCATCTCGTTCTTGGCCTCGTTGCTGTAGGTGACGAAGCCGCGCTCGAAGGCGTGGGCGACGCCCTGGACGTCGGTGAGAAGCGAGGCGAGCATTCCTCCCGTGCAGCTTTCCGCCGTGGCGAGCCGGAGGCCGCGCTCCGAGGCCTTCTGGAGAAGCCGCCGGGTCGCTTCCTCGGTCTCGTCCGGGAGGACTGGGGACAGGGTCTCGGTATCGTTCAAGCTTCTTCCTCGCACCTTTTCACCGCGAAGGAACCGGCCCGTAGCGCCGAATGTTCCAGAACCCAAACGAGGAGAGCAAGCGATGGTTACCGCACCCGACATGGACGCCACCCACCTGCTGATGGAGGATCACCGCAAGGTCGAGGACCTGTTCGAGCAGTTCGAGAAAGCCGAGGGCGACGGCCGCAAGGAGAAGCTCGCCCGCCAGATCTGCACCGAATTGAAGGTCCATTCGATGATCGAGGAGGAGATCTTCTATCCGGCGCTGCGCGGCAAGATCGACGACGACGACCTCGACGAAGCCTATGTCGAGCATGACGGCGCCAAGGTGCTGATCAACGAGATCGAGGCCGGCGGCCCCGACGACGACTTCTACGACGCCAAGGTCAAGGTGCTCCAGGAGCAGATCGAGCATCATGTCGAGGAAGAGGAGAAGAGCCGCGGCAATCTCTTCCAGCAGGCGCGGGCGACCGACGTCGACCTCGAGGCGCTCGGCCGGCAGATGGCGGCGCGCAAAGAGGAGCTGATGCGGCTCGCCGAGAGCGAGGGCCTGCCCCCCGCCGAGCCGGCGACGATGACCACGGAGGGCTGAATGGGACGCAAGGCGGCCGTCATCACCGGCATCGCCGCCACCGCCGCGGCCGGCCTCGGCTATCTGGCGACGACGCTCTGGCGCCGCCGCGGCGAAACCGGTGGCCCGGGCGCTCGTCCGGCGATCAGCGGCACCGGCGGCCACGGCGCCGTCGGCGAATCGGGCGCGGCCCGCTCGGCCGGCCCGGAAGCGATGCGCGATCCGCCCAAGGACTGGGAGCAGGTCGACCAGGCCTCGGACGAAAGCTTCCCGGCCAGCGACCCGCCGGCGATCAACCCACACGTCGACTGACCGTCATTGCGAGCGAAGCGAAGCAATCCGGCGCGGCCTCGGAGCCCGCTGGATTGCCGCGTCGCTTCGCTCCTCGCAATGACGATTACCTCGGCGCGTCCCTGTCCGGTCCGTCCTTCAGGATCGTCTCGCGCGTCAGCCTGAGCTCGCGCATCGCCGCGGCGGTCGCCGCCCCCCAGACCAGGTGCACTCCGATCATCAGCAGGTTGCGCCTGGCGGGGTGCTTCGTAGCGGGCTCCAGGGTCCCCACCGCCGGGATCCAGCCCATGTAGCTGGCCAGCCAGACCGCGACGCCCGCCGCCGCGCCGGTGCGCTTCTTCGGGTCGGGATTCATCGCCGCGATCAGGGCCCCGCAAGCCGCTCCGTAAGCGAAATGGGCGGCGGTGGTGACGTCCTTGGCGACCTCCCCGGCGAGCGGCAGGCCGATCTGCCTCGATCCCGAATCGACGATCTCGCGCGGAGTCAGCGGATAGCGCTCCTCCTCGGGCAGCCGCCGGTGGAGGCGCCGCATCGCCGCCGTCATCGCCATCGTGCCGACGAAGCCGGCGATCCCGCCGATGATCAGCCGGCTCCGAAGCTTCAGCTTCTTCTCCTCGTTCAAAGCGATATCTCCGGTCGCGCGATCATCAGCCAGAAAATGGCGAGGACCGCTGTAAAGGCCGGGAAGCCGAATGCGAACCATCGCCGGAACAGGCGGTGATATTCGGCAGGCAGCGGCGAACCCGCCGCCGCCGCGGCCTGGGCGAGGTCGCGCATCCGCGACTGCATCCACACAACCGGCAGCCAGAAGGCTCCGGTGAGCAGATAGAGCGCGATCGAGGCGAGGATCCAGCCCTCCCCCAGCGAATAGCCGACGGTCCAGGCGAGCAGCACCCCCGTCACCGGCTGCGCGACGACCGCGCTCGCGGTGAAGACGTAGTCGGCGATGACGACGATCCGGGCGGTCGCGGCGATCACCCGAACGTCGCCGCCGCGGTTCGCCATCAGCATGAAGAAGGCGATCCCGGCCCCGGTCCCGAGCAGCACGGTGGCGCCGATCACATGAAGCCATTTGAGCAGGTAATAGGCCGTCATCGCTCGTCCAGTATCGCCAGGCACAGGAGGTTCAGGGCCAGGATCGGCCAAATCTTCATCATCGGGCCGAGCGGATCGGCCCAGAGCGAGGGGAGCAGGGCGGTCCCGGCGACGATGTAGAAGATCGAAAGCCCGAGGGCGCCCCACAGGGCGGGCTTCGTGGTCCGGCGCCAGGCGATGCCGAGGCCGACGGCGATATCGGCCAGCGCTCCGGCGACGACGCTCGGCTCGCTCAGCGCGCCGCCTCCGCCGACGTGCATGTAATAAGCCGCGCGCTGGTAGCCGGGGCCGAGCGAGACGAGGCCGGTCAGCAGCCAGAACAGAGCGAAGGTGCCGATCGCCAGCGGCTTGAGCAGGTAGAGGCGCGCGAACCACCGTTCCTGGACGGAGGCGGGATTGGCGGCGAGAGCCGCCGCCAGCGACTGCGGCTCGATTCCGGTCGCCTCCCGCCACGCGCGGTTGTCGCCGGTCGCGCCGCGGCGGATCTCGATCCCGCCGGTGGTCCGGATCGGCGGTCTCCAGCCGAGGCGGGCGATCGCGTCGCCGGCGCGGTAGCCAAGGGTCATCAGCCAGGCCGGCGCCGCGAAGCCTCGCGCGGGCTCCCACCCGAGCCATCGCCGGTAGGCGGCGACGATGTCGGCGAAGGCGAGCCGGTCGGGTCCTGCCAGCTCGAGCGTCGCGCTCGAGGCCGCGCCCTGCTGGAGCAGCCGAGCGACCGTCTCGGCGACGTCGTCGAGCTGGACGACGTCGACCTCCCCCGCTTCGGGCGGGCGCGGGAAGACGGGCAGCGCCGCGAGCCCGCGGAAGAGCGCGCTTCCGCCATAAGCGGGCCGCCCCACCACCACCGAGGGCCGGAGGATGACCCAGTCGAGCGCCGTCGCCGCCAGCGCCTCGTCGCCCTCGCGCTTGGTCCGCGAGAAGCCGGTGAGATCCCCCCGGCCGACTCCCAGGGCCGAGAAATGGATCGCGCGCCTGACCCCGGCGATCTCGCAGGCGCGCCACAAGGCGATCGGCATGTCGCGATGCAGCCGGGAGGTGGAATCGCGCGGGCTGTCCTGGAGCACGCCGGCGCAATTCACCACGGCGTCGATTCCGGCGAGATGCGGGAGCCAGGCCTCCGGCTCGGCCGCCTCGCGCAGGTCGAGCTTCACCCACGAATCGGCCGGCACGCGCCGGGCCGCCGGCCCGCCGGCCCGGCCCACCGCGACGATCTCGTGGCCGTCGCGCTTGAGGCGGGCGGCCACGGCCGAGCCGATGAGTCCGCTGGCGCCGATGAGGAGAATGCGCATCGGTCCCTAACGGGAAGAGCGCGAAGGCGTTCCTATCGTCATTGCGAGGAGCGAAGCGACGAAGCCATCCAGCCGGCCTCGAACGCCGCACTGGGTTGCTTCGCTTCGCTCGCAATGACAGGGAGGCTATTCGTACCTGAGCGCGTGGATCGGGTTCGAGCGCGCCACCTTGAAGGCGTGTCCCGCGATCGTCGCCACCGCGATCCCCAAGGCGAGCAGTCCGGCGACCAGGAACGGCGTCGGGCCCAGCGAGATCCGGGCGTCGAAGCCGTTCAGCCAGTCGCGCATCACCCACCAGGCGACCGGCCAGGCGATCAGGTTGGCGACGATAACGGGCTTGGAGAATTGCCACGCCAGCAGCCGCACGATGTCGCGCGAGCGCGCGCCAAGCACCTTCCTGATGCCGATCTCCTTGGTCCGCCGCTCGGCGGTGAAGGCGGCGAGGCCGAACAGGCCGAGGCAGGCGACCACCACCGCGAGCAGGGCGAAGCCGGCGAAGGTCTTCGCCCGCGCCTCCTCATTCTCATAGAGCTCCTTGATGATGTCCTCGCTGAACTTGGCGTCGAACGGCGCGTCGGCGGCGATCCGCTTCCAGATCCGCTCGATGTCGGCCCGGATCCGGCCCGGATCGCCGTCGTAGCGGACCAGCGCCTGGCCGTAGCCGTTCTTCTCGATCCTGAACATGATCGGGTCGATCGGCTCGCGGATCGAGCGGAAGCGCGAATCCTGGACCACGCCGATGATCGTCGTCGGCAGGACTCCGCCATAATCCTCGTCGTAGGAGAGCTTGATCTGCTTGCCGACCGCCTGGCGCGGATCGGAAAAGCCCATCCGCTTGGCGGCGAGCTCGTTGATCACGACGTTCATCCCGCGCGCCACGAACGCCCTCTCCGCCTCCGGCACCTCGGGGAAGGGGGTGGTGGCGTCGTCCATCGGCCGCGATTCCTCGAAGCTTCGCCCGGCCAGCAGCTTGACGCCCATCGTAGGCAGGAACTTGTAGTCGATATTGTAGGTCCCGATCGTCACCGGCTCCGGGATTCCCGGCACCTGGACGCCGGTGCTCGAGCTGTTGCCGGTGGCGATCCCGATGTTGGTGCGGCCGACCGACACGACCCCGGGCACCCGCTCGATCTCGCGGACCAGGGTGTCGCCCAGCGGCACCAGCTGGCGGCGCCCGATCCCCTCGACCTGGATGAGGCCGCTTCGCTCATAGCCCGGATCGGCGGTCCGGGCGTAGACGGTCTGGGCGTAGACGATGGCGGTGCAGATGATGAGCCCGATCGACACCGCGAACTGGGCGACGACGAGGATGTTGCGAAGCCGCCCCGAGCCGGCCGCCTCCGCCGAGCTCTTGTTGGCCTTGAGCACCTGCGCGGGCTGGAAGCGCGACAGGTAGAAGGCCGGGTAGAGCCCGCCGGCGGCGCCGACGATGAGGACGAGGCCGAGGATCGGCAGCAGAAGCCCGCCGGCGCCCCAGTAGGAAAGGCTCAGGTCGGCGTCGAGGAAGGCCGAGAAATAGGGGAGCAGAAGCTCCGCCATCGCCAGGGCGACGACCATCGCCAGGGCCGCGACCAGGATCGATTCGCCGAGGAACTGGACGATCAGCTGCTTGCGGTTGGCGCCGAGCACCTTCCTCAGCGCCACCTCGCGCGCGCGCTGGCTGGCTCGGGCGGTGGCGAGGTTGGTGAAGTTGACGCAGGCCATTCCGAGGATGAGAGCGGCGACGATTCCGAAGGTGACGATCGTGCGCCTGTCGTTGCCGGGGGAGGCGGCTCCGTTCTGGGCCTTGCCGAGATGGACGTCGCGGACGTTGACCAGCCGGTATTCCTGCTCGTCGCCGGCATTGTATTTGCGGTCGCCGAAATTCTCGTCCTTGATGTTGCGCTTCTCCCAGGCGGGCAGCTGGGCGTGGATCTCCTCCGGGTCGGTGCCCGGCTTCAGGGCGACATAATGCCAGCCCGACTGCCAGCCCCAGGAGGTGAGGAAATCGGGCTGCTCGGCATTGTAGGTGACCGGATCGTAGCGCACGATCATGTTCCAGCGCATGTGCGAGTTCTTCGGCAGGTCCCTGAACACCGCGGTGACCCGATGGTCGACCGCCTTGCCTCGGAGCATCACCGTCAGCGTCTGCCCGATCGGGTCGGAGGCTCCGAACAGCTTGGTCGCCGTCGTCTCGGACAAAGCGACCGAGCCCACTTCCCTGAGCGCGGTCGCCGGATCGCCCCTGGCGAGCGGCAGCCGGACGACGTCGAAGAAGGGCCCGTCGACCTGCGAGCCGTCCTCGACCGCGATCGCCTCCCCGCCGCGGATGACGGTGAAGCCGCCGCCCGACGCGTAGACCCTCTTCTCGACCTGCGGGAAATCCTTCTCGAGCGCCTTGCCGGCGACGTAGGACGCCATCTGCAGGTTCATGTCCTCGCCGGTCTGCTTGTCGTGATAATAGGTCTGCCACTGGTAGACGTTCTCGGCGTTCGGCAGCCATTTGTCGTAATTGAGCTCGTAGCGGACGTAGAGCAGGATCATCAGGCAGGCGGCGAGGCCGAGCGCGAGGCCGAAGACGTTGATGAACGCATAGGTCTTGTTCTTGGCCAGCGCCCGGAAGCCGACGGTCAGATAGTTGCGCCACATCTCTTGGGTCCTACTCGTAGCGGAGGGCGTGGATCGGGTTCGCGCGAGCGACCCGGAAGGCGTGGCCCGAGATGGTGCCGAGCGCGATGGCGAGCGCGAGCGCGCCGGCGAGCACGAACGGGCCGGGGCCGAGGTCGATGCGGGCGTCGAAGCCGTTCAGCCAGTCGCGCATCACCCACCAGGCGACCGGCCAGGCGATCAGGTTGGCGACGATGACCGGCTTGGAGAATTGCCAGGCGAGAAGCCTGACGATGTCGCGCACCCGAGCTCCGAACACCTTGCGGATGCCGATCTCCTTGGTTCGCTGCTCGGCGGTGAAGGCGGCGAGGCCGAGCAGGCCGAGGCAGGCGACGAGGATGGCGAGGAGGGCGAAGATGGCGAAGACGATGCCGCGCGATTCCTCCGCATTGTAGAGGTCGGCGACGATGTCGTCGCTGAACTTGGCCTCAAAGGGCACTTCGGGGGCGATCCGCTTCCAGATCTGCTCGACCCGGGCGCGCACCTGCGCCGAATGGCCGGAATAGCGGACCAGAAGCCAGCTCGGCTGGAAGCGGTCGTAGAGGAAGATCATCGGAGCGACCGGATCGCGGACCGACCGGAAGCGGCTGTTGCCGACGATCCCGATGACAGTGACGGGAGTCCGCCCGACCGTCTCGACGTCGCCGTCGTCGGCGAGCAGGGTCCGGCCGATCGCCTGCTCCGGCCGCTGGAAGCCGAGCTGGCGCGCCGCCAGCGCGTTGAGGACGACATTGTAGCCGCGCCGCGCCATGGCGGCGGCGGCCTCCTCCTGGCCGGGGCCCGGCGCGACGGTGCTGTCGTCCCGAGCCCGGTTCGCGGCGAAGGTCCGGCCGGCCACGGTCTCGATCCCCATCGTCCGGAAGAAGGCCGGATCGACCCGATAGAGCTCGAACTCGACCGGCTCGGTCGCGCCGGGCGCGGTCACGGTCATATTCTCCATGCCCCAGGTGGCGACTCCGATCGTCGAGCGGCCGACCGAGCTGACCCCCTCGACCTGGCCGACCTCGCGAAGCAAGGTGTCCATGACCGGGCGAAGGGCGGCCCGGTAGACATTGCCGACCTGGAGGATTCCGTCGCGGCGGTAGCCGGGGTCGATGCTTCGGGCGAACACCGTCTGGGCGTAGATGATCGCCGTGCAGATGATGAGAGCGATGGACACGGCGAACTGGCCGACGACCAGGGCGTTGCGAAGGCGGCCCGAACCGGGCGACTCGCTCGACGACCTGTTGGCCTTGAGCACCGCCGCGGGGCGGAAGCGCGACAGGACGAAGGCCGGGTAGAGGCCTCCGGCGCCGCCGACGGCGAGGACGAGGGCGAGGATCGGCAGGAGCAGCCCCCCGCTGCCGAAATAGCGCACGGCCAGCCCGGTGCCGAGGAAGGCGTTGGCCACCGGGACGAGCAGCTCGACGAGCGCGAGCGCGAGCAGGACGGCGAAGGCGGTGAGAAGCATGGATTCGCCCAGGAACTGAACGATCAGCTGCCGCCGCGACGCTCCGAGCACCTTGCGCAGCGCCACCTCGCGGGCGCGCCGGCTCGCCCGGGCGGTCGCGAGGTTGACGAAATTCACCACCGCCAGGGCGAGGATCAGCGCTCCGACCACGGCCAGGGCGGTGATCGTGCCGCGGTCGTTTCCGGGCCGCATGCCGTCGGGGGCCTCGCCGAGATGGAGGTCGCGGACGTTGACCAGGCGCCAGTCCACGCTGGCGCCGAGGTTGGAGCGCTCGCCGCCGACCGTCTCGTCGGGGATGTTCCGCTTCTCCCAGGCGGGCATCTGGCGGGCGATCTCGGCGGCGTCGGCGCCCCGCCGGAGGCGCGCGTAGACCCAGCCGTTCTTCGGCATCCATCCGGTCAGGAACGGATTGTTGGGACCGAAAAGCGTCTCGAAGTCCGCTCGGGCCACCACCGACAAAGCGAGGTGGCTGTTGAGCGGCGGATCCTCGACGACGCCGTCGATCCGGTAGTCGGTCGTTCCCTTGGAGGTCGCCAGGGTCAGGGTTCGGCCGACCACGTCGAGACTTCCGAAGCGGCGGATCGCTTCGCTGCCGGTCAGCACCATCGTCCCGGGGGCGGCGAGGGCGGTCCGCCGGTCGCCGCGAAGGAACGGCAGGCGCAGGACGTCGAACAGGGGCCCGTCGACATAGACGAAATTCTCGCTGAGCGTGCCCTGGCCGTCCTGCAGGACGATCGGCTGCTGGCGGCCGACATAGACGACCCGCTCGATCTGCGGGAACTGCTTGAGGCGCTGCCCGGAAAGATAGGAGGTCATCTGGGTTCCGCCCGGCTCGAGGCCCTCCTCGCCCTCGACGATCCACTGCTGGAGCTGGAAGGTGCGGTCGGCGTCGGCGAGCCAGGCGTCGTAGCTCAGCTCGTAGCGGACGTAGAGGAAGACCCCGAGGCAGGCGGCGAGGCCGATCGTCAGGCCGAAGATGTTGATGAAGGCATAGGTGCGATTCTTGATCAGGGCCCGGATGGCGACGGTCAGATAGTTCCTCCACATCCTTCATCTCCTTCCGTCGCTTCGGCCTTGCCGGGGCGGCCGCTCGTCAGCCCGTCATGATCAGTGCGTTCGCGGCGGTGCCGGCGGCACCGGCAGGGTCGGCAGTCGCGGCAGCGGCGGGTCGAGCCTGGCGATGGGCAGGCCGAGCTCGGCCGCCTTGCCCCGGACGACGACGCCGCCGCGCCGCACCGAGGAGGTCACGCGGGGATCGCCCCAATAAGTGATCACGCCTCCGTCCAGGACGGCCGCCGTCAGCTCGCGGCCGGGGGTGGCCAGGATGCGGCCGCCTTGCGAGACGGCGGCCGTCACTCGAGCCGCCTTCAAGGTCCGGATGTCGATCGTCCCGCCGCTGCTCACGGCCGCGGTCATCTCGGCCTGCGACGGGAAGCCGCGGTCGAGCTGGATCAGTCCGCCGTCGGAGACGGCGAGGGCGGCGAGCGCGGGAACGGTGACCTCGACCTCGATCCGGTGGCCGCCGGGACAGGGACGGCGGCACCGGTCGATGACCAGCCTGTCGCCTTCATAGCGTATCGGGCGGCCGGCCCCGCCGCTTCGAACGGTCACCCGGCGAACCGGGCCGTGCCGGACGGTCACGGCGCCGCCGCCGCGCAGTTCGATCGATTCGAAGCTCCGCCCGGCCGGAGGCTGCGCGCCCGCCTCCGCCGGGAACGACGCAAGGGCGGCAAGGATCAGGATGGAAGCGCGCATTGGCTCTCTCCTATTCGTAGCGAAGCGCGTGGATGGGATTGGCTCGGGCGACGTTGAAAGCGTGGGCGGCGATGGTGCCGATCGCGATGGCGAGGGCGAGCAGCGCCGCCATGAGGAAGGGGGTCGGCTCGAGCGCGATCCGGGCGTCGAAGCCGTTCAGCCAGTCGCGCATCACCCACCAGGCGACGGGCCAGGCGATCAGATTGGCGACGAGCACCGGCTTGGAGAATTGCCACGCGAGCAGGCCGACGATGTCGCGCGACCGGGCGCCCAGCACCTTCCTGATCCCGATCTCCTTGGTGCGCCGCTCGGCGGTGAAGGCGGCGAGGCCGAACAGGCCGAGGCAGGCGACGATCACGGCGAGGAGGGCGAAGCCGGCGAAGACCTTCGCCCGCGCGTCCTCCGCCTTGTACAGCTCGATCATGATGTCGTCGCTGAACTTCGAGCTGAACGGAACGTCGCGGGTGACGGACTTCCACGCTTGCTCGACTCCGGCGCGGACCGCGGCCGGATCGCCGTGGAAGCGGACGACCATGTGGGTGTGGCCGGCTCGGGCCTTCTGGAACATCAGCGCGTCGAGCGGCACCTTGACCGACCGGAAGCGCGAGTCCTTGACCACCCCGACGATGGTCACCGGCACCAGGCCGATCTCGTTGTCGACCAGCGCCGCCTTGAGGGTCTTGCCGATCGCCTGCTGGGGGGAGGCGAAGCCGAGCCGCCTCGCCGCATGTTCGTTGATCACGATATTGCCGCCGCGCTGCGCCAGCCTGCGCTCCGCCGCCGGATCCGTCGGATAGGGCAGGGTCATGTCGTCCAGCTCGCGCTCGTCGAACCAGCGGCCGGCGGAAAGCTGGATCCCCATCGCGTCGCGGAAGCCGACGTCGACCTGGTAGAAGCCGATGCTGATCGGCTTGGGATTGCCGGGCACCATGAAGCCGGTGTTGTTGCCATTGTCGGTGGCGACCCCGATCGTGGTCCGGCCGACCGAATCGACTCCCGGCACCCGCCGGGTGCGCTCGGCGATGATATCGCCCTTGTCATAAAGCTGGGCCCGGCCGAGCTCGTCGACCTGGAGGATATGGTCGCGCTTGTAGCCCGGATCGACGGTCCGGGCGTAGACCGTCTGGCCGTAGATCACCGCCGTGCAGATGATCAGCCCGATCGACACGGCGAACTGGCCGACCACCAGGACGCTCCTCAACCGCCCCGTGCCCGGCGTCTCGGCGGAGGATTTATTGGCCTTGAGCACCGAGGCCGGCTGGAAGCGGGAGAGGAAAAAGGCGGGATAGAGGCCGCCCAGCACGCCGACCAGCGCCACCAGGGCGATCACCGGCAGGATGATGCCGCCCGCTCCGAAATAGACGACCTTGAGGTCGGCATCGAGGAAGGCGGCGTAGGGCGGCACGGCGAGCTCGACCATCGCCAGCGCGATGATCATCGCAAGCGTCGAGATCAGCAGCGATTCGCCGATGAACTGGACGATGAGCTGCTTGCGGGTGGCTCCGAGCACCTTCCTCAGCGCCACCTCGCGGGCCCGCTGGCTGGCCCGTGCGGTGGCCAGGTTGGTGAAATTGACCACCGCCATGCCGAGGATGAGCAGCGCGATGACGGCGAAGGTGACGATCGTCCGGCGATCGTTGCCGGGAACCATCGAGGCGAATTGCGCCTTGCCGAGATGGACGTCGCGGATGTTGGCGAGATGCCAGTCCTCGCGGTCGCCGGCGTTGAAATGCGCCTCGCCGGCATCCTCGTCGGGGATGTTGCGCTTCTCCCAGGCCTGGAGGCCCGCCTCGATCGCGCCGGCGTCGGCGCCGGGCTTCAGTCGGACGAAGACCCAGCCGCTGTGGCAGGCCCAGCAGGTCAGAGCGTTCTCCTCGTTGACGAAGTAGGAGGGGAAATCGATCCGGGCCAGGGTGTTGATCCTGAA
Organism: Allosphingosinicella sp.; assembly: GCA_036386295.1. Taxonomy (GTDB): domain Bacteria; phylum Pseudomonadota; class Alphaproteobacteria; order Sphingomonadales; family Sphingomonadaceae; genus Allosphingosinicella. Next base: position 16,506 of record DASVVX010000103.1, read on the forward strand.
GCTCGTGTTCTTGGGGAGGTCGCGGATCACCGCGACGATCCTGAAATCTCGGGTCTTGCCCTTGCTGATCACGGTCATCGTGCGCCCGACCACGTCCTCGGTGCCGTAGCGGCGAAGCGCCTCCGACTGGGAGAGGGCGGCGGTATTGACCTGATCGAGGCCGGCCACGGAGCCGCGCACCACCGGCAGCGACACCACCTTCAGGAAATTCTCGTCGACGAAGAGGAAATCCTTGGTCGTCGAGGCCTGGCCGTCACGGATGAAGACCGGGGCGGAGTCCATCACGTAGACCTTGCGCTCGATCTGCGGGAAGTCCTTCTTCAGAGCCTCGCCGGCCCGATAGGGCGCCATCTGCTCCTCGGTGATCTCGCCGGTCTCGTCGTCGCGGATGTAGCTTTGCATCTGGTAGACGCTCTCGGCGCCCGGCAGCCATTTGTCGTAGCTCATCTCGTAGCGGACGAAGAGGAGGATCATCAGACAGGCGGCCATGCCGATGGCGAGGCCGAAGATGTTGATGAACGCGTAGGTTCGGTTCTTGGCCAGCGCCCGCATTCCGACGGTCAGGTAGCTGCGCCACATGGTGCCCTCCTATTCGTAGCGGAGCGCGTGGATGGGGTTGGCCCGGGCGACCTTGAAGGCGTGTCCGGCGATCGTGCCGAGCGCGATCACGAGGGCGAGGCCGCCGGCGATCACGAACGGCCCCGGCCCGAGGTCGATCCTCGCCTCGAAGCCGTTCAGCCAGTCGCGCATCACCCACCAGGCGACCGGCCAGGCGATCAGGTTGGCGATGATCACCGGCTTGGAGAATTGCCAGGCGAGAAGCCTGACGATGTCGCGCGAGCGGGCGCCCAGCACCTTCCTGATCCCGATCTCCTTGGTCCGCCGCTCGGCGGTGAAGGCGGCGAGGCCGAACAGGCCGAGGCAGGCGACCACCACCGCGAGCAGCGCGAAGCCGGCGAAGGTCTTCGCCCGCGCGTCCTCGGCCTCGTACAGCTCGCCGATGATGTCGTCGCTGAACTCGGCGGTGAACGGGACGTCGGTGGTGATGCCCTTCCACGCCCGTTCGACTCCGGCGCGGACCGCCGCCGGATCGCCCCTGAAGCGCACGATCATGTAGCTGTGGCCGCTGCGTGTGTTGGAGAACATGATCGGGTCGAGCGGCAGCTTGACCGAGCGGAAGCGCGAATCCTTGACGACGCCGATGACGGTCACCGGCACGAGCCCGATCTCGTTGTCGACGATCGCGGCCCGGAAGGTCTTGCCGAGGATATCGCGGGGATTCTCGAAGCCGAGCCTTTTCGCCGCAAGCTCGTTGACGACGATGTTGCCCCCCCTCGCCGCCAGCGCCCGCTCGTCGGCGGGGTTGGGCGGATAGGGCAGGGTCATGTCGTCGAGCGGCCGGCTCTTGTCGAACCAGCGGCCGGCCGCCATCCTCAGCCCCATCGCGTCGAAGAAGCCGGTGTCGACCGAATAGGTGCCGATGCTCGTCGGCTCGGTCCTTCCGGGCACCATCAGTCCGGTGTTGCTGTTGTTGTCGGTGGCGACTCCGATGTTGGTCCGGCCGACCGCCTCGACGCCGGGCACCCTCAGGGTGCGCTCGGCGATCATCTCGCCCTTGTTGATCAGCGCGTAGCGGGCGAGCTCGTCGACCTGGAGGATATGGTCGCGCTTGAAGCCCGGATCGACGGTGCGGGCGTAGACCGTCTGGCCGTAGATCACCGCGGTGCAGATGATCAGGCCGATCGACACGGCGAACTGGCCGACCACCAGGATGCTGCGAAGCCGTCCGGTCCCCGACGTCTCGGCCGACGACTTGTTCGCCTTGAGCACCGAGGCGGGCTGGAAGCGCGACAGGAAGAAGGCCGGGTAGAGGCCGCCGAGCACGCCGACGACGAGCACCAGCGCCAGCGCCGGAAGGAGGATTCCGCCGGCGCCGAAATAGGAGATGCGCAGGCTGGCGTCGAGGAAGGTGGAGAAGGGCCGGACCAGAGTCTCGACCAGCGCCAGGGCGATCAGCGAGGCGACGAAGGCGATCAGGATCGATTCGCCGACGAACTGGACGATCAGCTGCTTGCGGGTGGCCCCGAGCACCTTCCTCAGCGCGACCTCGCGGGCGCGCTGGCTGGCCCGGGCGGTGGCGAGGTTGGTGAAGTTGACCACCGCCATGCCGAGGATGAGCAGCGCGATCACCGCGAAGGTGACGATGGTGCGGCGGTCGTTGCCGGGCGACATCGCCGCCGCCTGCGCCTTGCCGAGATGGACGTCCCTGACGTTGACGATGTGCCAGTCCTGGTCGTCGCCGGCGTTGAACCGCGCCTCGCCGGCATTCTCGTCGGGGATGTTGCGTTTCTCCCAGGCCGGGAAGCCCGCCTCGATCGCGGCCGGATCGGCGCCGGGCTTGAGCTTCACGTAGACATAGCCGTTCTGGCAGCCCCAGCATTCCAGCGCCTGCGGCGTGTCGGCGTTGAACGCGACGAGGTCGATCCGCCCCAGCGCGTTGATCTTGAGGTGCGAGTTCTTGGGCAAATCCTCGAGCACCCCGGTGATCCGGAAGTCGCGCGACTTGCCGCGGCTGATCAGCGTCATCGTCCGGCCGACGACATTGTCGGTGCCGTAGCGCTTCCTCGCCTCGCTCCGGGTCAGGACGGCGGTGTTGGGCTGGCTCAGCGAGGAGACGTCGCCATGCACCATCGGAAGCGGCATCACCTCGAGGAAATTGCTGTCGACCCAGTAATAATCCTCGGTCGAGGTCGCCTCGCCGTCCTTGAGGAAGACGGGGCCGTTGCTGGTGACGTACACCTCCTTCTCGACCTGCGGGAAGTCCTTCGCCACCCTCTTCCCCGCCAGATAGGGGGTCATCTGGAGCTGGGCTTCCTGGCCGGTCTCGCTCGACTTGTACCAGCTCTGGATCTGGTAGGCGTTCTCCGCCCCCGGCATCCACTCGTCGTAGCTCATCTCGTAGCGGACGAAGAGAAGGATCATCAGGCAGGCGGCCATTCCGATGGCGAGGCCGAAGATGTTGATGAAGGCGTAGGTCCGGCTCTTCGCGAGGGCCCGGATTCCGACGGTGAGATAGTTCTTCCACATGATCTCGAGGATCCTATTCGTAGCGAAGGGCGTGGATCGGGTTGGACCGGGCGACCTTGAAGGCGTGGCCGGCGATCGTCGCGATCGCGATCGCCAGCGCCAGGAAGGCGGCGAGCAGGAAGGGCGTCGGCCCGAGCGGGATCCGGGCGTCGAAGCCGTTCAGCCAGCCCCGCATCACCCACCAGGCGACCGGCCAGGCGATCAGGTTGGCGACGATCACCGGCTTCGAGAATTGCCAGACCAGGAGCCTGACGATGTCGCGCACCCGGGCGCCGAGCACCTTGCGGATCCCGATCTCCTTGGTCCGCCGCTCGGCGGTGAAGGCGGCGAGGCCGAACAGGCCGAGGCAGCCGACGACGACCGAGAGCAGGGCGAAGCCGGCGAAGGTCTTGGCCCGGGCGTCCTCCGCCTCGTAGAGCTCGGCGACCACGTCCTCGCTGAAGTCCGCCTCGAACGGAACCTCGGTGGTGATGCTCCGCCAGGCCGCCTGGAGCTTGTCGCGGATCGCCCGCGGATCGCCCTTGTAGCGGACGACCAGCCACTGGTGCCCGGAATCGCCGTTGACGAACATGATGTCGTCGATCGGCTGACGGACCGAGCGGAAGCGCGAGTCGGCGACCACTCCGATGATCGTCGCCGGCACCAGCCCGTAGTCGTTCTCGACCAGCGCCGTCTTGAACTGCTTGCCGATCGCATCCTTGGGATTGGCGAAGCCGAGCCGCCGGGCCCCCGATTCGTTGACCACGACGTTGCCTCCGCGGGCGGCAAGCGCCCGCTGCTGCTCGGGCGTCGGCGGGAAGGGAAGCGTCATGTCGTCGAGCGGCCGGTTCTCGTCGAACCAGCGGCCGGCGAGGAGCTTGATCCCCATCGCCTTCATGAAGCCCGGGTCGACCCCGTAGAGGCCGATCAGAACCGGCTTGGGATTGCCCGGGACCATGACGTTGGTGTTGTTCTGGCCGTCGGTCGCGACCGCGATGGTGCTCCGGCCGACCGCCTCGACCCCGTCGACCCGCTTCATCCTCTCGGCGATCGCCTTGCCCGAGTTGATCAGCTGGTAGCGGTTGAGGCCGTCGATCTGGACGATATGCTCGCGGTTGAAGCCGGGGTCGACGCTGCGCGCATAGCTGGTCTGCAGATAGACGATCGCGGTGCAGATGATGAGGCCGATCGAGACGGCGAACTGGGCGACGACGAGGATGGTGCGAAGCCGTCCCGTCCCCTCCCCTTCCGACGCCGACTTGTTGGCCTTGAGCACCGTCGCCGGCTGGAAGCGCGACAGGAACAGCGCCGGATAGAGGCCGCCGAGCCCGCCGACGACCAGCACCAGGGCGAGCATCGGCAGGGCGATCCCGTCCGTGCCGAGATAGGTGAGCTCGATGTTCGCGTCGAGGAAGGAGGAGAAGCTCGGCAGAAGAAGCTCGACCAGGGCGAGCGCGATGACCATCGCCAGCGCCGCGACCAGGATCGACTCGCCGATGAACTGGACGATGAGCTGGCGGCGGTTGGCGCCGAGCACCTTCCTCAGGGCGACCTCGCGGGCGCGCTGGCTGGCCCGGGCGGTGGCGAGGTTGGTGAAGTTGACCACCGCCATGGCGAGGATCAGCAGGGCGATGATCGCGAAGGTGACGATGGTGCCGCGGTCGTTGCCGGGGGCCATGACGGCCTCCTGGCCCTCGCCGAGATGGACGTCGGCGACGTTGACGAAGCGCCAGTCGCCATTGTCGCCGGCGTTGAACCGCGCCTCGCCGCTATTCTCGTCGGGGATGTTGCGCTTTTCCCACGCCGGCATCCCCGCCTCGATCGCTTTGACGTCGGCGCCCGGGCGCAGCTTGGCGTAGACCCAGCCCCCCTGGCAGCCCCAGCAGGTGAGGAACTGGGCCTCCTTGGCCATGTAGGAGGGGAAGTCGATCCGGACGACGGCGTTGAGCCGAAGATGCGAATTCTTCGGGATGTCGCGGAACACCCCGCCGATCTGATAGTCGAAGCGCTGGCCCTTGCTGATCACCGTCATCGTCCGGCCGACGACATTGTCGGTGCCGAAGCGGCTGACCGCCTCGCTCCGGCTCAGAATCGCGGTGTTGACCCGGTCGAGCGCCGAGCGGCTGCCGTGGAGGAGCGGGAGGTCGAGCACCGCGAGCAGATTGTCGTCGACATAGACATAATCGTCGGTCGACGAGGCCTGGCCGTCCTTGAGGAAGACGGGGGCGCTCTGCAGGGCGTAGACCGCCTTCTCGATCTGCGGGAAGTCCTTGATCAGCGCCGCCTTGGTCGCGAACGGCGCCATCTGCAGCTTGCCCTCCTCGCCGGTCGCGGGGTCGCGGAACCAGTTCTGCACCTGGTAGACCCGCTCGGCGCCGGGGAGCCATTTGTCGTAGCTCATCTCGTAGCGCACGAAGAGCAGGATCATCAGGCAGGCGGCCATGCCGATGGCGAGGCCGAAGACGTTGATGAAGGCGTAGGTCTTGTTCTTGGCCAGGGCCCGGACGCCGACGGTGAGATAGTTCTTCCACATCGCGTCGTTCCTATTCGTAGCGGAGGGCGTGGATGGGGTTGGCCCGGGCGACCTTCATGGCGTGGCCGGCGATGGTCCCGAGCGCGATGGCGAGGGCCAGGGCTCCGGCGAGCACGAAGGGGCCGGGGCCGAGGTCGATCCTGGCGTCGAAGCCGTTCAGCCAGTCCCGCATCAGCCACCAGGCGACCGGCCAGGCGATCAGGTTGGCGACGATGACCGGCTTGGAGAATTGCCAGGCGAGAAGCCTGACGATGTCGCGGCTGCGCGCCCCGAACACCTTGCGGATGCCGATCTCCTTGGTGCGCCGCTCGGCGGTGAAAGCCGAGAGGCCGAACAGGCCGAGGCAGGCGATCAGGACGGCGAGCAGGGCGAAGCCGGCGAAGGTCTTCGCCCGCGCGGCGTCCGTCGTGTAGAGCTCGCCGAGCCGGTCGTCGGAGAATTCGCCCTCGAACGGCACTTCCGGAGCGAGCGTCTTCCAGACCCGCTCGAGATTGCGGCGGACGCCCTCGGGATCGTCCGATTCGTAGCGGACGACGAGGCTGCGATAGATTCCGCTGTCCTGGTAGATCATCGCCTCGACCGGTTCGCGCAGCGAGCGGAAGCGCGAATCCTGGGCGACTCCGACGATCGTCGCCGGAAGCATCCCATATTCGTCGGGAAGCTGGTTGACCTTGACCTGCTTGCCGAGCGCGTCCTGCGGCGTGGCGAAGCCCATCTGCTTCGCGGCGAGCGCGTTGACGACGATGTTCTGGCCGCGCTGGGCGAGCATCCGCATCGCCGCCTGCG
>DASVVX010000104.1:0-2227 GCA_036386295.1 Allosphingosinicella sp.
TCGGGCATGGCTCCGCCGCCGACTCCGACCCCGCCGGCCATCCCCACGCCGCCGCCGCCGCCGCTGCCCTCGATCCTGCCGCCTTCCGCTTCTCCGCCCGCCGCCGCTCCGGGGCCGGCCTCGCGACTCGTCATCGCCCCTTCCCGCGGCGCCGCCACGCTGCCGCCGCCCTCGAGCGACCCGCTCAGCATCGATCCCGGCAAGGACCCGATCCTCCAGCTCGCCCGCAGCCAGGCGTCGCCGGAAGCGTTCCGCGCCGTCGTCGCCACCGCGGTCGAGCGCCATCCGGCGACCCAGGAGGCGCGGGCGACCAGCGCCGAGGCGGCGGCCGTGGTCGACGAGGCGCACGAGCGGCGCATGCCGTCAGTCGACCTCAGCGTCTCCTCCTACCGGGTGATCTCGCGCGACTTCTCCAACGATCCGCAGAACATCGTCGAGCGCTCGCGTCCGGCGAACCGAACCGACGCCATCCTCAACGTCAGCCAGACCGTCTACGATTTCGGCGCCAGCTCCGAGCGCGTGCTCGCCGCCGGCGCGAGGCTCCGCGCCGCGGCGGCCGAGGCCGAGGCGAGCGCCGACCGGATCGCGCTCAACACCGTCGCCTCCTGGTACGACGTCTTCGCCTACCGGGCGATGGTGGCCCTGACCGAATCGTTCGTCGCCAACCAGCAGGAGCTTCGCGAAGCGGTCGAGGAGCGGGTCCGTCAGGGCGTCTCCGCGCCCGGCGACACCGCCCGGGTCGAATCCTATCTCGCGTCGGCGCAGACCCGGCTGGCGATCTTCCGGCGCCAGCTCGCCAATGCCGAGGCGCGCTTCTTCGAGCTGACCGGAACCCCCGCCCCCGCCTTCCTGGAACGGGCGCCGGTGCCCCGGACGCCGGCCCTGACCCGCGACGCGGCCGCGCTCGCAGCGATGAGCAGCCCGGCCGCCCGCTCCGCCCAGGCGATGGCCGATTCGGCCCGGCGCGAGGCGAGGGCGACCAAGTCCGACCGGCTGCCGCAGATCACCGCCGGAATCGATGCCGGCCGCTACGGCGTGTTCGAGAACGACCGCGACTACGACATCCGCGGCCGAGTCACCCTTCGCCAGCGCCTGTTCGGGGGAACCGAGGCGCGAGTCGCCCAGGCCCAGGCGCGGGCCGTCTCGGCCGACGCGCGCGCCAGCCGGATCCGCGACGAGGCGGCTCGCGACGCCGCCATCGCCTGGACCGACGTCAAGGCGCTCGAGGAGCAATTGCGGGCGCTGGAGGCGAGCTACATCGCCAGCCGCCGGTCCCGCGACGTCCTCATCGAGCGCTTTATCAACTCGCGCGGCAATCTGTTCGACGTGGTCGCCGCCGAGGACAGCTATTTCGAGACCGCGACGGCGTTCATCCGCACTCTGGCCGAGCTCGACGCCGCGCGCTACGTGCTGCTGTCCCGGACCGGCAACCTGCTGGACACGCTCGGCATAGACCCCGCCCGAGTCGGAGGCCAGGATGAGTAGCGAGCACGACATCAAGCCGGCGATGCAGCCGCGTTTCGCGGCCTGGCTGATGGAGCCCATGCGGCGCAACCGGCCGGTCTATCTGAAGGTCGCGCTGGCCGCGGTGGTGATCAACATCTTCGGCCTGGTGACCTCACTGTTCACGATGACGGTCTACGACCGCGTGGTTCCGAACAACGCCACTTCGTCGCTGGTCGCGCTCTCCATCGGCCTCGCGATCGTCGTCATCTTCGACTACATATTGAAGCTGCTCAGGGCCTATTTCGTCGACATCGCCGGCGCCTCGATCGACCGCGAGGTGGGCGAGACCCTGTTCGAGCGGCTGCTCCGCCTCCGCCTCGACCTCAAGAAGGGTTCGACAGGCTCGCTGACCGGGCTGATGCGCGAGCTGGAGGCCCTGCGCGATTTCTTCACTTCGGCGACGATGACCGCGATCGTCGACCTTCCCTTCATCATCCTGACCATCGCGGTCATCGCGATCATCGGCGGCTGGGTGGCTCTGGTGCCGGCGCTGATGGTGCCGCTCGTCATCATCGTCGGAGCGCTCACCCAGCCGGCGATGGACCGGCTGTCCGCCAGGGCGATGGGCGAGGGCATGACCAAGCAGTCGGTGCTGGTCGAGACGATCGGCGGCCTCGAGACGGTGAAATCCTCCGGCGCGGGCCCGCTCCTCGCCGACCGCTGGACCAGTGCGGTGGAGAAGCATAGCGACAGCTCGCTCCGCCAGCGCCTCGTCGCCACC
>DASVVX010000105.1:0-17797 GCA_036386295.1 Allosphingosinicella sp.
CCGTCTCGCACATAGCCGAAGCCGATATTGTCGGGATGGCGGACGACAATCCGGTTGCCGTCGGCGTCATATTCATACTCGTAGCGGACCGCGAAGCCGGACCGGCTGCTCTTGCTCGCCCGAACCTGGCCGAAACCGTCATATTCGTGCGCGACCTCTTCCCCGGTTGACGGGAAGGCGGCCGTGAGCTGGAGGCCGCGGAGGTCGTAGGTATAGGCGACGTCCGGTTCGCTTCCCGGCCGATCCTTGGAGGTCATCCGGTCGAGCGCGTCGTAGCCGTAGCTCAAAATTTCGCCGGCGCGGTTCCTGAAGCTGGTACGGTTGCCGTTGGCGTCGTAGCCGTAATATTCGAAGTCGCCGGAGGCGCAGTCGCCGTTGACGCTTCCGGCGGTGGCGATGGCCGTCGTCAAATTCGCCGGATTATAGCCCGAGACGGGGGTGGATGACGGCAGGATCCAGCATTGGAGCCGATCGAATTCGTCATAACGCATCTCGCTCCGGTTGCCATTGGCGTCGATCAGGAAGCGGAGCTGCCCGTTGCCGTTGTAGCTTCGGGTGGCCTCGGTGGCGAGGTCGGCGGGGTTGCCGGTGCCGATGCCTTCCCAGCTCTGGATCAGCTGGCCGGCGGGATTTGGTAGTGTACGCTACTCAAAAAGCGGTGGGGTCTCGACTGAGAATAACGAAAGCAGCGCTGGTAATTAGCAGTATGACTAAGGTGAGATTGTTCATCGTTCTGTTGGTCCATTCCCTGAATGAGCAGCAGACCATAAAAATAGAGATAACTGCGGCAATTAGATGAAATGAAAGCACAGATTCCGACCAGCGTCCTTCAAGTCTATAAATACTCAGTGCAACTATACAGAAAGAAAATATCGCAACAGCAAATGCTGCGAGGGACAGAGCTCTCTGGACCGCTATCCTCATTATCTTACCCCATATGGCTTAAGGCGTGCTGCGAGATCGTCTCGCCGCCTTTTCGCCTCCTCATCATTTCCAGCGTAATAGAAGTGACCGATTCCGGCTGCCATTTGCCCGGCAAGCCGTGGCGATGCTGCCGCCAGCCCCGCATCCGATATCCCGGGACTAATGGGATCTCCAGGTAAGCTGACGGATATCACCTGCCGGATGTTCGGATTTGATGCTACGGCGTCGAAGAGGTCCTGATTGATCGGCGCTCCAATCAAAATGAGATTGTTTATCGTTATACCTAGTCCTGCATCATGAAGCGCCTGTTGGGCGGCTAGCGCCGCTCCATAGGAATAGCCCATAAGGTTGTACTGTTCTCCTGGACTGCTGCTGGGTCCCACTCCGTTGGTATAAATCGAACCGTCTTGCAGGTTATTGACGAAGGCCAGCGTCACGAGGTCTCCCATCATGCCTGAGGGAGAAGTAGCGGATTCCGGCACGGGCCGGAAGTCGCTAATGCCTGCGCTTTCGAAGGCACGCTTGAAATCCTGTTTATAGCCAGCCGCGTCCGCGTTGCCGGCTCCACCCCAGAACCAAGTTCTTGCTCCGCTGGGGTCTGAGGCATTCGTCGGATCGTTGCCCGCATAGGCATACAGGTTCACCTGATCCTCATAACCGACCGGATCCGGCTGCATGAACCGACCCAGCTTCGGGTGGTAGAACCGGACTTTGTAGTAGGAGAGCTCGTACCCGCTGAAGTAGCGCTGGCCGGTATAGCCGAACCGGGAGAGCCAGTAGCCGTGGGTGCTCTGCGTCCGCCCATATTCGTCGTAGGTGCTGATGTTTTGGACGGCGCCGGAGCCGTCGGTGACCGCGACGATGCTCCCGCGCTCGTCGGCGTGGAGGAAGCGCGGGGCGCTGGTGCCCGAGCCCTCGTACCAGATCAGCGGCTCGTCCACCCCGGGGCCGAACACGTGCCGGCGCTTCGGCGCCAGGGTGCCGGGCGTGCGCTCGGCGATCAGGCCTTCACCCTCGCTATTGTCGTAGGCTATGGCGAGCGGGCCGCCGGGGCTGGCGCTGGCGCCGGCCAATCGGCCGAGCGGGTCGGATTTCAGCAGATCCTGCAAGGACTTAAGCGATCGGCTTGGAATGACCCTGCTCGTCATTGCGAGCGAAGCGAAGCAATTCAGTGCGGCGTCGGAAGCCTGCCTGGATTGCTTCGTCGCTTCGCTCCTCGCAATGACGGATCAACCCAAGGCGATCATGCCCTGGCGGATATTCATGGGAATCGCGCTGGAGACGCCCGTTCCCCCCGCCGCGGGGCTCGGCGGCCCGAGTCGGCTCAGTATTCGGGCTCGAGCAGCCCTTCGATGACATGGTTCTGGAGCACCGGCCTGAGCTCGTCGGCGATCCGGTAGGTGAGATGGTCGCGGACCCGGGGCGGGACCGAATCGAGCCAGCCCCGGGTGACCTGCAGATCGTGATGGCCGGCGTTGGTCGCGTCGGGGGCGTCGACCCCGACGACCAGCACCGGCCGCCACTCGTCGGAGCGGTTGGCGGTGCCGCGGTGGATGGTGAGCGCCGAGCGGGCGGTGATGTCGCCCATCTGCGCCAGCCGGGCGCTCGACCGGGCGATGTAGCGCGGCCACCATTCCCGGGGCGGGAACATGCCGTCCTTGCAGCCCGTGAGATCGTCCCACTGGGTGCCGGGGGCGATCTCGAACGCGCCATGCTCGGGGCGGGTGTCGACGGCGGTGAGGTTGAAGGCGAGCGAGTTCAGCCGCCGCCCCCTGGTCGTCGCCTCGGGCGCCGGGAAGTCGCGGTGCCAGGGCTGGTCGGCGGCGCCGGGGAAGGGGATGTCGAAGCCCACTTCGACGATCCGGTAGTCGGGGCCGAGCACCGCCTCGCAGACCGCGACGAACCAGGGATGGGTGGCGATGTCGACGAAGCCCGAGATCCGCTCGGGATGGACCTCGACGTACCAGCGCTGCGGTCCCCTCGCCAGCGCGCCGCCCGGGATCCGCCGCGCCTCCTCGAACAGCGCCCCGATCTCCTCGCGCATCCGCTCGACCCAGGGCCTTGGGAAGGCGCCCTTGCAGGCGATGATTCCTTCGCCGTAGAGGCCCGCCATGATCCCGGCGGTGTCGTGATCCATCTCCTGCGCTTTCGCCGCCGTCGCCATGGCGCAATCCCCCGCCCCCGAAGCCCGTCCCTGAATTAATCCATTTGTATGATGATTGCGAGGCCGCTAACCGGCCGCCGATGCTCAAAAATGCACGATTCGGCTTCGAGGTGGACGGGTTCGAGGAAGGGGAGGGGACCCGCTTCCACATCCGCCGCACCGGCTTTCGCGACACCCGCGTCTACCGCCTCCCCGGCGGCGAGCAGGAGCATTACGCCGCCTTCTTCGCCGCTCTAGCCGCCGATTTCGGGACCCGGGTCCCCCACGCCTTCGCCGAGCGCGAGCAGGCGCCGGAGAGCGAGATCGCCTGGCGGCCGCTGCTCACCGGCAACATCGCCCCGACGATCCTCGCCGGCTACGGCGACCCGGCCGTGCTCAGGACCGACGAGGGCTATGTCCTCGTCGCCACCTCGAACGACGCCCCCGACGCCTTCCCGATCCTGCGCTCGAGCGATCTCGAGCATTGGGAGCATGCCGGCTTCGTCTTCCCCGAGGGCGAGGCGCCGGAATGGACCGCCAGGGGCCGGCGGGTCGCCGATTTCTGGGCTCCGGAGATGGCCCGGGTCGGCGACGAATATTGGCTCTGCTACACCGCCCGCCAGGCCTCCAACGCGCTCGCCATCGGCCTCGCCAAGAGCCCGGGCCCGTTCGGCCCGTGGCGCGATCTCGGCCGGCCCCTGCTGACCGGCGCCGCCGTCAACACCACCGGCCTGCCGGAGACCGAGGGGCGGCCGCAGCTCAGCGGCGGGGTGATCGATTCGCACTTCTTCCAGGACGAGGACGGAGCGCTCTACCTGTTCTGGAAAGCCGACACGAACGGCATCTGGCCGCGCCCGCTCGCCGGCCTGCTTCGCGACCGGCCGGACCTGATCGACCGGCTGTTCGCAAGCGAGGAGGACCGCCGGACCGCCGCCTTCGCCGCCGCGGTCGTGCCCTGGGCCAACAGCCGCCGGCCGATGGAGCGCTTCTTCCTGATGCAGCCGCTGATCGAGGCCGCGCTCGCCAACTGGGTGCCGGTCCGCCACGCCCTCGAGCGGAGCGGCGCGGCCGGCGCCATCCTCGAGGCGATGCGCACCCCGATCTATGCCCAGCGCCTCGCCGCCGACGGCGAATCGCTGGTCGGCGAGCGTCACGTCGTCCTCGCCAACGATCTCGACTGGGAGGGCCATCTGATCGAGGGGCCCTGGGTGACCAGGCAGAAGGGCCGCTACTGGCTGTTCTACGCCGGCAACGATTTCTCGACTCCCGCCTACGGAATCGGGGTCGCCGTCGCCGACCATGTCTTCGGCCCATACGTCAAGCAGCCCGAGCCGCTGCTCCGCTCGACCCGGAGCTGGACCGCGCCCGGCCACGCCTCGGTCGCGCCGGGGCTCGACGGGAGTCCGCAGCTCTTCTTCCACGCCTTCCATCCCGGCACCGGCGGCTACAACGTCTTCCGCGCCCTGCTCACCGTCCGGCTCTCCTTCGGCCCGGAGGGCGCCGCGATTCTGCCCACGTGAATTGTTCACGCCGCGATGCTGCACCTGCGAAGGCGGCTTGCGCGGCGGCTCCGGGTCGGACAGCGTTCGACTGGGTGCAATGGCGGGTGGAATCATGGCGCTGACCGTCGACAAGGGCGACACCGCCTGGATGCTGGTCTCGACGATCCTCGTCCTGGCGATGATCCTTCCCGGCCTCGCCCTCTTCTACGGCGGGCTGGTGCGCGCCAAGAACATGCTCTCGATCCTCAGCCAGGTGCTCGGGATCACCGCGGCGGCGATCCTGATCTGGGTCGGCTGGGGCTATTCGCTCGCTTTCTCGGAGGGCAACGCACTGGCCGGCGGACTCTCCAAGGCGTTCCTGCGCGGAGTGGACGCCGATTCCCTCGTCCCGACCTTCACCGCCGGGGCCGGAATCCCCGAGCTCGTCTTCGCCGCCTTCCAGATGACCTTCGCCGCGATCACCGCCTCACTCATCGTCGGGGCCCTCGCCGAGCGGGTGAAGTTCGCCGCGATCATGGCCTTCACCGCGATCTGGCTGACCCTCGTCTACGCGCCGCTCGCGCACATGGTCTGGTCGCCGGGCGGCCTGATCTTCGCGACGGGCGCGCTCGATTTCGCCGGCGGCACCGTCGTCCACGTCAATTCCGGCATCGCCGGCCTCGTCGGAGTCCTGTTCGCCGGCAAGCGGATCGGCTTCCTCAAGGAGGCGACCCCGCCCCATTCGCTCGCTTTCGCCCTCGCCGGCGCGGGCCTCCTCTGGGTCGGCTGGTTCGGCTTCAACGCCGGCTCGGCGCTCGAGGCCTCGGGCCTCGCCGCGGTGGCGATGGTCAACACCTTCGTCGCCCCCGCCGCCGGGATCCTCGCCTGGATGCTGATCGAGCGGATCGTCTCGGGCAAGCCGTCGCTGCTCGGCGGCGCCTCGGGCGGACTCGCCGGCCTCGTCGCCGTCACCCCCGCGGCCGGCACCTCGGGCCCGCTCGGAGCGATCCTGCTCGCTGCCGCCGCCGCCTCGATCTGCTACGCCTTCGTCGCCTCGCTCAAGCATCGGCTGCGCCTCGACGACACGCTCGACGTCTTCGGAATCCACGGCCTCGGCGGCATCGTCGGCTCGCTCGGCACCGCTTTCGTCACCTCGCCGGCGCTCGGCGGCTACGGCGCCGCCGATTATTCCATTCCCCGCCAGCTCCTCGTCCAGGCCGCCGCGGTGCTCATCGCCATCCTCTGGTCCGCCGCCGGCTCGGCGCTCGCCTTCTGGCTGGTCAGGCGGACGATCGGCCTCAGGGTCGAGCGAGACCGCGAGCGCGAGGGGCTCGACCTCGCCGACCATGGCGAGCGCGCCTACAATTACTGAGCCCGGCTCGGGGGCACTCCATAGGCCTGGCGGAAGGCTCGGGTGAAGGCGCTGAGCGACCCGTAGCCGAGCCTCTCCGACAATTCGGTAGGCGAGGCCGAGCCGTCGCGCAGCGCCCGCGCCGCGCCGTCCAGCCGGAGCCGGCGGTGATAGGCGAGCGGCGGAAGTCCGTGCACCTCGGCGAAGCTCCGGCTGAGGTGGAAGCGCGACAGTGCCGCCTCGCCGGCGATCGCGTCGAGCGTGACCGGATGGTCGAGATGGTCGTGGATGAAGGCGCGAGCGCGCTCGATCCGGTGCAGCGTCTCGATCCGGGTCGAGCGCTTGAGGCTGCTCAGCCGCTCCAGCCGGCTCGCGAAGGTCGACAGATAATCCTCGGCGCCGGCGCCGACCTGCTGGACGATCTTGGCGGCCAGCGCGGCGCCCGTCTCCGGTCGCGCCGACAGCAGCCGCGCGTAGCGTTCCAGCAGCGGCGCCAGCGGCTCGGCCGTGCCGCCCTCGATCACCCGGCCGAGCGGCTCGCGCTCCGGCGCCGGCGCGGGTGAAACCCCGAGATAGACGCACAGCCCGACCGTCTCGTCGGGCCGCGGGGTGGCGACCTCGAACTCGGATCCCGCCTCGACCATCAGGAAGCGCCCCGGCCTCAGAGCGCGCGTGCGGCCGTCGATCTTGTAGATTTCCTCCCCGCTGAGGACGAACTTGACCGAAGGCGCCAGCGCCCGGATCGAGCTTCGCCCGCCGGGCAGGGTCGAAAGCACCACGCAGCCCCGCCGAAGCGGAAGCCGCTCGCCTTCGCCGTGCTGCGCAATCCGGAAGAAGGGAGTCGAGTCGATCACAATTGTAATCGTAAGCAAAATCGGTGCCACTCAAGGCTTTGGCGGATTTCCGCCATTTCCGGACAGTTGACCGCAATTGCGCATGTTCGGAACCGCGCATCGCCGTACGCTTTCGGACGGGATGCGCATCGCCACTTTCAACGTCAACGGCATCAACGGACGCCTTCCCATCCTGCTCGACTGGCTCGCCGAATCGAAGCCCGACGCGGTCTGCCTGCAGGAGCTGAAGGCGCCGCAGGACAAGTTCCCGGTCCAGGCGATCGAGAAGGCCGGCTACGGCGCGATCTGGCACGGCCAGCAGCGCTGGAACGGGGTCGCCATCCTCGCCCGCGGCTGCGAGCCGGTCGAGACCTGCCGCGGCCTGCCCGGCGACCCGGCGGACGTCCAGAGCCGATATCTGGAGGCCGCGGTGGGCGGGGTGCTGATCGGCGGGCTCTACGCCCCCAACGGCAACCCCCAGCCCGGCCCCAAGTTCGACTACAAGCTGGCCTGGCACGACCGCCTCGCGGCCCGCGCCGCCGAGCTGGTGGACCTGAGCGAGCCGGTCGTGCTCGCCGGCGACTACAACATCATCCCGACCTCGACCCGCATCGACGTCTACAAACCCGAGAACTGGGCCGACGACGCGTTGATGCAGCCCGAGCCCCAGGCCCAGTATCGCCGCCTGCTCGCCCAGGGCTGGACCGACACCCTCAGGCACCTCCATCCGGACGAGCCGATCTACACCTTCTGGGACTATTGGCGGAACGCCTTCGCCCGCGACGCCGGCATCCGCATCGACCACCTGCTTCTCAACAAGCCGGCGTTCAAGCGGCTCAAGCGGGCGGGAGTCGACCGCGACGTGCGCGCGCGGGAGAAGTCGAGCGACCATGCGCCGACCTGGGTGGAGCTCTCCGGCTGACCGGGCGAAGCGATTTTCCCCAACCGGCGCATGGACTTGTTGACCCGGCCGGGCCGCGCGCCTAGCCTCGCCGCATCATGACCGTTCGCCGCGACTCTTCTGCCTCCGTTCCGGCTTTTACTGCGCCGGCCGCGTTCGCGGGTCTCTGGTGGCGCTGGCGTCAGTCACCAGCCGAGGGCGCGCCTGCCTGATCGAACTCCTGTCGAATCGACAGGTCCGACGATCGAATTCCCAAGGCCCGCCCACCAGGCGGGTTTTTTCATGCCTATCCTCCTGAAAAAAGCAGAGCCGAAATGATCATCGTCCTTCACCGCGAAGCCCCTCCCGAAGCCGCCGGCCGGATCCTCGCCCGGATTTCCGAGGCCGGCCTCACCCCCCTCCACATGCCCGGCTCGGAGCGGGTCGTCCTCGGCGCGCTCGGCGACGAGCGGGTGCTCGCCGGCCTTCAGCTGGAGAGCGATCCTTCGGTCGAATCGGTGAAGCCGATCCTGGCCCCGTACAAGCTCGTCAGCCGCGAGCTTCATCCGCACGACACCATCGTCAGGATCGGCGGCGTCGCCTTCGGTGGAAGCGCGTTCCGGGTCATCGCCGGCCCCTGCGCGGTCGAGACCCGCGAGCAGCTCCGGAGCAGCGCCGCGGCTGTCAAGGCCGCCGGCGCCACCGCCCTTCGCGCCGGCGCCTACAAGCCGCGAACCAGTCCTTACGGCTTCGCCGGCCACGGCCCCGCCGCGCTCGAGTTGCTTCGCGAGGTGGGGGACGAGCTCGGCCTGCCGGTCGTCACCGAGGTCATGGACACCGCCGATCTCGATCTCATCGCGAGCCGCGCCGACGCGCTCCAGATCGGCGCGCGCAACATGCAGAATTTCGCCCTGCTGCGCGCCGTCGGCAAGGCAGGCCGCCCCGTCGTCCTGAAGCGCGGCATGTCGGCGAAGATCGAGGAGCTTCTGCTCGCCGCCGAATACCTCCTCGCCGCGGGCAACGACCAGGTCGTGCTGGTCGAGCGCGGCATCCGCACCTTCGAGACGGCGACCCGCAACACGCTCGACCTCAACGCCATCCCCTACATCAAGCAGAAGACCCACCTGCCGGTGCTGGTCGATCCCTCCCACGGCACGGGCGTCCGCGATCTCGTCGCGCCGATGTCGCTCGCCGCCGCCGCCTGCGGCGCGGACGGGCTTCTGATCGAGGTGCACGAGAATCCCGCGGCCGCGCTGTCGGACGGCGCCCAGTCGCTCTATCCGGACCAGTTCGAAGCACTGATGGCCGCGCTCGCCCCGGTCGTCCGGGCGGTCGGCCGGGAGCTGTGATGCACGGCGCCCGCCCCGCCCAGGCCGTCGCCCTCCAGCGGCGCCTCGCCTCCGGCCCGGACCGCCTCGCCCTCTACGCCGCCCTTGCCGAGGGCGGGCGGCGGAGCGACACGTTCCTGCTCGAGCGCAGCGAAGGCCCGAGCCTGCTCATGGACCGAGCCGCCCTCCGCATCGAATGCCGCGGCGGCGACGTGGTCCTGCAGGCGCTGAGCCCCGGCGGGCGCGCCGTCCTCGCCCAGGTCGCCCGAGCTCTGGCGGAGCGGGTGGCCGCGAGCGGAGAGGATCGACTTCGATTGTCCTTCCCGCGGCCGCACGGCGACGATGCCGAGGCGCGCCTCCTTGCCCCATCGCCGCTGGATGTGCTGCGAGCCATCGTCGGCATAGGCTCCGCCTCGCCCGAGGAACCGTTCACCGTCGCGCTCCTCGGCGTAACCGCTTTCGACCAGGCCGACCTGTTCGAGGATCTTCCGGCCAATGCGGAGGATCCGCTGGGCTTTCCGGACTATGTCTACTGGCTTGCGGAATCGCTCCTGGTTTTCGACCCCGGCGCTCCGCCCCGCCTCGTCTGCACGGCCTTCGGCGGAACCGAGAGCGGCTATTACGACGCCGCCGAAAGGCTCGCCCGACTGGTCGAGCGCTGCGACTCTCCCGCTCCGCTTCGACCACCGCCGGCCCCCGCGGGCCCGGCCGGAGCGGTCGAGGTCGACCTCGACGACGAGGCCTATTGCGCGGTGGTCGCGCGCCTGAAGGGCCATATCGCCGCCGGGGACGTCTACCAGATCGTCCCTTCGCGGACCTTCCGAGCGCCCTGCGCGGAGCCGCTCGCGGCCTATGCAGCGCTTCGGCGTCTCGACCCCAGCCCCTATCGCTTCTTCGTCGCCGCGGGGGACTTCACCCTGTTCGGGGCCTCGCCCGAGACGTCGGTCCGGGTCTTCGCCGACTCGAAGTGGAAGACGGTCGAGGTCAAGCCCATCGCCGGCACCCGCCCGCGCGGCGCCAGCCCCGACGAGGACGACCGCCAGGAAGCCGAGCTCAGGCTCGATCGCAAGGAGCTCGCCGAGCACATGATGCTGGTCGACCTGGCCCGCAACGACGTCGCCCGAATCGCCATCCCGGGGACTCGCCGGGTCGGGCGGCTGATGACGGTGGAGCGCTACGCCCGCGTCATGCACCTCGTCTCCTCGGTGACCGGGGCGCTGAGGATCGGCTACGACTCCCTCCACGCGCTTCAGGCCTGCCTCAACGTCGGCACCCTCACCGGCGCCCCCAAGCTTCGCGCCACCGAGCTCCTCCGCGGCACCGAAGCGACCAAGCGGGGCCCCTATGGCGGCGCGATCGGCTGGCTGAACGGGGAGGGCTATATGGACAGCGGAGTGGTCATCCGCTCGGCCGTGGTCCGGGACGGCATCGCCTTCGTCCGCGCCGGCGCCGGAGTGGTCCACGACAGCGATCCGCAGTCGGAGGCGGACGAGACCCGCCGCAAGGCCTCCGCCCTTCTCTCGGTGCTCGCCGCGGGAACGACGCAATGAAGCGCCACGTCCTCCTCATCGACAATCTCGACAGCTTCACCTTCAACCTGGTCGAGGCCTTCGAGCGGCTCGGCGCCCGGGTGCGGGTCCTGCGCAACTCGGTCGCCGCCGCCGACGCCCTCGCCATCGCCCGCGAACGCGACTCGCTGATCGTCCTGTCTCCCGGCCCGGGCCGCCCGGAGGATGCGGGCTCGACCCTCGCCCTGGTCGGGCTCGCCCTCGGCGAGCGGCCGGTGCTCGGAATCTGCCTCGGCCACCAGGCGATCGTCAGCCAGGCCGGCGGCGAGGTCGTCCGGGCGCCCGAGCCGGTCCACGGCAAGGCCTCGCTGCTGCGCCACGACGGCGCGGGCCCGTTCGCAGGCCTCGCGGCGCCGGTCCCGGTCGGCCGCTATCACAGCCTGTGCACGCGCCGCATTCCGGAGCGCTTCACGGTCCATGCCGAGGTGGACGGGATGGCGATGGCGATCTCGGATTCCGAGGCCCGCCAGACCGGCCTCCAGTTCCACCCGGAATCGATCCTGACCCGCGGCGGCGACGCCATTCTCGCCAACGTCCTCGCCTCCGTCTAAGCCCGCCGCCCGCTGTCGGGCGCGTTTACAATTGCGGCTCCCGGCCCGGCCGGAAACGGCCGAAATCCGCCATTGGCGCGGGTCTTGCTGCTGAACGGACGTGCTGAAGAAGGCGTTAAGACTTTTCGTCATCAAGACCCGGTTCGAGGCCTGGGCGATCATCTACGCGCTCGCGGTAGGCGCCGTCACCCGCGGCCAGATCTACCTCGCCCAATATCCCGGCTTCGGCGGCTGGCTGCTCTTCGCCTGCTGCACCGGAGCCGTGTTCATGGCCGGCGCCAAGATCCTCGACGCTACCCGCGGTCCCGCTTACCGCCGCTCGACCCTTCGCCGCCTCGTCGAGCGCGCCCGCTCGGCCTGACCCGTCATCCCGGCGAAGCCCGGGACCCAGGAACACGGGGCTTTTGCGGGACGAGCGCCCCGCTTCACCTCCACCTTTTCGCGTTCCTGGGTCCCGGCCTTCGCCGGGATGACGAGAGGTTCCCAACCGTTGGCGAAAAATCCCAAATGACGGCGCGAGAATTCCCGACGTCAGTTTGAACGATGCTCATTCTTCGCAGTTTTCCGCCATTTTCTCGACTTGGCACGGCCCTTGTAATCTTGTCGGCAACCGCTTCGAAAGCGGGGGAGCAAGAAGGTTCAAGGAGCAGACCAATGTTCGACTATCAGAAGATCAAGGAAAGCGCCGCCGCCGCCGTGCTGGCGATCATCCTCTCGACCACGGCGGTCACCGCCGCCGTCGGCCCGGCCCGCGCGATCGAGACCGGTCCTTCCCTCGCCGCTCCGGCGCAGGTCGCCTGATCCGATGCCGGAGACGATCCTCGTGCCCGCCGACAAGCTGATGCGGATCCCGCCGCGCCCCGGCGGCCCGCGCCGGCCCGACGGCTTCCACAACCCGCGCAGGGAGCGCCCGGCCCGGGCCGCCTTCTCGCTGATGGAGCTACTGCCGATGAGCATCTTCTCCCGCACCCGCGACATCGTCGCCGCCAATTTCACCGACCTCCTCGACAAGGCGGAAGACCCCGCCAAGATGATCCGGATGATCATCCTCGAGATGGAGGAGACACTGGTCCAGGTCCGCGCCTCGGCCGCCCGGACCATCGCCGACCAGAAGGAGATGCGCCACCAGATCGCCCGCCTCGAGAGGCTCCAGTCGAGCTGGACCGAGAAGGCGGAGCTGGCGCTTTCCAAGGGCCGCGAGGACCTCGCCCACGGCGCCCTCACCGAGCGGCAGAAGGCGGCCGACATGGCCGACCACCTCAAGGCCGAGATCGAGGCCCTCGACGATGCGATGCGCGCCTCCGAGGCCGACATCGCCCGGCTCCAGGCCAAGCTTCGCGAAGCCCGAATGCGGCAGAGCGCCACCCAGAGCCGGCTCGACAGCGCCAACCAGCGCGCCCGGCTCCGCGAGATGACCTTCGGCCCCAAGGTCGACGAGGCCTTCTCGCGCTTCGAGCTGCTCGAGCGCCAGGTCGACCAGGCCGAGGGGCGCGCCGAAGCGCTCGCCCTCGCCGCTC
Source organism: Allosphingosinicella sp. (assembly GCA_036386295.1). GTDB lineage: Bacteria > Pseudomonadota > Alphaproteobacteria > Sphingomonadales > Sphingomonadaceae > Allosphingosinicella. The sequence goes on from DASVVX010000105.1 coordinate 12,577, forward strand.
CGCCCCGGTCGCTCGACGAGGAGATCGCCGAGCTTCGCAACGCCGAGAAGGTCGAGGCCGAGCTGGCCGAGATGAAGGCGCGCCGGGCCGCCGCAACCGAGCCGATGGAGGCCTGAGGATCATGGAAGCGATTTCGCCCGTCTTCGCCGCGCTGGGAGTCACCGGCTGCGACGCCCTGGACGATCTCGCCCACTGGCTCGACGGCGCGGTCGAGCCGGCGGCCGGCGCCGAGACGCCCGGCTGGGCCCGCAATCTCGGCGAGCTCGCCCGGCGCGCCGCTTTCGCCGCCGCCGGGCGGGAGGGCTGAGCGATGGACGCGACCCCGCTCTTCGGCGTGTTCATGGTGTTCGTCGCCTTCCCCTGGATCATCCTTCACTATGTGACCCAGTGGAAGAAGTCGGCGACCCTCACCCTTGAGGACGAGCGCCTGCTCGACGAGCTTCACGACCTCGCCCGCCGGCTCGACGACCGGGTCTGTACCGTCGAGCGGATCATGACGGCGGAAAATCCCAATTGGCGCAACCTCGGCTGCGACCCGGCGGCGATCGGGATCGAGGACCGCCGCAACGACAACATCAGGACACTCAGGAGGGAAAGATGAAAAAGTGTTTCTATCTGGATCGGGCCAACGGCCGGATATTCGGGGTCTGCTCGGGCATCGCCCGGCACATGGGGTGGGACCCGACCTTCGTGAGGGTCGGAATCGTCCTTGCGACTCTGCTCGGCGGCTTTCCCTGGACCCTCATCGCCTACGGCGCGGCGGCGGTGATCGCGAAGAAGCGTCCGCTCGAGGAGAGCTATGACGAGGAGGCGCCCGTCCGGCTCGCGAAGATGTCGACCTTCGAGCTCAACCGCTCGATGCGCGACATCGACCGCCGGATGGCCGAGGTCGAGACCTATGTGACCGCCCAGAACACCGGCCTCGCCCGCGAGATCGAGGCTCTGCGCTGAACGACTGAAGACCGAGAAACGGGAGGAAGTCATGACCGAACCGATGACGATGGTGGCGATGGCGGGCTTCGGCCTCACCGCGCTCGGCATCATGCTCTTCGCCGCCCTGAAGGGCTGGCAGGGCTGGCTCGACCTGAAGCGGCTCGAGCTGGAGAGCGCGACCGCCCGGCCGGCCAGCCACGGCGGAATGGCCGAGCGGATCGAGGTCGCTGACCTCAAGGAACGAATCCGCAAGCTCGAAAGCCTCGCCGCCTGCATCGACCTCTAAATTCCTCCCCCGGATTTCCGGGGGAGGGGGACCATGCGAAGCATGGTGGAGGCGTTCTTCGCAGTGACCTCTAAATTCCTCCCCCGGATTTCCGGGGGAGGGGGACCATGCGAAGCATGGTGGAGGGGTTCTTCGCAGTCCGAAAGAACCCCTCCACCGGCTTTCAGCCGGTCCCCCTCCCCGGCAAATGCCGGGGAGGAATTTTCAATCCACCCGCACCGCTCCCTCCTCGCCAGGCCTATCGCGCCGCCGTCCACCCCAGCCCCTCGGCCTCCCCGAACGCCCTTTCATTGGCCGCCGCGAGCATCAGGAAGCGCGGACGCAGCGCCGGCGGGATCAGGGCCGGATCGCGGTACCGGTCGAAATATTCCGCCTGCATCAGGCCGGCGATGGCGCTTCCCTTCTTGACCATCGCATGGGAGTCCCGCGGGCTGGCGGCGAGGATCGCGTCGGCCACCTCCCCGGCCTCCTGCCAGCGCCGCTCGTCGAGCAGGAAGTCGAGCACCGGCAGCGCCATCGCCGCCACCGTCTCCCGCCTGGTCAACGTCCGCATGTAGATACCGCTCTCGATCGCGCGATCGGTCATTGGGAGGTTCTGCCGGTACCATTCGGTCCTCGCCTCATGGCCGCCGCTGGTCGCCTCGAGATTATGGTCCATTCCGGCCGGATCGGTGTGGCGAACGAACAAATGGAGCGGCGCCGCGCCGAGCCGGACCTTCAGCCCCATCCGGTCGGCGACAATCAGGAAGAGGGTCGGCATCGAGACGCAATTGCCCTTGCGGGTCCGGACGTAGGTCGAAAGCAGCTTGCTTCCGGGCTGCCTGCCGAGCGGGTCGGAGAGATCGTAGGAGAAGGCGCGACCATGGTTCCACGGCCCCGCGACGTAGATCGCTTTCCTGATCGCCGCGAGCTTGTAGGCGTCGCTCGGCGTGGGCCCGGCCATCTGCCGCGCGGCGTCGACGAGTCGCGCCACCATCGCGCGGGTGGTCGCGATGTCGCTGTTCTTCTCGATCATGCGATCGAAAGTGAGTGCCGCCTCGAGATAATCGACGCGGCTCTCTGGACGACCGATAACCATCGTGACGGATTTGGCGGGCGTCGAAAGGGATTGAGCCGTCGCTGCGGTGGCCGCGACCCAAAGTAGCAAGAGAGAGATCGCTCGGAGGTATAAGCCCACCATTACGTTCCCAACTCAGGTACTAGTTACATCGGTCGCGGGCCCGCTCGATCGATCCGGCCTGACTAGGAACCAGAACGTTCCAGCGACAAGACCTCCACAAAACGTCATCACTGCAAGTATGAAAAATCCAAAGGCCGCAGACCCGGATGACGCAGCTGATTCGCTATAGTTCATCAATATCGGGTATCCAATGATTACTGCGAAAGGCACAAGAGCAGCAATCATACCTGCTGCGACGTAAGATAACATTGAGATGCAATTAAATCGCTTGAGAAGTAAGTAAGCGGGCAATCCTATGATACCAGATACAATATATGACAGGGGAAAAACTATGGTTATGAACCAAATTCCTCCGTCTCCGCCCCCTTGCATGACAGCGATAACGAATATCAGAATGCAAGGTGTTATAGGAGCCAATAGAAAGCCGATAGCGGCCCTCCCACTCCAATTTTGCGTGTCCCGTGAGAGCGGCATCGGCTAGCAAGCTCCCGGGTGACTCGCGCAGGGATCCCACTGAGGCCGTGGTTCTTGCGGTCTCATTGCAGGCGTGGCCCATACGTTATTTATTTCGTTTGCGAGCGGGCTTGCTTTCGATTGCAGAAAGCCATTTCCCTCACCGAAGTTGTGGATGGTTGATGTGCCATTTGCATTCGGGAGGACGTCACGGATGACAACTCCGTTCCCGAGCGGGTGGCCAGGCAACGTGACATTTACGACGACTTGGTTTCCGGTCACTAGGTTTTTCGTAGTGAGCGAGACTACGGGGCTCGGATACGGAATACCACGTGGAGTAGCATTGTTTAAGGTTCCCTCGGCAGTTGCGGGCCGAGGATTTCCCGGAGTAGGATTGTTCCGAACCCATTGGCGCGTTTCTGTCGCGCTTTTCGGCGAGACATTCGAAACATCATATTGATGACCGTCAGACGCGCGGGGTCGAGTGTTTTGAAAGCCCGCCGGCGTTCGAAAGTTCACATCATAGCCCTTATCCCGGCAGGTCGTCGTTCTATCCGCGCCATTTACGCACTCAGTGCCGGTGGGGTCGCGACTGTTGATCGGATCATTGCCGACGTAGGCGTATAAATTGATGTGATCCTTGTAGCCCACCGGATCGACCTGCAGGAAGCGCGCCTCAGCCACTGTGCTGCCGACGCCGATCATCAAAGTCGCGACGGCCATTGGCGCCTTCACGCGGTTCATGATGCGTCTCCTTGAAGGAAGTGGATCATGCAAAGCCGGGGCGCGTCAATCAGCGATTGCGCCGTTTCAGAGCTAGGACTTCAGTCTCCGATCCTTAACCGCTCCGTCCTTCGCGGCGTCCCCCACAGATGCCAGATGTCGCCGAAATCCGTTTCCGCCAGCGGTGCCGGCCTCTCGCCGCCCAGCCTCTCGACGATGTCCGGAACGGTGTTGCTGTGGCCCACCACCAGCACCGGCCCGCGCTCCGCCAGGACCCGCGCGACGAGGCCGTCGGTGTCGCCCGGATCGTAGCTCCGGACCTTGGCGTGCAGCTTCCTCGCCAGCGGCGCCGCCGTCTCGCGGGCGCGGCGGGTGGTGCTGACGTAGATCGCCCGCGGCGGATCGGCGGCGAAGAAGCCGATCAGCTTCCTCGCGTTCACCTGGCCCTCCGCGCTGAGCGGCGGATCCTCGCCCTCGGCCTTCTGGAGGTGGCGCATCACGTAGAAGCTGGGCCCGCGCGGCGGCTCGGGCGTCGTCTGGCAGGCGGCGAGCGCCAGTAGCATCAACGCCGCGAGGCCACGGAACAAGGTCATGCTGTCGCTCCTTTTCGCTTCGCATGCCTCGCGGCGCGCCGCTTCACAAGGGCCGCGCCACAAGCTACGGGCCACGCAGCCGCAACGAACAGGGTAGAGGATGACCAACCAAGCCGAGCGCCCCAACCGTCCGGCGCTCTCACTCCACGTCCCGGAGCCGCCGGCGCGCCCCGGGGATGCGGTCGATTTCAGCCATGTCGAGATCCCGGCCGCCGGCAGCGTCCGCCGCCCGGATACCAACGTCGCCGCCGCCGACACCCACGATCTCGTCTATTCGCTGGTCCGGGTGCTCGACGAGGAGGGCAAAGCGGTCGGCCCCTGGGACCCGAAGCTCGATCCCGACACCCTTCGCCGCATCCTCCGCGACATGATGCTGGTCCGGGTCTTCGACGACCGCATGTACCGCGCCCAGCGCCAGGGCAAGACCAGCTTCTACATGAAATGCACCGGCGAGGAGGCGATCGCGGTCGCCGGCGCCCACGCCCTCGACCGCGACGACATGTGCTTCCCCACCTACCGCCAGCAGGGCCTGCTCGTCGCCCGCGACTATCCGCTCGTGACGATGATGTGCCAGGTCTATTCGAACCGCGGCGACCCGCTCAAAGGCCGCCAGCTTCCGATCATGTACGCGTCGAACGCGCACGGCTTCTTCACCATCTCCGGTAACCTCGCGACGCAGTTCCCGCAGGCCGTCGGCTGGGCGATGGCCTCGGCCATATCCGGCGACAGCCGCATCGCCTCGGCCTATATCGGCGACGGCTCGACCGCCGAGGGCGACTTCCACGCCGCCTGCGTGTTCGCCGGGGTCTACCGGGCGCCCGTCATCCTCAACATCGTCAACAACCAGTGGGCGATCTCCTCCTTCTCCGGGATCGCGGGCGGAGAGCTCACCACCTTCGCCGCCCGCGCCGTCGGCTACGGCATCGCCGGCCTCCGCGTCGACGGCAACGACGCCCTCGCCGTCTATGCCGCCACCCGCTGGGCCGCCGACCGGGCCCGCTCGAACCTCGGCCCCACCCTGATTGAGATGTTCACCTATCGCGTCGAAGGCCA
>DASVVX010000106.1:0-22182 GCA_036386295.1 Allosphingosinicella sp.
CGCCGCCGACCAGGGTCACCGAGTGGCGCTCGAACAGGTCGAAGAAGGCCGCCTCCTGCGGCATGATCGCTCGGAACCACTTCATTTCTTTCCCCTGTAGACGGCCGCCCTGTACAGCGGCGAGGCGGCCATTGAAAGCAAGGCCCCGATCCCCGTTCGAGACGCGCCTAGTCCCGTTAGGTTGCACTTTTGTGACAGGCTCAGCCCTCGTCGCCGGAGTCGAGCGCGTAGCCGGCCGAGCGGACGGTGCGGATCAGGTCCGGCCGGCCGCCCTCGTTCAAGGCGCCGCGAAGCCGGCGGACGTGGACGTCGACCGTCCTCAGCTCGATGTCGCTGTCGTGGGCCCAGACCGAGTCGAGCAGCCGCTCGCGCGAGAAGACCCGGCCCGGATGCTCGAGGAAGTGGCGCAGAAGCCGGAACTCGGTCGGCCCCAGCGCGACCGCCCGTCCGCCCCGGCGCACCCGGTGGGCGGCGACGTCCATCTCGAGGTCGCCGTAGCTCAGGCTCTCTCCAGCCAGAGCGGGGCGGACCCGGCGCAGCACGGCTCCGACCCGCGCGATCAGCTCGCCCGGGCTGAACGGCTTGGTGACGTAATCGTCCGCGCCGGTCTCGAGGCCGCGGATCCGGTCGGATTCCTCGCCGCGGGCGGTCAGCATGATGATCGGGACGTTGGCGGTGGCCGGGCGCCGGCGCAGCCGCCGGCAGACCTCGAGCCCCGATATCCCCTCGATCATCCAGTCGAGGATGACGATGTCGGGCGCCGCCTCCTCGGCGAGGAGGAGCGCCTCCTCGCCGTCGGCGGTCCGGCGGACCTCGAATTCCTGCCGCTCGAAATGCCACACCAGCAGCTCGGCGAGCGCCTTGTCGTCCTCCACGAGGAGAAGCCTGCCCTTGCTCATGTTACGCGGATAGGACGCGCATGTTGCGCTTTCATGACACGGCCGGAAGCAGCACGTGAACGGTCGTTCCTCGCCCGGGCTCGCTCTCGATCCGGAGCCGGCCGCGGTGGCGCTCGACGACGTGCTTGACGATCGACAGGCCGAGCCCGGTGCCGCCGAGCGAACGGCTCCGGCCCGGATCGACCCGGTAGAAACGCTCCGTCACCCGCGGGATATGCTCGGCGGCGATGCCGTCGCCCTGGTCGGAGACGGCGAGATGGACCATGGCGCCCTCGCGGGCGAGCGCGACGACGACCGGCGTACCGGGCCGGCCGTAGCGCAGGGCGTTGCTGATCAGATTGTCGATCAGCTGCAGCAGCTCGGCGCGGTCGCCGGCGACGTCGGGGAGGTCGGCGGGCGCCTCCAGCCGGATCTCGCCGCCGCGCTCGGCGGCGGTGTGGCGGACGTTGTCGCGAACCTCCTCGATCAGCTCGCCGAGGCTGAGCGGCTCGCTGGGCGGGTTGAAGCGCTCCGCCTCGATCCGCGACAGCGACACCAGATCCTCGACCAGCCGCTGCATCCGCCGGGCCTCGTCGTGGACGATGCCGGTGAAGCGCCGCCTCGTCGCCTCGTCGAGCTCGTCGCCCTGCTCGCGCAGGGTTTCGGTATAGCCGAGCAAGGTGGCGAGGGGGGTGCGCAGCTCGTGGCTGGCGTTGGCGACGAAATCGACCCGCATGCGCTCGGCGGCATGAGCCTCGCTGCGGTCGGTGAGTCGAACGAACAGGCCGCCGTCCTCGAGCGGCGCGACGCTCATCGTCCAGCGCCTTTCGGACTCGCCGAGACCGGCCAGCTCGATCTCCTCGGGCGCCGCCGGCGGATCGGCGACGAGCCGCTCCGCCGCCTCGGGGTGCCGCAGGGCGAGCCCGACGTCCTGGCCCTCGATGCCGCTGCCGAGGGTGGCCCGGGCCGGCGCGTTGCTCATCTCGACCCGGCCCGCGGCGACGATCAGGGCGGGCTCGGGAAGCGCCTCGAGGACGTTTCGGGCGATCGCTCTCACGTCGGTCGCCGGGCCGGGGGCGAGGCTTCGGATCAGCTCGGCGAGCTCGGACTCGGCGACCGCGGCGGCGGCCTCCTGCGGAGCGAACCAGCGCCGCTCTCGCTCGCCCTTCTCGGGCCAGTCGTCGCGCTCCTCGGCGACCCGCATCCGGAACAGCCGGACCTCGGCCGGAAGCACGGCGCCGTTGCGGCGGCGCTTGCGGTAGAAATAGCGGCCGACCGGATCGGGATCGACCGGCCCCAGGATGCCCGCTTCCTCGAATGCCTCCTGGGCGGCCGATTCGGTCGGGCTCCGGCCGGGGATCGGATTGCCGCGCGGAACGACCCAGCGCCGCGTCTCGCGCGAGGTGATCAGGAGCACCTCGACTCCGCCGTCCGCCGCGGTCCGAACCGGAATGACTCCATATTGGGTCAGCACGGCGAGCCCTCCCCGAGCCGCGGCGCCGGCCGCTCCGCCACCTGGCGCCGGCCGTCGATGACGATCGGCGAGGCGAGCCCCGGCGCCTCGCCGGCGATGCGAAGGCCGCGATGGACCACCTGCGGATCGGCGAAGACGGCGTCGACGGCGTTGATCGGCCCGGCCGGAATGCCCGCGCCCTCCAGAGCTTCGGCGAATTCGCCCCGCCGGCGCCCGGCCATCGCCTGCTCGAGCAGCGGGATCAGCTCGGCTCGGTTGACCACCCGGGCCGGGTTGGTTCGAAAGCGCTCGTCCCGGGCCAGCGTCTCCAGGCCCAGTATCCGGCACAGCCGCTCGAACTGGCGGTCGTTGCCGACGGCGACGACGATCTCGCCGTCCGCGACCGCGAAGGCCTGGTAGGGGACGAGGTTGACATGGCCGTTGCCCATCCGCCCGGGCACCTCGCCCGAGATCATCCAGTAGAGCGCCTGGTTGCCGAGGACCGCCACCTGCGTGTCGAGCAGCGCCATGTCGATATGGGCGCCGAGCCCCGTCCGGTCGCGCTCGCGAAGCGCGGCGAGGATGGCGACGGTCGCGTAGAGTCCGGTGAACATATCGGCATAGGCGACTCCCGATTTCTGCGGCGGCCCGTCCGGCTCGCCGGTCAGCGACATGGCCCCGCCCATCGCCTGGATGACGAAGTCGTAGCCGGCGCGCCCCGAATAGGGGCCGTCCTGGCCGAAGCCGGTGATCGAGCAATAGACGAGGCCGGGGTTGAGCTCGGCGAGGGAAGGGTGGTCGAGCCCGTAGCGGGCGAGGCCGCCGGCCTTGAAATTCTCGATCAGCACGTCGGCCTGCGACGCCAGCTCGCGGACCTCGGCCTGGCCTTCGGGCGTGGCGATGTCGATCGCGAGCGAGCTCTTGCCTCGGTTGCACGCGTGGAAATAGGCGGCGGCGCCGTCGGGCGCGAAGGGCGGCCCCCATTGCCTCGTGTCGTCGCCCGTGCCGGGCCGCTCGACCTTGACCACCTCAGCCCCGAGATCCGCGAGCAATTGCCCGGCCCACGGCCCGGCGAGGATTCTCGCGAGCTCGATCACCTTCAGGCCGGTGAGGGGCTTATCCATGCTCCTCCGTCACCCCAGCGAAAGCTGGGGTCCATGCTGAGTCGGAATGGATTCCAGCTTTCGCTGGAATGACGGGGAAGGTCAAAACGCCGAAATCCCCGTGATCGCCCGCCCCAGGATCAGGCCGTGGACGTCGTGAGTGCCCTCATAGGTGTTGACCGTCTCGAGGTTCATCGCGTGACGCATCACCTGGAACTCGGCCGAGATGCCGTTGCCGCCGTGCATGTCCCGGGCGACCCGGGCGATGTCGAGCGCCTTGCCGACATTGTTGCGCTTGATGAGGCTGATCGTCTCCGGGATGAGCTCGCCCTCGTCCATCCGCCGGCCGACCCTCAGCGCCGCCTGCAGGCCGAGCGTGATCTCCGTCGCCATGTTGGCGAGCTTGAGCTGGACCAGCTGCGTCGCGGCGAGCGGCCGGCCGAACTGCTTCCTGTCGAGCGTGTAGCGCCGGGCCGCCTCGAAGCAGGCCTCGGCCGCCCCCATCGCGCCCCAGCCGATTCCGTAGCGCGCCCGGTTGAGGCAGCCGAACGGCCCGGCGAGGCCGCTGGCGTCGGGGAGGAGGCTCTCCTCCGGCACCTCGACCCCGTCCATGACGATCTCGCCGGTGATCGACGCGCGCAGGCTGAGCTTCATTCCGATCTTGGGCGCGGAGAGGCCCTTCATGCCCTTCTCGAGCAGGAAGCCGCGGATCCGGCCGTCATGCGCGTCGGACTTGGCCCAGACGACGAAGACGTCGGCGATCGGCGAGTTGGTGATCCACATCTTGGAGCCGGACAGGCGGTAGCCGCCGTCGATCTTCTCGGCCCGGGTCCGCATCCCGCCCGGATCGGAGCCGGCGTCGGGCTCGGTCAGGCCGAAGCAGCCGATCAGCTCGCCTCGGGCGAGGCCCGGCAGCCATTTGCGCTTCTGCTCCTCCGAGCCGTAGGCGTTGATCGGGTGCATGACGAGCGACGACTGGACGCTCATCGCCGAGCGATAGCCGCTGTCGACCCGCTCCACCTCCCGCGCGACCAGCCCGTAGCTGACGTAATTCAGGCCCGCGCCGCCATATTCGTGGGGAATGGTGGCTCCGAGCAGGCCGAGCTCGCCCATCTCGGACATGATGTCGCGGTCGAACCGTTCCTCTAGGAAGGCCTCCGTCACCCGCGGCTGGAGCTTCTCCTGCGCATAGCCCCTGGCGGTGTCGCGGACGATCCGCTCCTCGTCGCTGAGCTGCGCGTCGAGCGCGAACGGATCCTCCCAGTCGAAGGGCAAGGGGGACGCCATGGCCATCATTTCCTCTTCGGATGCTGCAAGCGCGCTCACTGGCGCGCCGCTGTGCAATTGTCCACCGATAGGCTCGCTCGGCGGCGGCCGGCCCGCCCAGGGCGGCGCTGCGTCCCGGTGAATTGGATGTTCAAAAGGGCTCGGAAAGGGTAGTCGGGAAAGCCGGCGGACGAGGCGAGCGCGACGCCGCTCCGCCCGGCATCAGGTTGCGAGGAGACCCGAGATGCGCGTCACGAAAAGGATGCAGGTCCCGATCAAGGCGTCGATCGCCATGCCGCCGCTCCGCTCCGCCCCGCCCAAGGCGGATGGCGACGAGCAGCCGGCGTGGCAGGCCGGGGCGCCGGGCCGGGACCGGTCGCTCGCGACCATCCCCGTTTTTCCCCCCGAATCCGCGCCGTCCGACCGCGACCGGGACCCCGCCTTCGGCGGCGAGGCGGACGTGGCGGTCCCCGACGGGGCGAGCATCGCCGCGGCTCTGCTCGCCTCGGCCGGGCCGATGCCGGAGGCGCCGCTCGACGGCGGCCCGGTCGCTCTGCCCGATCTCATCATGCCCGATTCGCTGGTGGTGATGGACCAGGACAGCGTCGCGGGCACTTTGACCTATGCGACGACGGTCAGCCAGAGCGGCACGGTGTCGCCGTTCGGCGCGACTCACTGGAACACGTTCAACATGACGAACATCGTCGTGACGCCCCATCCCGCTCCGCCGCCTCCGCCGGCGCCCGCGCCCGCTCCCGGCGGCGGACCCGCGCCGCCCCCGCCGCCGGCGCCGCCCGGCCGCTTCGACGTCACCGCGACGGTGTCCAATCCGATCACCTTCAACGTCGCGGGGGGCGGAAAGACGAACATCGGCTCCGAGACCGATGCCGCCATCACCCATGCGAACTTCGCGACGGTGGCGAGCGATCTCACTCCGAACATGGGAGACCTCGGGGGCCGGCCGCCGCGGACTCAATTCTGGGCCTCGGACCTGACCGTCATCCACGAGCAGTTCCACGTCGGCGAGCGCCAGACCTTCGGCGCGGCCGGGGTCGTCAGCGCCCAGACCTGGCTGAACGGTCAGACCGCGGGAAGCGTCGCCGACGTGAACGCCCTGCTCGCGCAGGTCCCCGGCAGGGTCATCGCCCATTCCCAGGCCAACATGACGATGCCCGGCAAGGAGCAACGGGCCTATGGCGCGGGCGCTCCGGCCTATCTGGCCCGAGCCAACGCCGTGACCGCGAGGGGCACGGCCGGGCTTTATCCGGGAGCGCCGCCGCCGCCGGCTCCGGCTCCGGCTCCGCCGTCTCCGGCCCCGGCTCCGGCGCCTCCACCCCCTCCGTCCCCCGGCGGGGGGCCCTAGCCCGCAGCCAGCAAAGGGTTCGCCATGGATTATCGGCTTCCGGACATCCCCTATCGGGGGCCCGAGCTCGACGTTCCGGAGCCGCCGGACGATCTGCCCTACGCGCTATTTTGGGACTATCACGATCGGGAGGTCCTGCGCCTCAACGGGGTCGGGGCGGAGGCCGATGCGCTGGTCCGAATGCTCGAATCGCCGGATTCGGACCCCATCCTGCGCGCCGCCGCGGCGCACACCGCCGGCGCCGAGCGAGCGGCGGCCGCGGCGCCGGCGCTCCGCCAGGCGCTCGGCGGGAGCGACGAGGTCATGGCGGTGGAGGCGGCTTACGCCCTGGCGAGGCTGGGCGACGGAGCGGGCGACGCCGCTCTGGCGGCGGCGGTCGACCGGCCGCGGGGCGACGAGCTCGCGCCGCTGTTCGCCGCCGGCTATCTCGCGCAGCGCGGCGATCCCCGGGGCTTTCCGCTCGTCCTTCGCGCGCTGCGCGGCGACGGGCCCGCGCCGCGAATGCTGGCCTGCAAGCAGCTGCATTTCTTCATTCCGTTCCACGGCCGGCGCGGACCCGGGGGCGAGGTCGTCGACGTCGTCGGCGCGTTCGAGGAGGCGCTCGCCCATCCCGACGCCGCGCTCCACTGGCAGGCGCTCTTCCAGCTGCGCGAGACCTCCGATCCGGCTTTCATCGAGATCGTCCGACGCTATGCCGGCCGCGCAGCCGATGCGGGCCTCGCGAACCTGGCCCGCTCGATCCTCGATCGGGCCGGGTGAGCGCGGAGCCCGCGTCGCGGCCGGGGGCCGGGCCCGGAAGGTGGCGGACAGGGTGGGATTCGAACCCACGGTGGGCGTGAACCCACGGCGGTTTTCAAGACCGCTGCCTTAAACCACTCGGCCACCTGTCCAGGATGGGGGGCTCTAGCCTACCCGTCACCCCGGCGAAAGCCGGGGCCTCGGGAATTGAAAGCGCAGACAGCCGTTCTCGACGAGGTCCCGGCTTGCGCTGGGATGACGGGTGGTTCGTGCAACCCGCGCGGCGAGCCGAGTATCGCGGGTTGCGGCCCTGTGGCATCAGGGTCGGCAAGCGGGAGAATTGAGTATGCGTTTGTTGAGGGGCATGGCCGCCCTGGCGCTGGCGTCGGCGGTCGCTCCGGCGGCCGGCCCGGCCTCGGCCCAGACCGGGCTCAGCCAGGCCGGCTTCGAGGCCTATCTGCCCCAGCTCGAGGCCCAGGCGGTGAGCGCCGGGGTCAGCCGAGCCACCATCGCAAGCGTCTTCCCTAGCCTCGTCTTCAGCGCCCGAACCGTCCAGCTCGACCGAGCCCAGCCCGGCGGCCGGCCGGGAAGCAACGCCAACCCGCCCTTCGCGCCCTATCGCGCCCGCCACGTCTCGCCGGCCCTGATCGCGAAGGGCCAGAGCCGCTACGCCGCCAATCTGTCGCGCCTGCGCGACATCGGCCGCACCTACGGGGTGGCGCCCTCGGTGGTGGTCGCCATCTGGGGGCATGAGACCAGCTACGGCGCCGTCACCGGCAATTTCGACCTTCTCAATTCGCTCGCCTCGCTGGCCTACGAGGGCCGGCGCCGCCAGCTCTTCGCCGACGAGTTCGTCGCCGCGCTGAAGATGCTCGACCGCGGAGTCCCTCGAAGCCTGCTCAAGGGGAGCTGGGCGGGGGCGACCGGCCATCCCCAGTTCCTGCCGTCGGTCTGGCTGCGGCTGGCGCGCGACGGCGACGGCGACGGGCGCGCCAACATCTGGCGAAGCGAGCCCGACGCGCTCGCCTCGATCGCCAATTACCTCCGCAACGCCGGCTGGCAGCCGGGCGTGCCCTGGGGGGTTCCGGTCCGGGTGCCGCCGGGGCTGGACCGGCTCGCGCTTCGCAACAACAATATCACGGAGACGCGCTGCCGGCGGGTCCACGAGCGCCACAGCCGCTGGATTCCCGTCGCCGAATGGCGGCGCCTCGGCCTCGTCGCCCAGAACGGCATCTGGCCGCGCGATTCGGAGATGGCCGCCCTGATCGAGCCGGACGGGCCGGGCGCCACGGCCTATCTCCTGACCAACAATTACAAGGCGATCCTCGATTACAATTGCTCCAATTTCTACGCTCTGTCGGTCGGCCTGCTCGCCGACGCGATCGCGCGCTGATCCGTCTGGCGCGGGGCGAGGGGAGGGGTTAAGCAGGACCGGCAGCCATTAACCGGCTGCCGTCATTGCGAGCGAAGCGAAGCAATCCAGCGGCCCGAGGCCGTCCGTCGCTGGATCGCTTCGTCGCTCCGCTCCTCGCAATGACGGCGGGCCGCCAACACCGCACGTTTCAGGGGAATCGTCTCAATCATGATCCGCAAGAGCTTGTTCCTGACCGCTTTCGCTGCCGCGGCAGCGCTTCCCGCCACGGCCGCGGCGCCGCCGTTCGAGACCGCCGCCCCGGTCGCCTACATGGTCGATCTGAGTTCGGGCGCGGTCCTCTACTCCAAGGATCCCGACCGCCGCATCCCGCCCGCCTCGATGGCCAAGATGATGACCACCCATCTCGCCTTCCGGATGATCAAGCGGGGCGAGGCGAAGCTCGACCAGATGTGCCAGGTCCGTCCCGAGACCTGGAAGCAGTGGCACGGACCGGAGGCCGGCTCGACCATGTTCCTTTCGCCGGGCGAGCAGGTCAGCGTCGAGAACCTGCTCAACGGCATCGTCACCTTGTCGGGCAACGACGCCACCGTCGTCCTCGCCGAATGCCTGGCCGGCACCGAGCAGGCCTATGCGGCGCAGATGAACCAGGACGCCCGGCGGCTGGGGATGAGCAATTCCCACTTCGGCAACACCAACGGCTGGCCGGACGAGGGTGTCACCTACACGACCGCCCGCGACCTCGCCAGGCTCGCCGCCGCCACCATCCAGGAGACCCCGGACCTCTACAAGCGCTTCTACCAGAGGAAGGAATTCACCTGGGGCAAGACGCTCGGCAAGGGCGATCCGATCACCCAGGGCAACCGCAACCCCCTGCTCGGCCGGGTGCCGGGCGCCGATGGGCTCAAGACCGGCCATACCGCCGAGGCCGGCTACGGCTTCACCGGCTCGGCCGAGCAGAACGGCCGCCGGATCGTCATGGTCGTCGCAGGCCTCTCCAGCTTCAACCAGCGGATCGAGGAATCGGTCAAGTTCATGGACTGGGGCTTCCGCGCCTGGAAGTCGCAGCCCCTGTTCAACCAGGGCGAGAAGGTCGCCAACGCCCAGGTCCAGCAGGGCGGCGACGACGAGGTCGCGCTGGTCGCTCCGCGCAGCATCGCGGTGACCCTGCCGGCAGGCGCCGCGGCCAACATCCGGGTCAAGGTCGTCTACGACGGCCCGATCAAGGCGCCGATCGCCAGGGGCCAGCATGTCGCCGATCTCGTCGTCTCGACCCCGGACACGCCGCCCCAGACGATGCCGCTGGTCGCCGCCGAGGCGGTCGGCGAGGCCGGCTTCTTCGGCCGCATCTGGAACGGCCTGACGTCGCTGTTCGGCTAAAGGTGGCCGGCCGCTTCATCAGCCTCGAGGGCGGCGAGGGGGCCGGCAAGTCGACCCAGCTCAGGGCGCTGGCGGAGGCGTTGCGGGGCCGGGGCCTCGAGGTGGTCGAGACCCGCGAGCCGGGCGGAAGCCCCGGCGCCGAGGCGATCCGCAAGCTTCTGCTCGAGGGCGGCGACGACCGCTGGACTCCGCAAGGCGAGGCGCTGCTCTTCGCCGCCGCCCGAGCCGACCATGTCGCCCGGACCATCCGCCCGGCGCTCGAGCGCGGCGCCTGGGTGCTCAGCGACCGCTTCCTCGACAGCTCGCTCGCCTATCAGGGCGGCGCCGCCGGCGTGGGGATGGCGGCGGTACGCGCGCTCCACGAGATCGGCAGCGGCGGCTTCCTGCCCGACCGGACCTTGCTCCTCGAGCTTCCGCCGCAGGCGGTGAGCGAGCGGCTGAGCGTGCGCGATGCCGATGGGTCTGACCGAATCGGCGGCCGGGGCGGGGGCTTCCACGACCGGGTCGCCGCCGCCTTCGCCGCCCTCGCCGAAGCGGAGCCCGACCGATTCCGCAGGATCGACGCGAGCGGGACGGCCGAGGCGGTGACGGCAAGGCTTCTCGCCGCGGTCGAGGACCTGCTGTGATTCCGCCCCCCCACCGTCACCCTGAACTCGTTTCAGGGTCCAGCTGGTCGCCTGCCCAGGAGGCGGAGAACTGGATCCTGAAACAAGTTCAGGATGCCGAGAGTGGTAGTTCCTGCTATGTTCCGGCGATGAGCTACGCCATGGACACCGCCGCCACGAAGCTCCGTGCCCGCGTCGGACGGGCGCGGAAGGTCGCAAATTCGCGCCGCTCTCGGTTACCCTCAACTTCCTCAACTTATTTTCGCGATCAACGCTTGCCGGCATCATGGAGCGCGCCGCGATGACCCCCCTTTACGGCCACGACTCGGCCGTCGCGGCCTTCCGCGACGCGCTCGATTCGGGCCGGCTCCACCACGCCTGGCTGATCTCGGGCCCGGAAGGGGTCGGCAAGGCGCTGTTCGCGGCCAAGGCGGCGCTTCGCGTGCTCGCCCAGGGGCAGGGGAGGGTGGACGCCCCCGGGCTGGACGTCCCCGACGACCATCCCGCCGCGCGCCTCGTCGCCGCCGGCAGCCATCCCGACCTGATGCGGCTCGAGCGGCTGCCGCGCGAGAACAGCGCGTCGGGCGAGCTCGCCCGAAACATCAGCGTCGACCAGGTCCGCTCCCTCCAGCGCCTGTTCAACACCACCGCCTCGATGTCGGCCTGGCGCGCGGTGATCGTCGATTCGATCGACGATCTCGAGCGCAACGCCGCCAACGCGCTGCTCAAGAATCTCGAGGAGCCGCCGCCGAGCAGCGTCTTCCTGCTGGTCAGCCACGCCCCCGAGCGGCTGCTTCCGACGATCCGCTCGCGCTGCCGTCCGCTTCGCCTCGCCGAGCTCGACGACGACGCCATGACGTCGGCTCTGGGCGCGGCCTTGCCGGACGCGGAACCGGGCGAGATCAGGGACCTCGCCGCCGCCGGCCGCGGCTCGCCGGGCCGGGCCCTGGCCTGGCGGGGGCTCGACGTCGCCGGCCTCGACAAGGCGATGGCCGAGCTCGTCCGCGACGGCGACCCGGCCAACGCGCGGCGAAGCGCGCTCGCCCAGAGCCTCGCCCTCAAGTCCGCCCAGCCGCGCTACGAGGCCTTCCTCGCCCGGGCGCCGTCGGTCATCGCCGCCGAGGCGAAGGCGCGGCGAGGCGCCGGGCTCGGCGAGGCGCTGAGGACCTGGGAGCGCGCCTCGAGCCTCGCCTCGAGCGCGCGGGGCCTCTCGCTCGAGCCCGAAAGCGTCGTCTTCGAGCTCGCCGGCATGCTCGCATCGCTCGCTCCGAGCCGCTAAGGCCGCGCCATGGCCGAGCCTTTCTACCTCACCACCGCGATCAGCTATCCCAACGGGCCGCCCCATATTGGCCACGCCTACGAAGCGATCGCCGCCGACGTCGTCGCCCGCTTCCAGCGCTCGATGGGCCGCGACGTCCTGTTCCAGACCGGGACCGACGAGCACGGCCTCAAAATGGCCCAGGCGGCCCGCGAAAGGGGCGTTTCACCGGCCCGGCTGGCGGAAGAAATGTCGTCCATCTTCAGGAAGATGGACGACCGGCTTGAGATTTCATACGATCGCTTCATCCGGACCACCGAGCCCGCCCACCACCGCGCCAGCCAGGCGATCTGGCGGGCGATGGCGGAGAAGGGCGACCTCTATCTCGGCCGCTACGAAGGCTGGTACTCGGTCCGCGACGAAGCTTATTATGACGAAGCCGAGCTGATCGAGGAGGTCGACGGCGGCCGGCTGTCGCCGCAGGGCACGCCGGTCGAATGGACGGTGGAGGAGAGCTGGTTCTTCCGGCTCTCCGCCTATCAGGAGCCGCTGCTCGCCCATTACCGAAACAACCCCGGCTTCATCCGCCCCGAATCCCGCCGCAACGAGGTGCTCCGCTTCGTCGAGGGCGGCCTGTCCGACCTCTCCGTCTCGAGGACCAGCTTCGACTGGGGGGTCAAGGTGCCGAGCGACGAGCGCCACGTCATGTACGTGTGGCTCGACGCGCTCACCAACTATCTCACCGGAGTCGGCTATCCCGACACGCATTCAGAGACTTACAGGCGGTTCTGGCCGGCCGATCTGCACATCATCGGCAAGGACGTGGTGCGCTTCCACGCCGTCTACTGGCCCGCCTTCCTGATGTCCGCCGGCCTGCCCCTGCCGAAGCAGGTGTTCGGCCACGGCCACGTCCTCCTGCGCGGCGAGAAGATGTCGAAATCGGCCGGCAACGTCGTCGACCCGGCCGGGCTGATCGACGCCTTCGGGGCGGATTCGGTCCGCTATTTCCTGATTCGCGACGTCACCTTCGGCCAGGACGGAAGCTACAGCCCGGAGGCGATCGTCACCCGGGTCAATGCCGATCTCGCCAACAGCTTCGGCAACCTCGCCCAGCGCACCTTGTCCTTCATCGCCAGGAATTGCGGCGGCGCCCTGCCGCTCGGGGGGAGGGGAGAGGAGGCCGATTCGGAACTTCTCGACCTCGTCCGCCGGACCACCGCCCGGGACGTGCCGGCGCTGTTCGCCGACCTCGCGCTCAGCCAGGGCATCGAGGCCTGGATCAGGGCCGTCTTCGCCTGCAACCAATATATCGACGCCCAGGCGCCCTGGGCGCTTCGCAAGACCGATCCGGAGCGGATGACGGCGGTCCTCGCCACCTTGTGCGAGGCGATCGTCGACCTCGCCGTCGCGATCGCGCCGGTCATTCCGGCCGCCGCCGCCCGGCTTCTCGACCAGATGGGGGTTCCGGAAGCGGAGCGCCGCCTGGCCGCGCTCGCCGACGCCGGTCGCTACGCCCGTCTCGCCGCCTCCGGCTTCGTCCTCGAGCCGCCTTCGCCTATTTTTCCGCGGCTGGAGCTGCCGCCGGAGGCGTAGGCGCGGCCGGGGCCGGAAGGGCCCTGGGCGCCGCCGGCGCGTCGGTCCGCTTGATCCGGCTCAGCCGCTGCCCGCTCTTCAGGATCAGCTGGCAGGTCTGCTGCGCCTGGCACGAGATGATCGTGCCCTTGCGCGTGTCGATCCGGACGATGCGGTCGCCGTCGACCACCGCTTCGAAGCGCGGCGGGCCGGGCCGGGCGTAGACGGCGAGCCCGACGATCGCTCCGGCGACGACGAACGCCGTCGAAAGCCGGCGGATCGCCATGTCTACCGTCTCGCTCAGCGACAGGGGCGGCTCGGCTTCGGGCGGATCGAAGCGTTTGTCGGTCATCGGCGGCCTCCTGGCCGGGTTCATGCGCTCAGTAGGCGTCGAAGTCGAGCGCCTGGAAGATCAGCCGGTCGGGGTCGGGAACGAACCCGCCGCCGGTCAGGTCGCGATAGGTGAGGTTGAGCGGCGAGGGGCGAAGCCGCTGGGGGATCGGAGCGAACGGCGAGCCGCGCCAGTCGATTCGCGGATCGAGCCCGAGCCAGAGTCGAAGCGGCCCCCCTGCCGGCACCGGGGTGGCGAGACGGGCATCGCCGGGGCCCTGGTAGAGGATTGCCGCGATCCCGGGCATCCCGGCGCTCGCCGTCACCCGGATTCCGTCGCCGCTCGGCCTGACGCCGTAGCGGCGCTCCGGATCGCCGAGACGCCATCGAAGCGCCTCGTCGCTCCAGATCCGCTCGAAGCTCGGCTCGGGCAGGGGACGGCTGCGCCGCGGCCGTCCGAAGCCGACCCGCGCGTCGATCTGCCGGACCATCGCCTGGCGGATGAGCATCGGCGCAGTGCTGCTCCAATTGCCGGTGGCGAGGGAGAAGTCGTAGCCGAGCCCCGCCGCCTGCTCGAAAATCGAGTCCATCAGGCGGATCGAGAGCCCCCTGCGCCGGTGCTCGGCATGGGTGGCGCCGTTGACGAGCATGACCCCGCGGCGAAGCTCCCCGTCGATCCGCGCGCGCAACGGCACGGCGCCGACGTGCGAGGCCAGGGTCGCGCCGGCGAGGATGTTGCAGCCGAGCGCCGGCCCGTCGGGATTCTGCCCATATTGCCAGGCGAGGTAGCGCGCAGTCAGGTGGCGTGCCTTGGGAAAGGTCCGGCGCAAAAAGGCGGAGACGGTCTCCAGCGCCTCGGCGCCGAGGTCGAGCGGCTCCACTCGGTAACCGTCAGCCATCGGCGTTTCCCTCGGCGGCGACCCGGCGGGCATGGGGCCCGTAGGGGGCGATGGCGAAGCCCAGCGATCTCACCATCTCGAGCCTCGGCAGCACGGCGGCGCGATTGGCCCGCATCAGCAAATCGTAGAGACCCCAGCGGCGGAATTCGGCGTGGGTGAAGACCTGCTCGGTGTCGATGTCGTAGGGATGGTGATAGGAGAGCACGGCCTCGCCGAGGTCCCGGCGGCGGCGAAGCGCCCAGCGCAGCAACGGCCTCGGCAGGACCCGGAAATAGACTCCTCCGATCGGCAGCGGGACCAGCGGCAGAAGCGAGACCGGCAGCTCGACGATGCCCTCGACGATCCGCGGCTCGGCGCCGAAGCCCGGCCAGCCGTAAAGCGGGCTGGCCGCCGGCAGCACCGAGCTCGAATAGTGGAAGCCGAGCTCGGCGAGGACGCCATAGGCCCAGCTCGTCTCCTCGGTCAGCGAGAAGCAGGGGCTCCTGTAGCCCGTCACCGGTCCCGCCCCGGCGGAGCGCAGCGCGTCGAGGTTGCGCTCCAGATCCTCGCGGAAGCGGGCCTTGTCCTGGCGGTCGAGCGGGACATGCGCATCGGAATGGCACCCGATTTCATGTCCCGCCCCGGCGATCCGCGCCACCATCTCCGGGTGGCGGCGCGCGACCTCGCCGACGATGAAGAAGGTCGCCTTGGCCCCGTCGGTGGCAAGGAACTCGAGGAAGGTGTCGATCATCCGCGGTACCCGGGGCGGCAGCGCCTCGCCGCCTGCCAGGGCGAGGCGCGGATCCTCGACGTCGACGCTGAACAGGTAGAGCGCTCGCCCGCTCATCGCGCTTCCGCCCGTCGCGCGAGATCGGCGATCCCGCCGGCGGCGAGCAGGATCAGGTGGGGCAGGATCGGCACCCGGTAGCGCCAGTCGTAATCGACCTGCACGAGGCCGTGGAACAAAGCGTAGCAGAATAGGGCTCCGAACGCCGCGAGGAACACCTTGCGCTCGGGCGCGGCGAAGGCGGTTCGGCCGCGCCACAGGGCGATCGCAAGCCACGCCGCGAGCGCATAGCAGGGCAGGAAGAAGGCGAGCTCGACGATCGCGTGGGCGCGGCTGAACTCGGCCGCGTCGAAAGCGAAGAAATGGAGGAACCGGTCGGCGGAGATCAGCACGAAGTCGACGAGTTGGCCCGGCGGCGCGTGGAAGGTCTCGAGCCTTCCGCTCACCACCTCGCCCAGCGCGTAACCGGCCGCGACGGTCCGGAAGGAGCCTGCGAAGGCGGCGAACGGCCACCGTCCGGGATCCTGCATCAGCCAGGCGAAGGCCAGGACCAGCGCCGCGGCTCCGGCGCCGACCGCGGCGAGCACGGCCCCGCG
Source organism: Allosphingosinicella sp. (assembly GCA_036386295.1). Lineage (GTDB taxonomy): Bacteria > Pseudomonadota > Alphaproteobacteria > Sphingomonadales > Sphingomonadaceae > Allosphingosinicella. The sequence continues at coordinate 15,580 of DASVVX010000106.1, forward strand.
CCGCACCCTGGCCCCGGTTCTCGAAAGGTAGATCGCCCAGGCGAGGTCGGGCAGAAGGACCATTCCGGTCGGGCGGTAGAAGACTCCCGCCGCGGCCGGGACCAGCACCTTGAGCCACCCCTTCGAGTCGCCGAGGATCCGCGCCGCCGCCAGGCTGAAGACGGCGAAGGCGAGGAAGACGAAGCTGGCGTCCGAAAGCACGATCGGGACCCAGAGCAGAAGATCGAAGCAGCCGAGGTAGAGGAGCAGCGCCCCCCATCCGGCCGGCCCGCTCCCGGTCAGCCGGACGGCCAGGCGCACGACCAGCGCCGCGAGGACGACATGGGCGGCGAAATCGAGCGCGACGAGCGCCGTCGTCCAGCCCTCTCCGAAGGCGAGGCGGAGCAAGGCGAGCAGCGTCGCGAACAGCGTGTAGAGGACGGGCGGAAAGGCGGTCTTCGCATCCGCCGTGACCATCGCGTAATCGAAGCCGCTCTCGAGCAGCCGCGCCGACCAATAGGCATAGCCGGCGCTGTCGCCGGCCAGGGTCACGCCGGTGGCCAGCACATAGGCGCCGTGAAGGACGGCCACGAGCAGCATCGCGACCGGCACGGTCGGCGGAGCGACTCGGGCGAGGCGCTGCAAGGCGGCCGGAGCAATCGGCATTCAGCAGTGCGAGTTGCGGCTCGAGAGCGGCTCGCGGACGCAATCGCGGGCGTCGTAGATCGCCGCCGCCGCGAGAAAGGCGAGGCCGAGCAGAAGCAGGCTCAGCTCGGCCGGGGAATCGGCGGAGCCGTGGCCGAGCCAGCGCCAGGCGGCGAGGCCCGCCGCCGCCGCGACCATCGCCATTCCGGCCGCGAGCTTGAACGATCCGGGATTCCAGCGGCCGCTGAAATAGCGCGCGCGCAGCCGGCGCAGGCAGCGGCTCGCCGTCATCACCGCGAAACGCGGCGCGACCCGGCGAAGCCGGAGGCTGCTCCCCGAGCCGGGATAGCAGGCGGGGAGCGGGACGTCGGCGACCACCGCGTCGACGAGGTTGAGGCGGAACAGCATGTCGGTCTCGAAGAAGAAGCAGTCCGCAAGCGCGTCGAGGCCGATCCGCTCCAGCGCCCTTGCGTGGACGGCGGTATAGCCGTTCGCCGGATCGCCGATCCGCCAATAGCCGGTAGCGGCGCGATGGAAGATCGAATGGGCCATGTTGCCGACGCGGCGGCCGAGCGGCATCTCGCGGAGCGCCTTCGGCGGGCTTCCGGCCGGCATCGCCCGCGCGGGCGCGAAGCGATTGCCCTTGGCGTAATCGGCGGCGCCTTCCAGGATCGGCGCGATCAGCCGCGGAATGTGGCGCGGGTCCATCTGCCCGTCGGCATCGAGCTTGACGACGATCCCGGCGCCGTCCGCAAGCGCCTGGGCGTAGCCGCGCTTCATCGCTCCGCCGACGCCGAGATTGTCGCGATTGCGAAGCACGGTCAGGCGGGGATCGGAAATGTCCCTCAGAACCCGCTCGCCCGTCGAATCGGGACAGCCGTCGTCGACGACGTAGATTCGGCCGACCTCCGGCCCGATGCCGCGAAGCACCCCGGCGATCGTCCGCGTCGCGCGGAAACACGGGATCACCACGGCGACTCGAGCCGCCCGGCCCTGGGGAGCGGGAAGGGCGGCGTCGCAGCGGCTGGCCAGCTCGAAATCCGACTTCATTCCGCTCCCGCCCGGCACTCGGCTGCAGTCGAACACCCTTGATTCAGGTTAGCTGCGCTGCGCCGGCTCTAGCAGAATATGCGCCGCAGGCCAGAGGCTTGATCGCCTCATTTGCGCCCGTTTCCGGATCGGTTCGGGACTTGCGCCGCAGGCGTCGCGCCGGCTTCGCGCCGAAGATTCTTGCGCGAAGGGCAGGGGATGGGGCTAAGGAGCGCCATGTTCACCGACAGCCATTGCCATCTCAACTACAAGGGCCTGGTCGAAGAGCAGCAGGCGGTGCTCGAGCGCGCCCGCGGCGCCGGGGTCGAGGCGATGCTCAACATCTCGACCCGGCAGTCGGAATGGGACGAGGTCATCGGCCTCGCCGAGCGCGAGGCGGACGTCTGGGCCTCGGTCGGAATCCATCCGCACGAGGCCGATGCCCATCCCGACGTGCAGACCGCGACCCTGGTCGAGTGCGCGGCGCATCCGCGGGTGGTCGGGATCGGTGAGAGCGGGCTCGATTATTATTACGACCATTCCGACCGCGAGAGGCAGCGCGCCAGCTTCCGCGCCCATATCGCCGCCGCCCGCGAGACGGGCCTGCCGATCATCGTCCACACCCGCGACGCCGAGGAGGACACCCATGCGATCCTCGCCGAGGAGATGGGGAAGGGCGCTTATCGCGGAGTGATCCACTGCTTCACGGCGAGCTGGGGTTTCGCCGAAAAGGCGCTTGAGCTTGGCCTCTATGTGTCGATCTCCGGCATCGTGACCTTTAAAAACGCCACGGACTTGCAATCTTCGGCGATTATGATCCCTTCCGAACGCCTCCTGATCGAGACCGACGCCCCCTTCCTGGCGCCGGTGCCGCACCGCGGCCGCCCCTGCGAACCCGCCTTCGTCGCCGACACGGCGCGCTTCCTGGCCGGATTGCGCGGCGAGCCGGTGGAGCTCCTGGCGGAATTCACCGGCGCCAATTTCCGCAGGCTTTTCAGCAAGGTGTCGGCATGATCTGGCACCTAATGAGACCCTCCCCTCCCTGCACGCAGGGAGGGGCCGGGGGTGGGTGCGCCTCCAGGGGCTCATTGCCTTTGGAAACCCACCCACCCCTGACCCCTTCCTTCCAGGGAGGGGGAAGATGAAGGTGACGATCCTCGGCAGCGGCACCTCGAGCGGGGTGCCGCGGGTCGGCAACGACTGGGGGGTCTGCGACCCGGCCAACCCGAAGAATCGCCGCCGCCGGGTCTCGATCCTCGTCGCCCACCACAGGGCTCGGATCCTGGTCGATACCGGCCCCGACCTTCGCGAGCAGCTGCTCGACGCCAACGTCACCGACATCGACGGGGTGATCTGGACCCACGACCATGCCGACCATTGCCACGGCATCGACGACCTGAGGCAGCTCTACCACGCCCGCGGCCGGCCGGTCGCCGGCTACGGCCGCCAGGAGACGCTCGACAGCCTGCTTCACCGCTTCGCCTACGCCTTCGACGGCAAGAGCGGCTATCCGGCGGTTGCGACCGCCAATCTGCTTCCGGACCATATGAACCTCAACGGCATCTCGGTGCAGGTGGTCGACCAGCCGCACGGCGACATCACCACCGCGGGCCTGCGCTTCGATGCGGGCGGCCATTCGATCGTTTATTCCACCGACTTCAACGAGTTGACGCCGGAAATGGAGAATCGGTTCAAAGGCGTCGACCTCTGGATCGTCGACAGCCTCCGGCGCCGGCCGCACCCGACCCATCCGCATCTCGACCTCGCTCTGGACTGGATCGCGCGGCTCCAGCCCGGGCGCGCCGTTCTGACCCATATGGACAACAGCATGGATTACGACACCCTTCGGGGCGAGCTGCCGCCGGGGATCGAGCCCGCCTATGACGGGATGGAGATAGATTTGTGAGCGACGGCGACCACGCGCTGAGCTTCGTCTATCTCATCGGGGTCCTGGTCCTCGTCGTCAGCGCTCTGATGGTGCGCCGGATTCCGCTGGGGCAGGGGCTCAGGATGTTCGCCGGCTGGATCCTGATCTTCCTCGCCGCCTTCGTCGCCTTCACCCTCAAGGACGATTTCATGGCGCTCGGCAAGCGCGTCCTGTCGGAGAGCCGCGGCGAAGGCGAGGTCGTCGCCGCCGGCCGGGAGATGCGCATCCGCAAGGCGATGGACGGCCATTTCTGGGTCAACGGCGAGCTGAACGGCCGCAAGGTGCGCTTCCTGGTCGACAGCGGCGCCACGGTGACCAGCATCTCGAGCGCCACCGCCCGGCTCGCCGGAATCGAGCCCGGCAACGGCCTTCCGGCGGTGGTCCAGACCGCCAACGGGACCGTGTCGGTGCAGCGCGCCCGCGCCGGGCGGCTCAGGGTCGGCTCGATCGAGCGCCGCGACCTGGCCGTCCACGTCTCGGAGGCGTTCGGGCCGATGAACGTGCTCGGGATGAATTTCCTGTCGTCGCTGTCGTCCTGGGGCGTGGAGGGCCAATGGCTGGTGCTCAGGCCGTGAGGGGCCCCGAGCCCTCCGCCGACGAGCTGGCATTTTACATAATGTATATTATCGCACTTTGATATGTCACGCTCCGAGGCACCTTTCGCAACATTCCTCTCTGAGCTGGTCGAGATCATGCGCCGCCTGCGCGATCCCGACGCCGGCTGCGAATGGGACCAGGTCCAGACCTTCGAGACGATCGCGCCCTACACGATCGAGGAAGCCTATGAGGTGGCCGACGCGATCCGCCGCGGCGACCTGGCGGCGCTGAAGGACGAGCTCGGCGACCTTCAGCTCCAGGTCGTCTACCACGCCCGGATGGCCGAGGAGATCGGCGCCTTCGCGCTCGGCGACGTCATGGCGTCGATCTGCGCCAAGATGATCCGCCGCCACCCGCACATCTTCGGCGACGAAGCCCACAGCCCCGGCTGGGAAGCGCTCAAGGCGGCCGAGCGCCACGAGGACGAGGACCGGAGCGCGCTCGCCGGAGTCGCCCTGGCCCTGCCCGCCCTCAAGCGCGCCGAGAAGCTCCAGCGCCGCGCCGCCCGGATCGGCTTCGACTGGCCCGACGCCGCCGGCCCGCGCGCCAAGATCGACGAGGAACTGGCCGAGATCGACGGCGCGGCGAACGCCGAGGAGCGCGCCGCGGAGCTGGGCGACCTCCTGTTCAGCGTCGTCAACTACGCCCGCCACCTCGACGTGGATCCCGAGGAGGCCCTGCGCGACGCGTCGTCCCGCTTCGAGCAGCGCTTCCGCAAGGTGGAAGAGATAGCCGACAAACCGTTGAAAGAGATGGATATCGAAGCGCTGGAGGCGCTCTGGCAGAGGGCCAAGCGGCTGATCTAGTCCGGTCCCCTACGCCCGCTGCCGGCTCTGAAGCCTCGCCCAGTCGGCGTCGGAGAGCCGCACCTCGAACACCGTCTCGACCCCGTCGGTCCGCTGGCTCTCGACACGGCCGTTGGCGTGGAGCCAGGCGATCGCCTCGCCGTCCGACGCTCCCAGGGTCACCGTGCGCAGCTTCGCGCCCTTGCTGAGCTTGGCCGAGGCGCATTCGAGCAGATCGTCCAGCCCCTCCCCGGTCAGGGCCGAGATCAGCACCACCTCTTCCCGCCGCGCCGCCTCCGCGCCGACCCGATCCGCCTCTTCGCCTTTGAGCAGGTCGATCTTGTTCCACGCCTCGATCAGCGGCGCCCCCCCTTCCCCGCCGGCGCCGATCTCGGCGAGCACGCTCTCCACGTCCTCGCGCTGGGCGTCGCTGTCGGGATGGGAGATGTCGCGGACGTGGACGATGAGATCGGCCGAGATGACTTCCTCCAGAGTCGCCCGGAAGGCGGCGACGAGCTGGGTCGGAAGCTCCGAGATGAAGCCCACCGTGTCCGACAATATCGCCTTGTCAAAGCCGGGCAGCGGGATTTCGCGCATCGTCGGGTCGAGAGTGGCGAACAGCAGATTCTCGGCCATGACGTCGGCATTGGTCAGCCGGTTGAACAGGGTCGACTTACCGGCATTGGTGTAGCCGACCAGCGCGATCACCGGCCAGGGCGCGCGCTGGCGGCGGGCGCGGTGGAGCGCGCGCGTGCGGGTGACCTGCTCGAGCTCCTTGCGCAATTTGGCCATCCGGTCGCGGATCAGCCGGCGGTCGGCCTCGATCTGGGTCTCGCCGGGGCCGCCGAGGAAGCCGAAGCCGCCGCGCTGGCGCTCGAGGTGGGTCCAGCTCCTGACCAGCCGTCCCGCCTGATAGTCGAGATGGGCGAGCTCGACCTGGAGGCGGCCCTCCGCCGTCGCCGCGCGCTCGCCGAAGATCTCGAGGATGAGGCCGGTACGGTCGATCACCTTGGCCTTGGTCGCGGTCTCCAGATTCTTCTGCTGGATCGGGGTGATCGGAGCGTCGACGATGACCAGCTCCGCCTCGTCGCGGGCCACCGCCTCGGCGATCGACTCGACCTGGCCGGAGCCGAACAGGGTCGCCGGCCGCGGGGAACGGATTCGGAAATGGAGCCGGTCGGACACCTCGACTCCGATCGCCTCGGCGAGGCCGGCCGCCTCCTCGAGGCGAGCGTCGACGTCGCGGGTCCCCCTCCCCGCCTTCATGTCGGGAAGGGCGACGATCGCTTTGGCACCGCGGCTGAACTCGCCGTCGGACGGATTCTCGGTGAAACTCAGGCGGCCGGCTCCTCGTCGTCCTGCTCCATAAAGCTTACCGGCCGTTCGGGTTGCACGGTGGAGATGGCGTGCTTGTAGACGAGCTGGGAAAGCCCGTCGCGCTGCAGCAGCATGCAGAACAGGTCGAAGGCGACGATCTCGCCCTGAAGCATGACTCCGTTGACCAGGAACATGGTCACCGGAGCGCCGGAGCGCCTGACCGCGCCGAGGAAGGCCTCCTGGAGCAGCGCCGGCTTCTTCGTGGGGGCGCCGCCTTCCTCGAACGCGCGCTCGATCTCGCCGATGTCGAGCGGATGCGAAGGC
>DASVVX010000107.1:0-3917 GCA_036386295.1 Allosphingosinicella sp.
CGAGATCCAGATCCGCACCCGCGACATGCACGCCCAGGCCGAGCACGGCCTCGCCGCCCACTGGGCCTATAAGGAAGGCGACGAGGAACAGGCGGCCGACCAGCATCCGTGGATCGACGACCTGCTCGAGATCCTCGAGCATGCCGCCACCGCCGAGGAGCTGCTCGAGCATACCCGGATGGCGATGTATCAGGACCGGATCTTCGCCTTCACCCCCAAGGGGGAGCTGATCCAGCTGCCCAAGGGCGCGACTCCGGTCGACTTCGCCTACGCCGTCCATACCGACCTCGGCGACCAGACGGTCGGAGCCAAGATCAACGGCCGGGTGATGCCGCTTCGTACCCCGCTCGAGAATGGCGACCAGGTCGAGATCCTCGTCTCCAAGGCCCAGCATCCGCAGCCGGGCTGGCTGAGCTTCGTCGTCACCGGCAAGGCGCGCGCCAAGATCCGCCGCTTCGTCAAGTCGAAGGAGCGCGAGGAGACGGTCGCGCTCGGCCGCAAGATCTTCGACGAGATCGTCCAGCGCCTGCCCCAGCCGCTCGGCTGGGAGGCGATCACCGAGGCCTTGAAGCGGCTCCACTTCCACGACGACGCGGCGCTGATGGAGGCGATCGCGCTCAAGCGGGTCAGCGACGTCGCCGTGATGGAGGCGCTGATCCCCGGCTCGACCGGTAAGGAAGGCGTCAAGCCGCCGCCGCAGCGCACCGCCATCTCGATCAAGGGCCTCACTCCGGGCGTCGCCTTCCAGCTCGCCGAATGCTGCCACCCCATCCCCGGCGACCGGATCGTCGGCCTCAGGCGCGAAGGCACCGAGATCGAGGTCCACGTCATCGGCTGCGACAGCCTCGCCGACGGAGTCGACGCCGACTGGCTCGACCTCGCCTGGGGCGATGAATCGGACGGCGGCACCGCGCGGCTGTGCGTCGTCATCAAGAACGAGCCCGGCTCGCTCGCCGTCATCGCCGGAATCCTCGGCCGCCACGGCGCCAACATCGTCTCGATGGACCAGGCCAGCCGCGACGGCAGCTTCCACACCTTCCATCTCGACATCGAGGTGCACGACGTGCAGCATCTGATGCGTATCCTGGCGGCGCTGAGGGCCGCCGACGTCGTGTCCAGCGCGGAGCGTTTGTGATGACCGAAGCGATGATCGGCCGGCGCTCGGCCGTTGGCCTGCTGGCGGGAGCCGCGGCCCTTCCGCTGCTCCCCGCCGCCGCCGCGGCGCCGGCCGGCTACGTGATGTGGCGCGACCCGGGCTGCGGCTGCTGCCTGGAATGGGCGAAGCGCGTCGAGGCGGCTTTCGGACGGAAGCTGCCGGTGGTCAACGCGCCGAACATGGCGGCGGTCAAGACGGCGCAGGGCGTCCCCGCCGGGCTTCAATCCTGCCACACCGCGCTCATCCAGGGCATCGTGGTCGAAGGCCATGTCCCGCCCGAGGACATCAAGCGGCTGATCGCGTCCCGGCGCCGCGGCATCAAGGGGCTGGCGGTGCCCGGCATGCCGGCCGGCGCGCCGGGCATGGACGTCGGCCACAACGTCCGGCAGCGCTATCAGGTGATGGCCTTCGACTCCGCCGGGCGACGCGCCCTGTTCGCGACCCACGGCTGAAGCGGGGGTGACCGACACCCCCGCCTCGATGACCTACGGCGGCTACCTGTCGCTCGACCAGCTCCTTTCCGCCCAGCATCCGATCTCCGACCATCATGACGAGATGCTGTTCGTCATCATCCACCAGACCAAGGAATTGTGGCTCAAGCAGGCGATCCACGAACTGAAGCTGTCGCGCGACATGATCCGTCGGGACCGGCTGATCGAGGTTCACAAGGCCCTGTCCCGGGTCTCCCGGATCCAGGCGGTGATGACCTTGAGCTGGGACGTGCTCGCGACCCTGACCCCGGTCGATTACACGAGCTTCCGGGGCGTTCTCGGCTCGAGCTCCGGCTTCCAGTCCGCCCAGTTCCGCGAGTTCGAATATCGGCTCGGCCTCAAGGACGGCGGCCATCTCAAGTTCCAGGACGAAGGATCGGCGCCTTATTCGGCCCTGCTCGAGGCGCTGGACCAGCCGAGCCTGTGGGACGAAGCCAATGCCGCCGCGGCTCGGGCGGGGCTCGCCATGCCGGCGGAAGCCCTCGATCGCGACTGGAGCAAGCCCTACGCGCGGAGCGAGGGGGTCGAGGCCGCCTGGGCGGAGGTCTATCGCGAGCCCGAGCGGCTGTGGCCGCTCTACCAGCTCGCCGAGAAGCTGGTCGACATCGACGACGCCCTCGCCGTGTGGCGGCACAAGCATGTCGTGACGGTGGAACGGATCATCGGGCTCAAACGCGGCACCGGCGGAACGGCGGGGGTCGCCTATCTCCAGTCCACGCTCGGCAAGCGCGCGTTTCCGGAGCTGTGGTCGCTGAGGACGAAGGTCTAGAATTCCTCCCCGCGATTTCGCGGGGAGGGGGACCGCGCGGAGCGCGGTGGAGGGGTTCTTCGGAGTCGCAAGGCCCCTCCACCGCGCTTCGCGCGGTCCCCCTCCCCTGCAATGCAGGAGAGGAATTCGCATTTCTAAAGCCCGGCCCGCTCGCGCCTTATCGCGGCGATCTCCTCCGCGGTGATTCGCTCGCGGGCGCCGAGGCTGGGATGGCTTCGGAAGATCTGCGGGAACCAGTCGTATTTGCCGAGGTAGCGGCGCCAGAAGGGAATGGCGGCGTCGAGATTGTAATTCGCCGCCGCCATCAGCCTCAGCCCGAAGCGGTCGGCCGCCTCCTCGCGCTTCCAGACGGCGCTCGGCTTGATCCCGAGGCCGCGCAATATCCCCTCCTCGCTGCGCATGGCATGGTGGTGGAAGATGTTGTGGGCAAGTTCGTGGCCGAGCACCACGGCGAGCTCGTCATCGCTGCGCAGGAAGTTGAGCATGGCGAGAGTCATGACCACGCTGCGGCCCGTGGCGAAGGCGTTGACCTGGGTGGAACGGGCGAGCCGGACCCGGCCGAGGCAGGCCGGAACCGAGCCGAGCCGGAGGTGGAGTTCGCGGCCGTCGCGAAGCACGCGCAGCTCGGCCGGTCCCTGCCTGAGCGCCGCCTCGACCTCGTCCTCGGCCTCGTCGGCGAGGCGCCGCCATTTTTCCCGCTTCGGCTCCGCGGCGACCGAGGCTCCGGTCGGCAGCGGCCTGCCGTTGACGGCGAGGAGGACGTCGCCCGCGACGAGCCCGGCGCGCGCCGCCGGCGTGTCCGCCATCACCGCCAGAACCCCGGGGCCGCGGTCGAGGCCGTAGCGGGCGGCCATCAGCCGGCGGTCGGCCGGCTCATATTCGGCGAGGTGATGGTAGAGGAAGCCGGTCAGCGGATAGCGCTCGCGGCACAGGGCCGAGCCGGCCAGGGCGAGACGGTAGGCGACGAGGCCGACCCGAAGATCGTCGCGGCGCAGCGTCGTCGAAGCCGCGGCCTGCGCCCCGGCGGGGGCCGGCGGCGCCTGGCCGGAAAGGAGAAGAGCCGCCAGGGGCGCCAGGGCGATCCGGCGCAGCGCACGGCGGCTCCGACCCGATTCACGCACCCGGCGACCTTTCCGCGACAAGAAATGGCCGGATGAAGAAGCTCTTCACCCGGCCACTAACTCTGAACTGGCTGACGTCAGCCCAACCCTTACGGGCTATGCGGCAGATCGTCGTCGTCGCCGCCGCAGATGTCGGTGCCGACGCACAATCCCAGGATGATCGCGATGAGCGCGATCAGCGGGATGATGAAGCCGCCGCGAAGCTGCTGGCCGTCGACCGTCTCGGTCGCCGGAGCGACCTCGTGCGTGGCCGCCTTCGTCGTCTGCGCCGCCACCATGGTCGGCGTCGTCACCAGAGCGATCGATGTCGCGACAGTGATAAGTCCCTTGAAAGCCACGTCAGCTTCTCCCTTCGTACTCGAGCCTGATCTCTCGGTTTC
>DASVVX010000108.1:0-30868 GCA_036386295.1 Allosphingosinicella sp.
GCGGCAGGTTGGCGCCGCCGCTGTCGACCAGATAGACGCAGGGCAGCCGGTTCTGGATCGCGATCTCCTGCGCGCGCAGATGCTTCTTCACCGTCGTCGGGAAATAGGCGCCGCCCTTCACCGTCGGGTCGTTGGCGACGACCATCGTCTCGCGCCCCGAAACCCGGCCGATGCCGGCGATCATGCCCGCGCCCGGCGCCTCGTCCTTGTACATGCCGCTGGCGGCGAGCTGGCCGATCTCGAGGAAGGGCGAGCCGGGATCGAGCAGCCGCGTGACCCGGTCGCGCGGAAGCAGCTTGCCGCGGGCGACATGGCGCTCGCGATGCTTCTCCGGCCCGCCGAGCGCGGCTTGCGCCACCTTCTCGCGCAACGCTTGGGCGAGGGCGCGATTGTGATCGGCGTAGCGGCGATAGGCCTCGGCCCCTTCGTCGATGCGGCTGACGATTGCGCTCATCCGCTACCGCCTAGCGGCGGACGCGCCGCTTGCAAAGCGGCGGCTATGAGCTCTTCTCCGCCCGCGCCTTGAGATAGGCGTAGAGCGCGTCGCGCTCGCCGCGAGTCAGCTTCGCGAAGCGCTGCCGAGCGACTCCGGCCATCATCGGCTTCAGAGTGCGCCCGCCGGTGGGAACGCCCTGGGTGATCAGCCGCTCGAACTCGTCGCGCGAATAGGTGCCGGCGACGATGAGGTCCGGCGTGTGGCCGCCGTCGAGCTTCGGCCCATGGCATTCGGCGCAGGTCGTCATCGCGATATAGCGGCCGAGCGCGTGCCCGGGGCCGAGGTCGGCCGGCGCCTGGTTCCTGGCGAGCCGCACATAATCGGGGATCGGCTTCGCCTTCCCCTCCGCGATCGCTTTCTTCATCGCCGCCGTCGGCGGGCCGGGCGGCGGAGTCGGGGCGCCGAGCGGCGCGAGGGTGGCCAGATAGGCATAGAGGGCGTCGACGTCGGCCTCGCTCAGATGCTGGAAGATGTCGGACGGCATCGCCCACAAGGTGGGGCCCTTCCGGATCCCCTCGCGAAGCACCCGGTCGAATTCGGATCGGTCGTAGCGGTGGATGTCGCGGGTCAGGTTGGAGGCATGGACCTCGTAGAAGGATTCGCCTTCCAGCCGGTCGCCATGGCAGCCGCGGCAGCCGAGCACCCAGGTCAGCCGCTCGCCATGCGCCAGCTTCGCCGCCGCGGCGGCCGCTCCGGCGCCCTCGAAGGCGATCGGCGTCGGAGTCGGCGGCGCCTCCTCGGGGCTCGGGCCGCAGGCGGCCAGCGCCAAAGCCAGCAAGGCGGCGGCCGGTCCGCGCAGCCCCGGCCGGGTCACGCCGAGGCCTGTCCCGGCGGCTTCTTGCGGATCAGGTAGCGATGGACCCCAAACAGGTTGATGAAGAAGAGGACGACGTTGAGGCTGGCGATCGCCTCCTCCGGCCGGGGGTCGAGGAAGCCGTAGAGGATGAAGGCGACCGACGAGGTGGTGAAGAGGACGAAGGCCCATCCCGTCGGCCGCCGGCCGAGATCGAGCGCGACAACGAGCGCGGCGATGGCGGCGGCGATCGCGCCATACCATTGCAGCACGAAGAGCATGTCCGAGCTCATGACGTCATCCCGGCGAAGGCCGGGCCCTCGTCGGGTGAAGGGCTCGGCGTCCGCACGGGCTGAGGTCCCGGCTTCCGCCGGGATGATGGGGCGTTTCGCATCATGAGGCTCCCGGGCCCCCCGCCGCCTATCCCGCTTTTGCTCATTTGCACGGCTCCAATCCTGGCGAGGCTGACTAACGGCTGGGCGCCGGGTTGGGAAGCGCTGGCGCGCCGCGCAAAGCCGCCTATAAACCCGCCGCGCCGAAGTTTCAGAAAGGCTCCGTAATGAATCGACCGATCCTCCTCGCCCTGTTCCTCGCCACCGCCGCCTGCTCCGTGGCCGGTCCGGGCAGCGGAAACGAAAGCGCGGAGGCGCAGACGCCCGGGACGGCGGTCGGAATCGTCGCGGCCGCGATGGACAAGGGCGTCGCGCCCGGCGACGACTTCTTCTCTTATGCCAACGGCACATGGGTGAGGAACACGCCCATCCCCGAAGACCGGTCGAGCATCGGCGGCTTCTACATCGCCGACCAGCAGCGCGAGCGGCAGACCCGCGAGCTGCTCGACTCCATCCTGGCCTCGAAGCCGGCCGCCGGAAGCGGCGAGGCGATGATCGCCGATTATTACAACGCCTATCTCGACACCGCCGCGATCGACCGCGCCGGAATGGAGCCCGCCAGGGCCGATCTCGACGCGATCGCCCGGATCGCCGACAAGAAGCAGCTCAGCGCCGCGATCGGCGGGACCCTGCGCGCCGATACCGACCCGCTCAACGCGACCAACTTCCAGACCGAGAATCTGTTCGGCATCTTCGTCACCCAGGGGCTCGCGACCCCGGGCGAGACCCTGCCCTATCTGATGCAGGGCGGCATCGGCCTTCCCGAGCGCGAATATTACCTCTCCGGCGACGGCAAGATGGCGGGGCTCCGCCGCCAGTATCGCGACTATGTGGCGACCGTGATGAAGGCGGCGGGCGCGGCCGACGCTCAGGCCGCGGCCGGACGGATCCTCGACCTCGAGACGAAGATCGCCCGCGCCCACGCCACCCGCGAGGAGAGCGAGGATTTCGCCAGGGGCGCCCAGGTGTGGACCCGCGCCGAGCTCGAGGCGCGCGCTCCGGGCCTCGACTGGGCCGCGCTGCTGGGCGCCGCCCAGCTCGGCGGCGCGCAGAAGTTCCAGGCCTATCATTCGGGCGCCATTCCCAGGCTCGCGGCCCTGGTCGGATCGGAGCCGCTGCAGAGCTGGAAGGATTGGCTGGCCTTCCACACGCTCAACCAGCAGTCGAACGTGCTTCCCAGGCCGATCCGCGACGCGAGCTTCGCCTTCAACCAGACCGCGCTGGCCGGCACGCCCAGGGAACGCCCGCGCGACCAGCTCGCGCTCAACGCGGTGAGCGACGCGCTCCAGGACGCGGTCGGCAAGGCCTATGTCGACAGATATTTCCCGGCCTCGGCCAAGGCCGAGGTCCAGAAGATGGTCGACAACATCAAGGCCGCCTTCGCCCGCCGGGTCGAGGCGATCGACTGGATGGCGCCCTCGACCAAGGAGGAGGCGCTGAAGAAGGTCCGCTCGATCGTCGTCGGGGTCGGCTATCCGGACCGGTGGCGCGACTATTCGGCGCTTCGGATCACCGCCGACGACGCCTATGCGAACAGCCGGAACGCCAGGCTCGCGGAATATCGCCACCAGATCTCGAAGATCGGCAAGCCGATGGACCGCAATGAATGGTGGATGCCGCCGCAGCTGGTCAACGCCGTCAACCTGCCGGTCCAGAACGCCCTCAACTTCCCGGCCGCGATCCTGCAGCGCCCCTTCTTCGATCCGGCCGCCGACGCCGCCTTCAACTACGGCGCGATCGGCTCGGTCATCGGCCACGAGATCAGCCACAGCTTCGACAATAACGGCGCCCTGTTCGATTCGACCGGGCGCCTCAGGAACTGGTGGACCCCCGCCGACTTCGCCCGCTTCCAGCAGGCGGGAACGGCGCTCGCCGCCCAGTACGACGCCTACGAGGCGCTGCCCGGCCTCCACGTCAGCGGCAAGCTGACCCTCGGCGAGAATATCGCCGACGTCGCCGGCCTCGCCGCCACCTACGACGCCTACCGAGCCTCGCTCGGCGGCAAGGAGGCGCCGGTGATCGACGGCTTCACCGGCGACCAGCGCTTCTTCATCGCCTACGGCCAGGCCTGGGCGAGCAAGATGCGCGAGCCGACCCTTCGCCAGCGCGTCCTCACCGACGGCCACGCGCCGGGGCAGTTCCGGGCGCTGACGGTGAGGAACCTAGACCCCTGGTATGCGGCGTTCGGAGTGAAGCCCGGGCAGAAGCTGTACCTGCCGCCTGAGAAGCGAGTGAAAATCTGGTAGCCACCCGTCGCCCCAGCGAAGGCTGGGGCCCCAGGGGGTGAAAGGCGCGGCCGCCATGCCAGCTAAGGCTGGCATCCCAGCGGGCGAAAGGCGCGGCGTTCTTCACCCGCCGGGGTCCCAGCCTGCGCTGGGACGACGGGACTCACCCCGCCCCGATCAGCTCCCGACCGATCAGCATCCGGCGGATCTCGTTGGTCCCAGCGCCGATGTCGAGCAGCTTGGCGTCGCGCATGAAGCGCTCGACCGGCCAGTCCTTGGTGTAGCCCGCCCCGCCCAGCGCCTGGATCGACTCGAGGCTGACCTTCACCGCGCTTTCGGAGGCGAGCAGGATCGCTCCCGCCGCGTCGAAACGGGTCGTCCTGCCGGCGTCGCAATTCCTGGCGACCGTATAGACATAGGCCCGGGCCGAGTTGAGCGCGACGTACATGTCCGCCACCTTCGCCTGCATCAGCTGGAAGCTTCCGATCGACTGGCCGAACTGCTTCCTCTCGCGCACGTAGGGCAGGACGACGTCGAGGCAGGCCTGCATGATCCCGAGCTGGATCCCGGCGAGCACGGTGCGCTCATAGTCGAGCCCGGACATCAGCACTCCGACGCCGCCGTTGACCGGCCCCATCACATTCTCGTCGGGCACCTCGCAATCGTTGAAGACGAGCTCCCCGGTCGGCGAGCCGCGCATCCCCATCTTGTCGAGCTTCTGACCCAGGCTGAAGCCGGGCATGTCCTTCTCGATCAGGAAGGTGGTGATCCCGCGGCTGCCCTCCCCCGTCCTGGCGTAGACGACGAGCGTGTCGGCATGATGGGCGTTGGTGATCCAGAATTTCGTGCCATTGAGGACCCAGCCGCCCTGCACCTTCTCGGCCCTCAATTTCATCGAGACGACGTCCGAGCCCGCCCCCGCTTCCGACATGGCGAGCGAGCCGACATGCTCGCCCGAGATCAGCTTGGGCAGGTATCTGGCCTTCTGCTCGGGGCTCGCCCAGCGGCGGATCTGGTTGACGCACAGGTTCGAATGCGCCCCGTAGGAGAGGCCGATCGAGGCCGAGGCCCGGGCCACCTCCTCCTGCGCCACCACATGCTCGAGATAGCCGAGCCCGAGCCCGCCATATTCCTCCTCGACGGTGATCCCGTGCAGCCCGAGCGCGCCCATCTCCGGCCAGAGCTCGCGCGGGAACCAGTCGTCGGCGTCGATCTTCGCCGCCAGCGGCGCGATCCGGTCGGCGGCGAAGCGCTCCGTCGTGTCGCGGATCGCCTCCGCCATCTCGCCGAGCGCGAAGTCGAGCCCGATACCGGCCATGGACATCCTCCTGTTTCGGCGGCGGCCCTAGCAGAGGGGTGCGGATTTGAACAAGCGGCGGCACCTCCCTATGTGGACGCTGCATTTTCACCCGTTCGTGTCGAGCGAAGTCGAGACACCCCGCCGAGCGAAGCCGAGGTTTCGCGCGAAGCCAAAATTTCTCGGCTGCGCTCGAAGGGGTCCCTCGACTTCGCTCGGGACGAACGGATTTCAGGAGCACGCACCCCATGGCCAGCGCCACCCCCGACCCCATCGTCATCCTCTCCTACGCCCGGACCCCGATGGGCAGCTTCCAGGGCGCCCTCGCCGGCTCCAGCGCCACCGAGCTCGGCGCCGCCGCCGTCCGGGCCGCGGTCGAGCGGGCCGGGATCGAGGGCGAGGCGGTCGACAAGATCTTCCTGGGCTGCGTCCTCCCGGCCGGCCTCGGCCAGGCCCCCGCCCGCCAGGCCGCGCTCGGCGCCGGCCTGCCGCGCTCGACCGAGGCGACGACGATCAACAAGGTCTGCGGCTCGGGCATGCAGGCGGCGATGTTCGCCCACGACATGCTCGCCGCCGGCTCGGCCGACCTCATCGTCGCCGGCGGCATGGAGTCGATGTCCAACTCGCCCTACCTGATGAAGAAGCACCGCTCCGGCGCCCGAATCGGCCACGACACGGTCTACGACCATATGATGCTCGACGGCCTCGAGGACGCCTATGACGCCGGCCGCGCGATGGGCACCTTCGCCGAGGACGCCGCCCGCGAGTACCAGTTCACCCGCTCCGACCAGGACGATTATGCGATCGAATCGCTCCGCCGGGCCACCGAGGCGATCCGGTCGGGCGCCTTCGAGCGCGAGATCGTCCCCGTCACCGTCAAGACCCGCAAGGGCGAGGACGTCGTCGCGGTCGACGAGCAGCCCGGCAAGTCGAACCCGGAGAAGATCCCCGGCCTCAAGCCCGCCTTCGCCAGGGACGGCACCATCACCGCCGCCAACGCCTCGTCCATCTCCGACGGCGCCGCCGCCCTCGTCCTCACCCGCCAGAGCGTCGCCAACCGCCTGGGCGTGAAGCCCGTCGCCCGAATCGTCGCCCACGCCGCCCACGCCCAGGCCCCCAACCTCTTCACCAGCGCCCCGGTCCCCGCCGTCCGCAAGGCCCTCGACAAGGCCGGCTGGAGCGTCGCCGACGTCGACCTTTTCGAGGTCAACGAAGCCTTCGCCTGCGTCGCCATGATCGCCATGCGCGACCTCGGAATCCCCCGCGAGAAGCTCAACGTCCACGGCGGCGCCACGGCGCTCGGCCACCCGATCGGCGCGAGCGGAGCGCGGCTCCTGGCCACATTGCTCAGCGCGCTCGAAACCCACGGCCGGAAACGCGGCCTCGCTACCCTCTGCATCGGCGGCGGCGAAGCGACGGCGATGGCGGTGGAGCTGGTCGACTGAGGATGAGCTGGCGAAGGGCCTAGGCCCCCAGCAGCGCCTTCAGCTTCTCTCCGAACAGGACCACCGCGCTAAAAAGCGCGAGCGCGGTCAGGTTCGAGGTGACGACGAAGCCTTTGCTGGGAAGGTGGCCCATTCGCTCGGTCAAAACGGCGACTTTCTCTGTCAGGACGGCCACCTTGTCGGTCAACGCGGCAACCGCCGCGCGGAGGTCTGCGACGTCGCTTCGCAGCGTTTCGACATGGGCTTCGAGCCTTGCGATGCGGGCTTCCATACCGCCTGAGGTGCCACTTCCGCCGCCGCCCTTCAAGGCGCTGGGCCCGAGGCCGCCGCGGCCTTCCGGGCTAGACCGAGAAGCGTTCACGCAGTCTCGCCCCGGCGGCTCGAATTTTTCATAAACCGAAAGTCGACACCAGCACTCATCGCGAACACAATAGTCGAGTCGCCGCTCGAAGCAAGTATCCCGGCGCGTGCGCGAGATCGCATCCGAAAGATCGTTTGCTGCGGCCGCCCTACCAGCCGTTGCACCGCTCCCAGACCGCCAGCACCTGCGTCCCGCCCTCGACGACATGGTAGCGCTCGTGCGCCGCGGCGGTCATGCAGGCGTGGTTGGGGGCGATCCGGACCTGGGTGCCGATCGGAAGCCGGTCGAAATCCGCCTCGCCGGCCGGGACCAGGCCATGCTCCTGGTTGGTCGAGGCGATGCCCAGCCCCAGCGGCCTGCCGGTGGCGGCGTCCCAGAGGCTGCCGTAGCCCGGCGTCGGCCGCTTCGGCCCCAAGTCCTTCGACATCGCCAGCCCGCCGGCGTCGACCAGCAGATAGCCGCGGTCGCGACGATGGCCGATGACGGTGGCGAGGACCGACAGGGCGATCTCCTCCTCGGCGCAGACTCCGAGCTCGGCCATCACGAGGTCCATGAACATGTAGACCCCGGCCCGCACCTCCGTCACTCCGTCGAGCCGCTCGGCGAACAAGGCGGTCGGAGTCGAGCCGACGCTGACGACCGGCGCCTTAAGGCCGGCCGAGCGCAGCGCTTCGGCCGCCGCCACCGCTCCCGCCCGCTCCTGCTCGGCATGGGCCCGGAGCGCCTCGGGCGAGCGGCAATCGTAGGACAGGCCGGCATGGGTCATCACGCCGCGAAGCTCGGTTCCCGGCGCCTCGTCGAGGATCCGTCCGATCTCGACCAGCCCCGGGTCGCGCGGCTCGACTCCGGCGCGGCCGCCGTCCGTGTCCACCTCGATCAGCACCGGAAAGACGGCCCCAAGCGCCTTCGCCTCGCGAGCGACCGCCCTGGCCATTTCGGCGCTGTCGAGTATGACGGTCAGCTCGGCGCCGCGCCGGCGCAGGGCCGCGACGTGCGGCAGCTTCGAGGGGACGATGCCGACCGCGTAGAGGATGTCGGCGAAGCCGTGGTCGAGGAAATGCTCGGCCTCCTTCAGGGTCGAGACGGTGATCCCGCCGGGCTGCGCGTCGACCGCGAGCCGGACGACCTCGGCCGACTTGGCGGTCTTGACGTGCGGGCGCAGCGGCACGCCCAACGCGGCCAACCGGTCGCGCATCCGGCCGATGTTGCGGACGAGGGGCGCGCGGTCGACCACCAGAGCGGGCGTCTCGAGATCGGTCAGATGCATCGGCGCCCCTATATCGGCTGCTCCCGACATGCGCACCCCGCCGTTACGGGCCGACGTTCGAGGCCTTGGCTTCGCTCCCGCATCGGCCCGGTACGCAGCGCAGAAGTCACCATTTCCGCCTCGCTCGCCTTATTGACACGCGTGTCGACTAATAGATCGGATTCGGACCAAATTCTGCTGCCCCGGCAAGTATAAAAGGAAATGCAAATCGGCGTCTCTAGGGCTCCCGCCGACCTTCGGCGGACCTCGTACTTTTACGAAAAAGAAACCGTCATCAACCACTTGCGCATCCCGTCCGGATTGTGCTTGATCCTCGAATCGGCGGCGACTCCCGTCGCCGTCGGCGCGCCTGCTCAAGAAGAGGGGGCGTCAGAGGGGGGCGTAGTTCTGCTTTCCGTGGTCAGCGGCGGCGAATTCCACTTTCCTCTACCCAACTGTTCTCAACGAGGGGAATGTCATGCATCATAGCAACAAAGGTACCTGGCGTAGCAAGAAGACGATCCTGAAGGTCGCCGCCTTCGCCACCGCCGCCGGTCTCGTCGCCATGCCGGCCGCCGCCGTGCACAGCTGGGGCGGCTATCACTGGGCGCGCACCTCCACCCAGGTCACCCCGCCGGTCGTCAACATCACCAACTCGACCTGGTCGGCCCGAGTCGCCACCGCCGTGGCGGACTGGAACCGCTCGACCGTGATCGAGAGCTCGCTCACCAACACGACCGGCAACAGCCGCACCTGCAAGCCGATCGCCGGCAAGATCCTCGTCTGCAACGCCGCCTACGGCCAGACCGGCTGGCTCGGCATCGCCTCGATCTGGCTGTCCGGCGGCCACATCAGCCAGGGCACGACGAAGCTCAACGACACCTATTACGCCACCGGCAGCCAGTATGACACGCCGGCGTGGCGCCAGGCGGTGACCTGCCAGGAGATCGGCCACGATTACGGCCTCGGTCACCAGGACGAGGATTTCTCGACCGACGCGACCAGCTCGTGCATGGAATATACCAGCGTTCCGGCCGGCAACGAGCATCCCGACCAGCACGATTACGACCAGCTGCTGTCGGTCTACAACCACCTCGACTCCGCGGCCGCCGCGGCGCCTTCGAGGACGATGCCGTCGCAGGCTCCGGTCGGCAACACGCGCGCGGACTGGGGCCGTCAGATCGGCGACCACACGTTCGTCCGTGACCTCGGCAACGGCAACAAGGTGATCACCGACGTCCTCTTCGTCGGCCACCAGCACTAATATCGGCCGCCTTCGGGCGAACCGGTGAGAACGAGCCCCTTCGGTCCGCCAGGACTGGAGGGGCTTTTTCATGCCGTTCGGGCGCCGGTGGCTACAGCCGCGGCGATTGATCTGTTTCGGACTAAAATCCGGCCGGCGGCAAGTAATGTCGAAAAGGGACGTTTTGCTCTCTGCGCGGCGCGCGGCGATCGGCCGGAACCTCGTAGTTCCCGTAAAAAGCGCCCTTGGCCAGACACTTGCACTTTGCCGCGGGATCATGTTTTGTACCGGGACCGACGGCGACTCCGGTCACCGCCGCCGCGTCTTTCCAAGTAGAGAAGACGCTAAAAGGGGCGAGTAGTTCTGCTTTCCGTGGTCAGCGGCAGCCGAGTTCACTTCCTCCTGGATGCTGTATTCAACGAAGGGGATCATCATGCATCATATTAAAGGAAGCTGGCGCAGCAGGTCGGCACTCTTGAAGATCGCGGGTTTCGCCACCGCGGCCAGCCTCGTCGCCACCCCGGTCTTCGCCGTCCACAGCTGGAACGGCTATCACTGGAAGCGCACCACCACCCAGATCAGCCCGCCGGTCGGCGACAACGTCAATTCCAACTGGGACAGCTACCTCACCACCGCTGTCAACGACTGGAACGCCTCCACCTACATCCAGAGCTCGAAGGTCACCGGAATGACCACGCCGAGCACCTGCGCCCCGAAGGCCGGCCGGATCGAGGTCTGCAACTATTCCTACGGCAGCACCGGCTGGCTCGGCATCGCGTCGATCTGGCTCGCCGCCGACGGCCATATCAGCCAGGGCACCACCAAGCTCAACGACAGCTATTATTATGTCGGCAGCCCGTACAACACGACGGCCTGGCGCGCGGCGGTGACCTGCCAGGAGATCGGCCACGATTACGGCCTCGCCCACCAGGACGAGGATTTCAACACCGACGCGACCAATTCGTGCATGGAATATACCAACGTCCCGTCGGGCAACGAGCATCCCGACCAGCACGACTACAACCAGCTGGCGTCGATCTACTCGCACGTCCACGCCGCGGCGAACCTGCCCGAGAGCGAGCCCAACATGGCGCCGATCGGCAATTCGCGCGCGGACTGGGGCCGGCAGATCGGCGACCACACGTTCGTTCGCGATCTCGGCAACGGCCGCAAGGTCATCACCGACGTGCTCTTCGTCGGCCACAAGCACTAGCCTTTTTCCCGAGCTCAGCGGTCCATCCCCCCACGGGCGGCCGCCAATTCGCCCCTCCGGCCCTCATCGGCCGGAGGGGTTTTTTTGTCTACGGGGTTGACCGGGAAGGTATGTTCGTGATATGTTCCCGATCAAGGCAAGTCGCTCTTTGAATCCCCTCGAGTTCCGTCACAGCGGAAAAGGAGGGGCCTGAATAGCCCGACGGCGCTCGCGCAGGATCGCTTCCCGGCGAAGGCCAGGATCCAGTCCCGACGCTTCGGCCGGACCCCGCCTTCGCTGGCGCGCCGTCGCGTCCAAGTCGTCCACTTCGTCCGGATCCGGACACGCGCCGCTCAGTCCTCGCCGCTCGCCTCCAGCGCCTCGACGAAGCCGCGGCGCCAGGCGAGCACGTCCTGGCGCTTCACGCTCTCGTTCATCCCCCGCCAGCGGCGGATCCGCTCTTCCTTCGGCATTTCCAGCGCTTGCAGGATGGCGTCCGAAATCTCCTCCTTGGAGTAGGGATTGACCAGGATCGCGTCGGTCAGCTGGAGCGCCGCTCCGGCGAAGCGGGAGAGGATGAGGACTCCGGGATCCTCGGGATCCTGGGCGGCGACATATTCCTTGGCGACGAGGTTCATGCCGTCGCGCAGCGGCGTGATCAGGCCGATCTCGGCGGCTCGGTAGAAGCCGGCCAGGTCCTCGCGGCTGTAGCCCTGGTTGACGTAGCGCAGCGGTACCCAGTCGACCTCGGCGAACTCGCCGTTGATCCGGCCCGACAGCTCGTCGAGCCGCTCGCGGATCACCTCGTAGGTGGCGACCTCGCCGCGCGAGGGGGGAGCGATCTGGAGGAGGAAGACCTCGCCCTGGCGGTCCTCATGGTCCTCGAGGAAGCGGCGGTAGCCTAGGAAGCGCTCCTCCAGCCCCTTGGAATAATCGAGCCGGTCGACCCCGATGATGGTGCGCCGCCCGGCGGCGCTGACCCGCATCCGCTCGAACGCGGTCTTGGCCTGCTCGCTCGCCGCCGCCTTGGCGAACTCGGAATAGTCGATCCCGATCGGATAGGCGCCGGCATGGACCGAGCGTTCGCCGACATGGATGAAGCCGTCTTCGTCGCAATGGCCGCCGAGCTCGCGCTCGACATAGTGGCGGAAGCTGTCGAGCCATTCCTCGGTCTGGAAGCCGATCACATCATAGGCCAGCATCGACAGCACCAGGCCCTCGTGGAAGGGCAGCGAGACCATCAGCCGGGCCGGCGGCCAGGGGATGTGGAGGAAGAAGCCGATCCGGTTCTTGACGCCGCGCTCGCGCAGCTGCTGGCCGAGCGGGATCAGGTGATAGTCGTGGACCCAGACGAGATCGTCGGGATCGATCAGCGGCGCCACCGTCTCGGCGAAGCGGGTGTTGACCCGCTCGTAGCCGCCGGCGAAGCTTCGGTCATATTCGGCGAGGTCGATCCGGTAGTGGAAGAGCGGCCACAAGGTGCGGTTGGCATAGCCGTTGTAATATTCTTCGACGTCCTGCTCCTCGAGGTCGATCGTCGCGGTGGTGACCCCGTCGTGGCGCTGCAGGTCGATATGGCCGGTGAAGGTCTCGGCCGTCTCCCCCGACCAGCCGAACCACAATCCGCGATGGTCGCGAAGCGCGGCGGCGAGGGCGACGGCGAGCCCGCCCTGGGCCCCCTGCCCCTCGCCCTGCGGCTTCGACACCCGGTTCGAGATGACGATCAGCCGGCTCATCGTTTTTCGTCGCCCCAGCGAAAGCTGGGGCCCCAGGGGGTGAAAGGCGCGGTTGCAGGTTCTCGCTGGGATCCCAGCCTCCGCTGGGATGACGTGTTCCTCATCTCACGGCGCTCCATGGCCGCGACAGGAGCACGGCGCAATTGATCAGGCCGACGAGCGAATAGGTCTGCGGGTAGTTCCCCCACAGCTCGCCCGTCTCGAAATCGGTGTCCTCCGAGAGCAGGCCCGCCGGCGTCAGCCGCTCCAGCATATGCTCGTAAAGCTCGCGCGCCTCCGCCTCGCGGCCGGCGAGGTGGAGCGCCTCGATCAGCCAGAAGGTGCAGAAGTTGAACGCCGTCTCGGGGAGGCCGAAATCGTCCTCGGCGGCGTACCGAAGCATGTGCTCGCCCCGCCTCAGCCCTTTCTCGACCGCCTCGAAGGTGGCGAGGAAGCGCGGGTCCTGCGGCTCGAGGAAGCGCATGTCGACGAGCTGCAGCAGGCTCGCGTCGAGCTCGTCGCCGCCGAAGGTGGCCGCGAACCGCTCGTCGCTCGCGAGCCAGGCGGCGCCCTCGATTCGGGCTCGGACCGCCGCCGCCCGGTCCCGCCACAAGGCGGCGCGGTCGTCGAGGCCGAGGACGTCGGCGGCGTTGGCGAGCCGGTCGCAGGCCGCCCAGCTCATCACCGCGCTGTAGGTGTGGACCGCGCTGCGGGTGCGATATTCCCAGAGGCCGGCGTCCGGCTGGTCGTGAACCTCCCAGGCCCGCTCGCCGATCTTCTCGAGCGCCTGGAAGTCCGCCTCCGTCGCCTTGCGGAACAGCCTTTCGTCGATGAAGGCCTGGACGTTGGACAGAACGATCTGCCCGTAGGCGTCGTGCTGCACCTGCGCATAGGCGGCGTTGCCGACCCGGACCGGCCCCATGCCGCGATAACCGGCCAGGGCCTCCGCCACCCGCTCCTCGAGCTTCGCCTCGCCCGACACCGTGTAGAGGGGCTGGATATGGCCGCCCTGGGCGTCGTCGACGATGTTCCTGAGGTAGCCGAGATAGTTTTCCAGCACGTCGAGGGCCCCGAGCCGGTTCAGCGCCTGGACCGTATAATAAGCGTCGCGGATCCAGCAGTAGCGATAGTCCCAGTTGCGGCCGCTTCCCGGCGCCTCCGGGATCGAGGTGGTGAGAGCGGCGACGATCGCGCCCGTCTCCTCATGCTGGCACAGCTTGAGCGCGATCGCCGCCCGGATAACCGTCCGCTGCCATTCGAGCGGGATGGCGAGGCCGCGCACCCAGCCCCGCCACTCGTCCGCCGTCTGGTGGAGCATCGCCGCCAGAGTCTGGCCGACATGGCCGACGAACGGCTCGTCAGGGCCGAGGAAGAAGTGAAGGTTGCGCTCGAGCCGGAAGGCGCGGCCGTCGAGCAGGTGGCCGACCGGCGCGTCGGTGGTGAGCCGGAGCGGCTGCTGCTCGACGAGATAGCGGATGTGGTTGGTGCCGCTGGTCCGCTCGGCGTCGCGCCCGCCCCAGCCCGTCGCCGGGTTGAGCCTGACTCGGACTCGCGGGGCGCCCTCGAGCGGCCTGACGATCCGGACGAAGGCGACCGGCCGGTACATCCGCCCGGACCGCTCGAAGCGCGGGCAGAAATCGAAGATCTCGGCGACCCCGCCGTCGGCGTCGGTCAGCCGGGTGGTGAGGATCGGCGTGTTCCTCAGATAGGATTGCTCGGCGGCGACCTGGTTCTCGACCGAGATCCGCCACTCTCCTCTCGGCAGGACGCTGTCGCCGGAAGGCTCGAGCAGCGAGCAGAACAGGGGATCGCCGTCGACCCGGGGCGCGCAGCCCCAGACGAAGCCGGCCTCGCGGTCGACGAGCGCGCTCACCTGGCAATTGCCGATCGGCCAGAGCGACAGGTCAGCCACGCGCCGCCGCTTCCAGCCAGGCGGTCACCGCGGCGACGTCGTCCAGCCGCCACCGCGCCGCCGTCGACCGCGCAGGACCGACCAGCACCCCCTCGCCGCCGAGCTCGGCGGCGGCCTCGAACGCATGCTCATCGGTCAGGTCGTCGCCCACGAACACAGGACGCGCGCCGGCGAAGGGAGGTTCCGCCATCAGTCGCCGAAGCGCCGCTCCCTTGTCGGCGCCCGCCGGACGAAGCTCCGCGACCATCTTGCCGAGCTGGAGCACCAGCCCGCTCCGGCCGGCCAGGTCCGCGACGAAATTGGCCACCGCGCGCTCCCGCTCCGGCGCGAGCCGGTAATGGAGAGCGACTCCGGCGGGCTTGTCCTCGACCAGGAGGCCCGCCGAACCGGCGGCGAACCGATGCATCTCGGCGCGCGCGGCGGCGAGGCCCGGCGGCGCCGAGACCGGAACGCGCCGGCCGTCGGCGTAGCGCAGCTCCGCCCCGTGCGAGCCCGACAGCACCGCCGCGCAGCTGTCGAGATGGCCGCTGAGGTCGTCGATGGCCCGGCCGCTGACGATGGCGAGGCGTCCGTCGAGCCGCTCCGCCAGCCGGTCGAGCAACGGCTTGAGGCCGCTCGGAACGGCGATCGCTCCGGGGGCGTCGGCCAGTTCGACCAAAGTGCCGTCGAAATCGAGAAAAAGGGCTGTTGGAGCGAGTCGAAGCAAAGGCGGCGGCGGGGATTCGGACATGGCCTTCGTTGGCAATACAGCCCGCAAACTGCAACACTAGTCATCGATTTTCGAGAGGAGACGCAAAGACGACTCGTGAAAAGTGGCGAAAAATATTTGGTCCGAAACGGTTGATGATGGCCAGAATTCATGTATCCCTTGCGACAGGGGGGACGCTGCATATGGCTGAGCCGTTTCTGTCGGAAATCCGGCTGTTTTCGTTCAACTTTCCGCCGAAAGGCTGGGCTTTCTGCAACGGGCAGCTTCTGCCCATCAATCAAAATCAGGCGCTCTTCGCACTGCTCGGCACCACCTACGGTGGCAATGGGCAGACGACGTTCGGGCTGCCCAACCTGCGCGGCCGAGCGGCCATGCACGTCGGCAACGGCCACACGCTCGGCGAGGCCGCCGGGTCCGAATCGGTGACTCTCACCCAGCAGCAGATGCCGGCGCACATCCATTTCATGCAGGCCGCGAACAAGGATGCCGACCTGAACATCCCGGCGGGCAACCTGCTGGCGAATTTCAACAACGGCTACCGCGGCGCGTCCAACCTGACGCCGCTGCTCGCCGGGACCATCTCGAACGTGGGCGGCAGCCAGGCGCACACCAACATGTGTCCATATCTGGTGCTCAACTTCTGCATCGCGCTGCAGGGCATCTTCCCGTCGCAAAATTGAGGGGGCTTAAACATGGCTCAGCCATATGTCGGTGAAATCCGGATGTTCGCCGGTAACTTCCCGCCCGCCGGGTGGTTGTTCTGCTCAGGCCAGCAACTGCCGATCTCGGAGAACGAGACGCTCTTCCAGCTGATCGGCACCACCTACGGGGGCGACGGCGAAAGCAGTTTCAACCTTCCGAACCTGCAGAGCCGGATCCCGATCCACATGGGCACCGCGACCAGCGGCACGACCTATACGATCGCCGAGATGTCGGGGGTCGAGGAGGTCACCTTGTCCATCCAGCAGATCCCGTCGCACACCCATCCGCTGGTGGCGACGAACGACTCGGGCAACCAGCTCATTGCCGGCAATGCCGTGCTCGCCGCGCAGTCGCCGGTCAGCATCTACCGGCCGAACGCGACTCCGCCCAACTCGGCGATGAACGTCAACTCGGTCAGCGTGACCGGCGGCAGCCAGCCGCACGAGAACATGCAGCCGTTCCTCTGCATCAACTACATCATCTCGCTGTTCGGGCTTTTCCCGAACCCCAATTGATTAGGAGGACCCACGGTGGCCGATCCTTTCGTCGCTGAGATCCGCATCTTTCCTTTCAATTTCCCGCCCAAGGGCTGGGCCTTCTGCAACGGGCAGATAATGCCCATCTCGCAAAACACGGCGCTCTTCGCCCTGCTCGGCACGACCTATGGCGGCGACGGCAAGTCGACCTTCGCCCTGCCCAACCTGCAGGGCGCCTCCGCCATGCATCCCGGTCAGGGCCAGGGTCTGTCGCTGCGCGACCTGGGCGAGATGGGAGGCGCGGACTCCGTCACCCTTCTCGAGAGCGAGATGCCGGCCCACAACCACACCGCCTTCGCGGTGGGCGTGGTCTCGACGACCGCGGCGCCGAGCACCCAGACCGCCCTCGCCAGAAGCGTCAACGGCTCCGCTTATGCCGCGTTTGCCCAGGGCCAGGGCCTTCAGCAGCTCGCCTTCCAGGCGCTGCCGATCGCGGGCGGAAGCCTGCCGCACAACAATCTCCAGCCTTATCTGACGCTCAATTACTGCATCGCGTTGCAGGGAGTGTTCCCGCCGCGGCCATAATTCACAACGGGGGGCCCCGACATGACCAGGGAGAAATCATCCCGCTTCACCCGCCGCGGGCTGCTGGCGGGACTGGGTTTCGGCGTCGCCGCAGTGGGGGCTCTCGCGGCGCCGGCCCTTCAACTGAGCTGGACCCGCAAGCCGGGGGCGAAGGGCAGCTGGTGGGATCGCCAGTTCACCTCGCTCGCCGGCGCCGGCGCCGACGAATGGAGCCGCCAGGTCGGCACCGAGTTCGCGCTTGCCGGCGGAGTCGCCCGGCTCGCCGAGGTGACCCCGCTGCGCTCGCCGGGGCGCCGCCCCGCCGGGCTTCGCGAAGGCGCCTTCGTCGCGGTGTTCGAATCGGCGGGCTCCAGCCTCCCGCCGGGCGACCAGATGCTCGACGTCAGCCATTCCGCCGGGGGCGACATGAAGATCTATTTCAGCGCCTGCGGCGACCAGTGCGGCGGCCGGCGGCTGCAAGCCATCTTCAACTGAGCTGATGCCGCCGCCGCTGCGCGCAGCCGCCGCGCTGGGCGTCTCCTATCGCCCTTCGAACGACGAGGATCTCTCCTTCCTCGCGACGGTCTATGCCTCGACCCGGCTCGAGGAGGTCGCCGCGGCCGGCTGGCCGGAGGAGATGCAGCTGCAGTTCCTCAGCCATCAGGCCAACGCGCAGCATCAGCACTATCGGCGCACCTACCCGAACGCGGAGTGGCTGGTGATCGAGCGCGGCGGCGAGGCGATCGGGCGGCTGTTCATCGAGGAATGGTCGGACCAGTTCCGGCTGATCGACATCGCCCTGCTGCCGCAAGGCCGCGGCGAAGGCGTCGGGACCGCGATCCTCGCCGACCTGCTGGAAATGGCCGCAGCCGCCGGCAAGTCACTCACCATCCACGTCGAGCGCAACAATCCGGCGATGCGGCTTTATCTTCGCCTCGGCTTCGCCAAGATCGACGAGCACGGCGTCTACGACCTGATGGAATGGCGGCCGGAGAGGTAAGCGTCCTTCGATACGCGGGTCCGCCAGGCTCACCGGCTACTCAGGATGAGCGGGGAGGAACTCGAACCCGCTCATCCTGAGCAGGGGCTGAGCTTGGCGAAGACCCGTATCGGGGACGCGCTAGTTGAACACCGCCTCGTATTTCGTGCCGTCGCGGCTTTGGGCGACCGGGACGATGAACATCTCGAACGTCTCGTCGCCGTGGCGCAGGGTGTAGATGTCCTGCGGCAGGACCGGCTCGTACGGGCCTTCCCAGTCGAGCACGAAGGCGCCGCCCTCCCGCCCGGTATCGGGAAGGGTCCGCACCCGGGCAAGGCTCAACGGCAGAGTCTTGTCGCCGAGCAGGAGGTCGAACACATCGCCCTCTCGGCTCGTGAACTCGTCCAGTCTGAATGCGCGCATTGCCCTGCCTACTCCAGGGTGCCGCCGGGGTCGAGGCCCCAGAACTGGTCGGTTCGGATATAGCCCTGCCGGCCGCGCACATCGAGCAGGCACCAGCCGCCGGCGCATTTCGAGAGCCGGCCGACCACGCCCGGTTCGGCGAGGAAGCGGACCGGCGAGTCCGGCGCCGGATCCTGGCGCATCGGCCGCGGCTCCGAGCCCGTGACGAGCGCGGTCCTCGTGTCGCTGAGCAGCCGCTGGAGCATCCATCCGGTCGTCCCGTCCGGGTCGCTCACCTTGCGCCAGTTGGGGTAGGTCTCGATCACCCGGATCGGCAGGTCGGCGCGGACGTAGAGCCAGGTCGCCGGATAATTCCGGCCCGGCCCGGTGCGCATCAGCGCCTTGCCGGCGCTGATCGACGCCCAATAGGGAGTCGGCCGGTCGTCCTGGGCCTGCGCCGGGCCCACCGCCAGCCCGAGCCCGAGCACCGCCGCAAGCATGCCGTTCCTCGCCATCGCGCTGCCTCCTTCATCGTCTCTTAGGCAGGAGCGGGCCCGGGGTTCAACGGGGTTGTGCCTTGACGCCTCGCCGAGGATGTCGCCAAGCGGGACGGGTGAAGGTGATCGTGACCCGCAGGCTGCCCGGGGCGGTGGAGAAACGGCTGGCGGAGCGCTTCGAGGCGGAGCTCAACCCCGCCGACGCGCCGTTCGACCGGGCCCGGCTCGGCGAGGCGATGCGCCGCTGCGACGCGCTCGCGCCGGCGGTCACCGACCGGATCGACGCCCGACTGGTCGAAGGCGCCGGCGAGCGGCTGAAGCTGATCGCCAATTTCGGCGCCGGAACCGACAATATCGACCTCGAGGCGGCGCGGGCGCGCGGAATCGCGGTGACCAACACGCCGGGCGTGCTGACCGAGGACACCGCCGACCTCGTCATGGCCCTCGTGCTGATGGCGGCGAGGCGGCTCGGCGAGGGCGAACGGATCCTTCGCGGCGGGCTGTGGCGCGGCTGGGGCCCGACCGACCAGCTCGGCCGAAGCCTGACCGGCAAGGCGCTCGGAATCGTCGGCATGGGGCGGATCGGCCGGGCGGTGGCGCGGCGGGCCGAGGCCTTCGGAATGGCGGTCCACTATCACAACCGCCGGCCGGCGGAAGGCGCGCAGCAGCCCTACTGGCCGGATCTCGACGCGATGCTGGCGGAGATGGACGTGGTCAGCCTCAACGCGCCCTACGCGGCGCAGACGCACCATCTGATCGACCGCCGCCGCCTCGGGCTGATGCGCCCCGACGCCTGGCTGATCAACGCCGCGCGCGGCAACCTGGTCGACGAGGAAGCGCTGATCGAAGCCCTCGCGGCGGGGCGCCTCGCCGGCGCCGGGCTCGACGTCTATCCGGACGAACCGCGGGTCGACCCTCGCCTGATCGCCCTGCCCAACGTCGTCCTCATGCCGCATCTCGGCTCGGCGACGCTCGAGAGCCGGACCGCGATGGGCGAGAAGGTGCTGGCCAACCTCGTCGCCTTCGCCGAGGGACGGGACTTGCCGGACCGGGTAGTTTGACCGTCGCGGGGGTCAGTCCCCCGTCAGGATGCGGTCGACCAGCTGTTTAACCGTCGGAACGAAGCCGTTCGAATAGAAGGGGTCGCTCTTGAAGCGGAAGGCGGCGTGCCCGGCGAACATCAGATTCTGGTCGACGGGCCCGCCGTGGGCGATGTCCTGGAGGGTCTTCTGGATGCAGAAGCTGCGCGGGTCGGCGAGCCGCCCGGTCGTGTTCTTTTCATTGTCCGCCCAGGACGAGAAGGCGCACTGGCTGAGACAGCCCATGCAGTCGGCCTGGTCCTTGCGGATCTGGACCTTCTCCTCCGGAGTGACGAAGACGAGCGTCTCGTCCGGGGTCTTGAGCGCCTCGGTGAAGCCTTGGGCGAACCATTCGCGGGCGTGGAGCAGGTCGCCGCGGGTCACCCAGAAATTCTTCTTGTTGCCGACGCCGACGTCGAGCTGGAAGCAATGGTCGCCCAGCTCCTCCTTGGTGAAGGCGATCTGGCGGTGCGAGCGCGCCTCGAGGCTGCGCAGGAAGGGGTTGCGCACGGCCGAGCTGTAGAAACCGGTCGGCGAGAAGCGGTGGAGGAGGATGTCGCCCTCCTCGAGCGTCATCAGCCGCTGCTTCCAGCCCTCCGGGATCGGGCTTTCCTTGGTGAGCAGAGGCCGGGTACCGAACTGGAAGACGATCTGGCCGAGCTCGGGATTGTCGATCCAATCCTCCCATTCCCTGAGGTTCCAGACCCCGCCGGCCATGACGATCGGGACGCTGTCGGGGATTCCGCCCTCGCGCATCGTCTCGCGCAATTCCTTGACCCTGGGATAGGGATCCTGGGGCTTGAGCGGGTCTTCGGCGTTGGAGAGGCCGTTATGGCCGCCGGCAAGCCAGGGATCCTCGTAGACGACGGCGGCGAGCCATTCCGCGGCCTTGGAATAGGCGCGCTTCCACAGCGCCCGGAAGGCCCGGCCCGAGCTGATGATCGGAAGATAGCTGACTCCGTAGGAGGCGGCGATCTCGGACAGCTTGTAGGGCATTCCGGCGCCGCAGGTTACCCCGGTGACGAGGCCCTTGGTCCGCTCCAGGACCCCGTGCAGGACGCGCTGGGCGCCGCCCATCTCCCACAGCACGTTGATGTTGATCGCACCCTTGCCGCCGGCGATGTCATAGGCCCGCTGCACCTGGGCCACGGCGCCGTCGATCGCATATTGGACGAGTTCCTCGTGCCGCTCCCGGCGGGTGAGGGCATGGTAGACCTGGGGGATGATCTTGCCCTCGGGATCGTAGCTGTCGGCGTTGACCGCGGAGACGGTGCCGATGCCGCCGGCGGCGGCCCAGGCGCCCGAGCTCGCATGGTTGGTCGCCGACACGCCCTTGCCCCCTTCGACGAGGGGCCACACCTCGCGGCCGCCGTAGAGGATCGGCTTCAAACCCTTGAACACGCGTTTCTCCAAAAAAAACGAGAGCGGATATACCCCTGATCGGCGGCAAAAGCGCCAAGATTCATATCATAGGATAAGCAACGCTCCGGGACGGCTAATGGCTTCCTCGTACAAACGGGCGTAACGCGCGATCATCCCCGTCTCGTCATACTGCGCGCGGGCCTTCTCACGGTTGGCGCGGCCGATCGCCCGGCGCAAATCGGGGCGCTCGGCCAGAGAGTCAAGCGCGGCGGCGAAGGCCGCTTCGTCTTCGGCCTCGACGATCAGCGGCTTGTTGTCGTCGGCGACCATCGCGGCGACGTCGCCGACCGCGGTGGCGACCGCGGGCAGCCCGGCGGCCATCGCCTCGACCAGGGAGATCGGGAATTGCTCGGAGTCCGAGGACAAAGCGAAGACGTCGAAGCGGCGGATCCAGAGCGCCGGATCGGCGAGGAAGCCGGGCATGACCAGGCGGTCGCCCACGCCGAGCCGCCGAGCCTCGGCGGCGATGCGCTCGCTCTCCGGGCCGGCGCCGACGATGACCAGCCGGGCCGACTTCATCGTCATCGCCGCGAAGGCACGGACCAGCCGGGGCAGGTTCTTGACCGGGCGAAGGCCGGCGACGGTGCCGACCACCACCTCGCCGGGCCGATCCTCGAGACCGGGGATCGGCGCGGAGGGCGCCAGGGCATAGCGGCCGGTGTCGATGCCGTTGGCGATCCGCTCCACCCGCCCGGCGGGCTGCGCCCAGGCCTTGCGGGCGATCGTCTCGAGCCGAACCGACGGAACGACGAGCCGGTGGGCGGCGCCCAGGGCCAGGCGGCGGTAGAGGTTGCGCCGGGTCTTGAGCTCGCCCGCCTCGTCCTCGTTGAAGCCGTCCTCGTGGTGGACGAGCGGCGGCAGGTTCATCCCCCTGGCGAACAGATAGCGTGCCATCACCGCGTCGAACGCGCCCCAATTGTAGGTGAGGACGAGATCGAAACCGCGCATGTAGCGGGCGAGCCGGAACAGCCGCGCCAGGCCCGGCCGGCCGGAGAGCGCCGGCGCGTCCTGCGGAAATACAACGGCCATGCCGGGCGCGAGCGCCTCGCGGGCGCCGAGCTCCGGCAAGGCCGAGATCACCTCATGCTCGGCCGCCGGGCCGAAGGCGTTCATCAGCTGGACCGCCCGCCCCTCCTTGCCGCCGCGGCCGAAGGTCGAATGGGCATGAAGGATGCGCACCGGGCTCATGACGGCCAGCATGGCAGGTGAGCGGGCTCTTCGTCACCCACTTCATCACCCTGAACGCGTTTCAGGGTCCCGCGGGTCGCCCGCCCGGGACGCGGAGAACTGGATGCTGAAACAAGTTCAGCATGACGGTTCGGGTCTACTCGGCGGCGATCGGGTAAGCCTCCGCCGGCGCCAGCAGGCGGTCGAAGGCGTCGACATGGGCGCCGTAGTCGGCGACGTGGCGGCGCCAGCAGGAGATCGAGGCCGGCGCTCGCGGCGCCGGGACGGCGACCGGGGGGATCGAGCGCGGGCGGGCCGACTCCCGGTCGACGACCATCTGGTGGAACCATTCCCCGGCATAGCCGCCGTCGAAGCGGTGAACGCGCGAGCCGACGACCCGGCCCAGCGGCGTCCCGTCGAGGGCGAAGATGGTCGTCTCGAACAGGAAGCCGAGCGGCTCGCCGGCCGTGCTGTACACATACATCGTCATTTACCCATGGCCCCTCGTTGCCCGTCCCCGCCCCGCTCTGACGGCGGGAATTCTCGCCAAAATGTCCACGGCGCCGGGCCGCCGTTCAAGCTCGTACAAACCCCTAGTTAACCCGATGCCGCTAGAGCGGACGCCGGGCCAGTCGGAGCGTAGCCGATCGTGAAGCTGATCATCATGAAGAAGGGCGGCGAGCCGGGCGAGGTGGCGATCAACCCGGACCGGATCACCCACATCCGAACCGCCTCGGGCCCGTTCACCGACATCTATTTCGGCGAGCACCGGGTCGCGGTCGAAGGCACGTTCGCGCAGGTCGTCGCCCGGCTCACCAGCCAGAGCGAGCCGGCCGACCCGACCGGCGCCAAGAGCTGGTTCCCGGCGCGCTGACGCCCTTCAGCCGCCAGCAAGGCGGACCGTGCTCCTCTTCGCGCCGGGGCGCGGAAAGGAGCCGGATCGTGAAATCGAGGAAAAGCGGATTCGCGCTGGCGGCGCTGGCCGCCCTGGCGGGGGGCACGGCGGATGCGGCCGCCCTTCCGCCCGATGCAAGGCTGGAGCCGAGCGGCTTCGCGACGATCGAGACGGCGCCCCCTTCCCCCTTCCCCGACCGGCCGCCGCCGTCCGAGAACAGGCCGAAGGACGAGGCCGGCTATTATGCCCGGCTGGCGGGAATTAGCGACACCGAGGCGGCCGAGAGGCTGGCCGAGCAAAGGGCCGCGCGGCCGCAGTTCGAGCGGCTGCTCCGGACCCTCAGGGCTCGCGAGAAGGGCAATTTCACCGACGCGAGGATGGTCCACAGCCCCGACTGGGCCTATGTCTTCTTTTTCAAGCGGGCGCCGGGCGCGACGCTGGCCCGATATTCGCGCAACCCGCATTTCAGGGCGGCGGCGGCGCGCTACAGCCAGGACGAGCTTCGGGCGATCGCTGCGCCCTGGATCGAGCGCTTCTCGAAGCATCGGCTGCTCGGCGGCCACGGCTCCGACGCCACGTTCGGCGAGGTCGCGGTCGACCTTGTCGTCAGCGAGGCGGAATATCGCGTCGTCGCCGAACGCGAGGGCTGGCGGCCGCCCGACGCGATCAGGCTGCGCTTCGCCGAGCCGGTGGCCGGGCCGCCGGTCGCCGAGGCGGTCCGCCCCCTGCTTCGCATCTTCCCACAGAGCGACCGGGCGCTCGGGGCAACCAACCAGGCGCTGCTCGGCGGTCGGATCGTGATGCGCGACGGCTGCCTCTACGTCACCGGCCCGGACCAGCCCGACCGGCTCGCCTATTTCGCGCGCGAGGTGGCCATCGGCCTCGATGAATCGGGCCGTATCGCGCTCCGCACCCGCGGGCCCGAGCCGCGCCACCTCGGCCGAATCGGCGAACAATTCAGCTGGGGCGGGCCGATCGGGGCTTCGGAGGCGATGCCGATGGTCGCCGAGCTGCGCTCGCGATGCGGCGGCGCTCCGCTCATCCACGTCGGTGTGCCGCAGAGCAGCCGGCTGTTCAGCGTCCGTCCCTGGGTGATCGACGCGATCGCCGAGCGCCGCGGGATCGGCCGCGACGAGGCCTGGCGGCGCTTCCGGGCCTGCCTCGAGGACCGCGAGGCGCGCAGGCCCGGGGCCGTCCCCGACTGCGACACCCTGTAGGCTGTATCCACGTTCAGCCGGGCAGGGAGCTGCAATAATCCCTCTCCCCGCTCTTGCAGGGACCTCGCATAATCCTTGCGAAGCGTAGGGCCGCAAAGCCCCTCCCCTTCAGGGGAGGGGTTGGGGTGGGGAATGTGGGAGAAAATGTGCGCTGACGCCGGTGAGGCGAGCACACAACCCCCACCCCAACCCCTCCCCTGAAGGGGAGGGGCTGACACGTAGCGACTTACGCAAAGGTTCGGCCGCTCGACAGAAAGGCGGTATGGATGGTCAGATATGCGACAATTCGATAGGGCGCGTCGGCCGTAAGCTATTGGCAAGGGCCCGGCGACCGCGCAGTATTGCGCGGGGGAGCGACTCGAATGACCAAGAGACGGGAAGAGAAGCGCAATTCCGGCCGGCGCCGAGTCGCCGCCTGGGGTGGCGCGCTCAACGCCCTGGCCTGGTCGGCCGCCGCCCAGGCGCAGGGCTCGCTCTCCGATCCGGCCGGCTCGGGCGTCATCGTCGCGGCGGTGCGCTGGCTGGAAGGCACCCTGCTCGGCACGATCGCGACGGTGGTCGCGGTGATCGCCGTCGCCACAGTCGGCCTGCTCATGCTCACCGGACGGATCAACTGGCGCTACGGCGCCACCGTCATCCTCGGCTGCTTCATCCTGTTCGGCGCGGCCAGCATCGTCGCGGGGATCCAGTCGACCGCCAGCCTCGGCCAGTAGGATGAACGGAATTGAGCGCGACCCGCTGTTCGTGGCCCTGACGCGGCCGCAGATGTTCGCCGGGGTCACCTACTCCTACTTCATCGCCAACGCGGTCATCGCGACCGAATTGTTCCTCATCTTCCGTTCGCTCTGGGCGCTCGCCGCGGCGCTCGTCATCCACCTCGTCGGCGTGCTGCTGTGCCTGCGCGAGCCGCGCTTCTTCGACCTCTGGATCACCCGGGTCAGCCGCTGCCCGCGGGTGAAGAACCATGCGATCTGGCGATGCAATTCCTATCGGGCCTGAACCGCCGGCGCGATCCCGTCGCGCGCGAGCGGCCGGCCGGCCATCATCTGCCCTATGCGCGGCACGTCGACGACCATACGATCGAGACCCGCGACGGCCTGCTGATGCAGACCGTCCACCTTCGCGGCCTGCTCTTCGAGACCGCGGACACCGACGAGATCAACTACCGCAAGCGGCTCCGCGATTCGGTGCTCCAGTCGATCGGCTCGTCGCGCTTCGCCCTCTACCACCACATCGTCCGCCGGCGGATCGACGCCGAGCTCTCCGCCGACTATCGCGACGACTTCTCGCGCCGCCTCGATTCGGCCTGGCGAGCCCGGCTGGCGGCCAAGAAGCTCTACGTCAACGAGCTGTTCCTGACCCTGGTCAGACGCCCGCTCCAGGGCCGGGTCGGGGGTCTCGACCGGCTGCGCGGCAGGCTCAGCCGGGCCGAGTCGGAGGCCGCCGCCGGCACGGCCCATGAGCTTCGCCAGCTGGAGACGGCGCGCGACGCCCTGATCGCCGCGCTCGGAAGCTACGAGCCGCGCCTGCTCGGAGTCTATCAGACCCGCCAGGGGCCCTGCTCCGAGCCGCTCGAATTCCTCGCCGCGCTCTACAATGGCGAGATGCGGCCCGTCCTCCTGCCGACGCAGGACCTCGGCGCCTATCTGCCCTACCGCCGGGTCAGCTTCGGCCAGGAGACGGTGGAGCTGGGCCCGGCCGGTCCGTCGCCGCGCAGCTTCCTCGGGCTCGTCTCGATCAAGGACTATCCGGGCCAGACCGCGCCGGGCATGCTCGACGAGCTGCTTCGCCTCCCCTTCGAGCTGGTCGTGTCGCAATCGTTCGGCTTCGTCGAGCGGCAGGCCGCCCTCTCGCGCATGAACCTGGCGCTGCGCCGGATGCGCTCGGCCGAGGACGAGGCGGTCAGTTTGCGCGCCGACCTCGCGACCGCCAAGGACGAGGTCGCGGCCGGCCGCGCCGGCTTCGGCGAGCATCACATGACGATCGCGATCCGCGGCGACACGCCGGCCGCGGTCGACGAGGGAGCGGCCGAAGCCCAGGCCGCGCTCGCCGACCTGGGGATCATCGCGGTGCGCGAGGAGATCGGACTCGAGCCGGCCTTCTGGGCGCAATTCCCGGCCAACTTCAAATATATCGCCCGCCGCGGGCTGGTCTCGACGGCGAATTTCGCGGCTCTGGCGAGCGGCCACAACTTCCCGCTCGGCCAGGCCTCGGGGAACCATTGGGGCGAGGCCATCACCCTGCTCGAGACGACCGCGGCGGGGCCCTATTACTTCAACTTCCACCAGGGGGATCTGGGCAATTTCACCGTCATCGGGCCGTCGGGATCGGGCAAGACGGTGGTCCTGAACTTCCTCCTCGCCCAGGCGCGCAAGCTTCGGCCGAGGATCATCTTCTTCGACAAGGACCGCGGCGCCGAGCTGTTCATCCGGGCGATCGGCGGGCGCTACGACCTGCTCCGCTCCGGAATTCCGTCCGGACTCAACCCGCTCCAGCTCGAGGACGACCCGGTCAACCGGCGCTTCCTGATCGACTGGCTGGCGATGCTCGCCGGCGGCGCCGACATCGACGAGACGGCTCGGATCAAGGACGCGGTCGACGCCAATTTCGGCCAGCCCCCGGAGCACCGCCGGCTTCGCTACCTCGCCGAGCTGTTCCGCGGCGGCCAGCGCCCCCACGCCGCCGACCTGTGGTCGCGGCTCAAGCCCTGGTGGGGCGAGGGCGAGCGCGCCTGGCTGTTCGACAATCCGGTCGACCGGACCGACCTCGGCGCGGAGTCGGTCGGCTTCGACATGACCCAGATCCTCGACGACCCGGCGATGCGCACCCCGGCGATGATGTACCTCTTCCACCGGGTCGAGCAGCGGCTCGACGGGAGCGCCGCGATCATCGTCGTCGACGAAGGCTGGAAGGCGCTCGACGACGACATCTTCGTCCGCCGGATCAAGGATTGGGAGAAGACGATCAGGAAGCGCAACGGGATCGTCGGCTTCGCCACCCAGAGCGCCCAGGACGCGCTCGAGAGCCGGATCGCCTCCGCCATCATCGAGCAGGCGGCGACCCAGATCTTCATGGCCAATCCCAAGGCCCGGGCCGACGATTATATCGGCGGCTTCGGCCTCACCCCGCACGAATATGAGCTCATCCGGACCCTCCCCGACAGCGCCCATTGCTTCCTGATCAAGCACGGCGCCGACAGCGTCGTCGCCCGCCTCAACCTCACCGGCGAGCGCGACCTGCTCACCATCCTGTCGGGACGCGAGCGAACGGTGCGGCTGCTCGACGAGATCCGCGCCGAGCGCGGCGACGATCCGGCGGACTGGATCCCGCGCCTGCTCGAGGTGGCGTGATGGCCTGCGAGACCATCCCGGCCGACGAGGCCGTCCTTCGCGGCGTGCTCGATTTCATCGACTGCCAGGCGCAGACGATCGGCGCCGAGGGCTATCGCGCCCTCGCCGCTCCGGGCTCGTCGCTGTCGCTGGTCCTGCTCGGCTTCCTGACCCTGTTCGTCGCCCTGTTCGGCTACCGGATGCTTCTCGGCCGGATACCGGGCGTCCGCGACGGCGTCCTCGCCCTGATCAAGATCGGAATCGTCCTCGCCCTGGCGACCGGCTGGACCGCCTACCGCACCCTCGTCTACGACGTCGCCTTCCACGCTCCCGCCGAGCTCGCCGCCGAGATCGGCCGGCCTTCGGCGCTTCCGGGATCGGGCGGCGGCCTCGTGCCCCGACTCGATCAGGCCGATCGAACGATGGTCGCGCTCGCCGCCCTCGGCACCGGGCAGCCGGTCGCGGGCGCCGCCACCACCCCCGCGGCCGAGCCCGGCCAGCCCGCCCTGCCCACCGCGGCCTCGCGCGAGATCCAGAGCTACGACACGCTCGCCATGGCCGGCGCCCGGGTCCTCTTCCTGGCCGGAGCGATCGGCTCGCTGGCGGCGGTACGGCTGATCGCCGGGCTGATGCTGGCGGTGGGGCCCTTTTTTATCGCGTTTCTGCTTTTCCTTGGGACACGGGGGCTGTTCGAGGGGTGGCTGAGGGTGCTCGGGGGGGCGGCGCTGGGGGCGCTCGGCGCCGGGATCGTGCTCGGGGTGGAGCTTGCGCTGCTCGAGCCCTGGCTCAACCACCTGCTCGCCCGCCGCCTCGCCGAGCAGCCGATCACCGGAGTCCCGATCCAGCTTTTCGCCGTCACCCTGGTCTTCGCCATCGCCCTGGCGGCGGTGGTGATCGCCTCCGCCCGGGCGGCCTACGGCCTGAGGCTGCCGGCGCCGTGGCCGGACTCGCCGGAGCTGCCCGCCGTGCTTCGCGCCGAGACGCTCCGCGCCGCGGGCATCGTCCGCGAGCCCGCCGCGGCGGCGGCCGACCGCTCGCGAGCGGTGATGGTCGCCGACGCGGTCGCGGCGACCCAGCGGCGCGAATCGGGCCCGGTCGCGCCGGGCGCGTTCGCCCCGGCCGCCTCCTCGACCCAAGTCGCGCGCCACCTCACCGTCCATGACCGGGCGGCGGCGCCGCCTCCGCCGAGGCTGGGCCAGAGCTTCCGCCGGCGCACCGGCAGCCGGGTCTCCGCTTCGGCCGGCCGCAGGGACCGGACCTCATGAACAAGCAAAGCCGCGAAGCGCTCGACGCTTATTATGCCGAGGCGGAGAGCTGGGCCGGCGACCGCCAGGACGCGCTTCGCTCGTCGCGGCGGACCGCCTGGATCGTCGCCTCGGCCGCCGTCGCAGTGGCCCTGCTCGAGGGACTGGCGCTGCTCTCCCTCACTCCGCTCAAGACGGTGGTCCCCTATACGTTGCTGGTCGACCGCAACACCGGCTTCGTCCAGGCGCTCGAGCCGCTCGATCCGGGCAAGGTCGCGGCCGACACCGCCCTCACCCAATCCTTCCTCGTCCAGTACGTCATCGCCCGCGAGAGCTTCGACATCGACACGCTGCAGGCCGATTACCGCAAGGTCGGCCTGTGGTCGGCCGAGCAGGCGCGATCGGGCTATATCACGGGGATGCAGATATCGAGCCCGCAAAGCCCGCTCGCCCTCTATCCGCGCAGCACGGTGATCGAGACCCGGGTCAAGAGCGTCTCGCCGGTCGGGCGCAACGTCGCCATGGTCCGGTTCGACACCGTGCGGCGCGACGCCGGCGGCCAGGTCCAGCCGGCCCGGCCCTGGGTCGCGGTGATCCGCTACCGTTATTCCGGCGAGCCGCTGCGGCTCGAGGACCGGCTGATCAACCCGCTCGGCTTCCAGGTGCTTCGCTACCGGCGCGACGCCGAGGCGCTTCCGCCCGAGCCGGCGCCGGCTCCGGTGGTCCAGCCGGCGGTTCCGGCCGGCACCGTCCAGGTCCAGTCGAGCCAGACCACCACCCAGACCACCCAGACCGTGCAGCCGTCGCGGCCGGCGGTTCCGGAGCCCGAGCTTTGAGGCCGGCCTGGCTGCTCGCGATCGCGGCGGCGCTGGCGGTCCCCGCCGCGGCGCAGGTAGAGCCGCCCGCGGCCGCCGCCGATCCGCGCATCCAGACCGTCGCCTACAATGCCGACCAGGTCGTCCTGCTGCAGGGCGCGCCCGGTTATCTGATCACCGTCGAGTTCGGCGCGGACGAGCAGATCGAGAACGTCGCGGTCGGCGACAGCGGGGCCTGGCAGGTCACCCCGAACCGGCGGGGCGACTATCTGTTCGTCAAGCCGGTCCAGGCCGTCTCGACCAACATGACGGTGGTGACCACCGCGCGAACCTATCTGTTCGAGCTTGCCCCGCTCTACGCGCCCTCGCCGCAAATGGCCTATACCGTTCGCTTCAGCTATCCGGGCGGCGAAACCGAATCCGTCGCCGACGAGGCGCCGACGGCGGAAGCCCGGGGAAGCTATCGGGTGAGCGGCGACCGGGCGCTCCGCCCGAGCCGCATCGCCGACGACGGCCGCCACACCTATATCGAATGGCCCCGCGAGCGCGCCCTGCCGGCCGTCTACGCGCTCGACGCGGAGGGGCGCGAATCGCTGGTCAACGGCGCCATGCGCGACGATCTGTTCGTGATCGACGCCGTCGCCTCGAAGCTGGTCTTCCGGATCGACCGGCACGTCGCCCGCGCCGAGCGGGTCCGGCGGAAGAAGGCCCGCTGATGGCGGCCCGCGAGCCCCCCGGCGACCCGCGGCCGTTCGCGCGCCTGTCCGGCGAGGCGGGCGCCATGCCGGTGGTGGCGCGGCCGCGCGGCGGGCCGTCCGGGCTCGCCATCGGGATCGGCGCCGTCGCCGCCGGACTGCTCCTGTTCGCGGTCCTCGACGCGCGTCGCCGCGAGCCCTCCGCTCCGGCGGTTCGGATGCGCGCCGCCGATCGGCTTCAGGTGCCGGCGGCGCCCCCTCCCCTCTATGTGCCTCCGGCCGCGCCGGCCGCGGTCGCGGTCCCCGTGATCCCGACCCCGGCCGCGGCGCCGCGCACGCCCCCGCCCCCGTCGCCGCCG